>NZ_CP162130.1:757500-1057500 GCF_040833975.1 Leptospira sp. WS92.C1
TGAAATTCTCCATCTTTGCACTCGGTATCATGCCTTACATTTCCTCATCGATCGTAATGCAGCTATTTATGGTGCTTATCCCTTCTTTGCAAAAGCTTCAAAAAGAAGGAGAAGAAGGAAGAAAGAAAATCGGCCAATACACAAAATATGGTACCGTGATTCTTTGCGCGATTCAGTCCTTAGCGGTAATTCAACTCGCAAAAGGCTGGTCTACAGGAACCGAGCTGGAGCCTGCGAGATATCCCGGCTTGATCAATTCCGGTGTCATTCCGTATTTTTACCTGATTGGAATTTTGTCCATCACCACTGGAACCGTTCTTTTGATTTGGTTGGGTGAACAGATTACGGAAAGGGGAATCGGAAACGGTATTTCTCTTTTGATCTTTGCAGGTATCATCGGTAGACTACCCGAATCCATGGTTCAACTTTTTTCCACGGATACAATGGACGCTCTGAATGTTCTCATTCTTTTGATTCTTTTTATACTTCTGATTTCTCTTACCGTACTTCTGACTCAGGGTGTTCGAAAGGTGCCTTTGCAATACGGAAAACAGATGGTCGGAAGAAAGATGGTTCAGGCGAAAAGCCAATCCATTCCTTTTAAAGTAAACGGCGCGAATGTAATGCCGATTATCTTTGCTTCCTCTTTGATCCTGTTTCCGCAGACGATCATTCAATGGTTGTCCTCAAGCAGCGAGCAGTGGGCGGGTTGGGCGATCATTATGGACTTTTTCAATCCATTCTCCCAGATCTGGTATCACGCATTATTCTACTTTGTTATCTATACTTCTTTAATCGTGTTTTTCGCATACTTTTACACCGCGATTCAGTTCAATCCATCTGAGCTGGCTGAAAACTTGAAGAAATACGGCGGGTTTATTCCAGGAATTCGTCCGGGTTCGCATACAAAAGAATACATTGAAAAGGTATTAAACAGAATCACTCTTCCGGGAGCGATGTTTCTCGCGGGATTGGCTTTGGCTCCTTATATCATCATCAAATTCTTAGATTTGAGCTCCAACTCGGGAGGCGGCTCTCTGGTTTATACATTCGGCGGAACCTCTCTTTTGATTATGGTAGGGGTGGCGCTTGAGACTTTGAAACAAATCGAATCTCAACTTTTGATGAGAAATTATGAAGGTTTCATGAAGAAGTCGAAAATTAAGGGAAGGTCTTAAGACCGATCTCATGAAAAATATCATTTTCATGGGGCCTCCCGGGGCTGGAAAAGGAACACAAGCAAAGATTCTTTGCCAAAACCTATCCATCCCTCAGATTTCCACCGGTGATATTTTACGCGATGCCGTAAAGAATCAAACCGCGATGGGAATCGAAGCGAAACGCTACATGGATGCTGGTGATTTGGTACCGGATGGCGTTGTGATCGGAATCATTAAAGACCGCATTCGTGAAGCGGATTGCAAAAACGGATTTTTATTGGATGGATTTCCGAGAACCGTGGAACAAGCGGATGCACTGGACGCTCTCTTGAAGGGCGAAGGTAAGTCCATTGATAAAGCGATCAATCTTCAGGTTCCGGATGCGGAACTCTTGAAGAGACTTTTAAGCCGTGCGGAAATCGAAGGCCGCGCGGATGACAACGAGGCGACGATTAAGAATCGTCTCGATAATTATAACAGGAAGACCTTACCTCTTCTGGATTTTTACGCGGCACAAAAGAAACTTTCTCAAGTGAACGGCGTTGGATCTCTTGAGGAAGTGACTTCTTTGATTCAAAAGGAGCTAGCATAATTCAGTGGCTAAGGAAGAAGCGATCACAGTCGATGGCACCGTACTTGAGCCCCTGCCCAACGCGATGTTCCGTGTAGAATTGGAAAATGGCCATAAGGTTTTGGCACATATTTCCGGAAAGATGAGAATGCACTATATTCGGATTTTACCGGGTGATAAAGTTACGGTGGAACTCTCCCCTTACGATCTTTCTAAGAGCAGAATTACTTACCGCAAAAAGTAGGAATTGTTATGAAAGTAAGAACATCAGTTAAGAAAATCTGCTCTAGCTGCAAGGTTATCAGAAGAAAAGGTGTAATCCGAGTGATCTGCACCAATCCGAAACACAAACAAAGGCAAGCATAAGAAATATGGCGCGTATTGCAGGTATCGACCTTCCAAGAGAGAAAAGAGTTGTTATAGGACTGACCTATATCTTCGGGATCGGAAATTCCTTATCGAGAGGAATTTTAAAAAAAGCCGGTGTTGACGAAAAAATTCGTGTAAAAGACCTGAACGAAGCTCAGGAAGCGGCGATTCGTAAAGCGATCGAAGAAAGTGCAAAAGTGGAAGGGGATCTGCGTTCCGAAATCCAACTCAACATCAAACGTTTGATGGATATCGGATGCTACAGAGGACTCAGACATAGAAGAGGTCTTCCGGTAAACGGTCAAAGAACCAGAACCAATGCCAGAACGAGAAAGGGCGGCAAGAAAACTGTAGCGAATAAGAAAAAGGTAACTAAGTAATCATGGCTGACGATAAGAAATCCAAGAAAGAAAAGAAAGTTAAAAAGAAGGAAAAGAAAGTCGTTCCTCGCGGGAAAGTTTATATCACCGCTTCCTTCAACAATACGATCGTTACTATTACCGATATGGCGGGGAACACGATTTCCTGGTCCACCTCGGGAGCGATGGGATTCCGTGGATCCAAAAAATCCACTCCTTACGCGGCGCAAATTGCGGCAGGAAACGCAGCTGAAAAGGCGATGGATTCTGCCGGACTTCAAGAAGTAGACGTAATGGTTTCCGGGCCAGGCATCGGCCGCGAGTCCGCGATTCGTTCTTTGGTTGCCAGAGGATTGAACATTAAGATGATTAAGGATGTTACTCCATTGCCTCACAATGGATGTCGCCCACGTAAGAGAAGAAGGGTCTAAGGTAGTTTAAGATGGCAAGATATAGAGGTCCTGTTGTAAAAATCATGAGAAGGGAGGGAGTTGATCTCTTCCTTAAGTCGAGTTATACTTTTAATAAGGATAAATTCCACCGTAAAGGCCCTCCGGGAATGCCTACGAAGCGGAAAGGAAAAGTGTCGGAATACGGCGCTCAGCTTCGCGAAAAACAAAAACTCAAAAGAGCCTACGGTCTTTTGGAAAAACAATTCCGCAGATATTATGAAGAAGCTTCCCATGCACACGGTGTGACTGGTGAGATTCTTTTGCAGTTGCTGGAAAGAAGACTGGATAACGTAATCTATCGTCTTGGGTTTGCGGTTACTCGTCGTCAGGCGAGAAACTTTATCGCTCACAGACACATTCTCGTGAACGGAGATCGAGTGGATATTCCTTCCTACAGATTGAACGTAGGAGACAAAGTGGAAATTCGCGAGAAGTTTAAAACTTCTACTTTTATTGCTGATAATATCCGTTTGTCTCAATCATTGCAGGGTGTTCCATCTTGGTTATCGGCAGATTATACTAACTTTGGCGGAGACGTAACGGCATTGCCGGAGCGCCACCATATCGACTTACCGGTTAAAGAACAGGTAATCGTAGAGCTTTACTCTAAATAAAATCTGATAGAAGGTTCTCAAATTGTCTCTCAAAAGCTTACTCAAAGGATTTAAACGTCCTAAGAAGATAGAATTCAACACGGAAGCGAACACCCCCAATTATGGGAAGTTCGTTGCAGAGCCATTTGAAAGGGGTTTTGCCACAACTATCGGTAACTCTCTCAGAAGGACTTTGATGTCCTCCATCGAGGGGGCTGCGATTTCTGCGATTCGTATCGAAGGGGTGAATCACGAATTCTCCTTTATCGAGGGAGTTGCGGAAGACGTAACCAGAATTATTCTCAACCTGAAACAGGTTCGTATTAAATACGAGCCTGAGGAAAAGGATCAGAGCAAGATCATTCATCTTGAATTGAAAGGTGCTGGTTATTTCAGAGCAGGGGATTTAGCAGTAGATTCTTCCATTGAAATTATGAATCCGGATCTTCATATCGCGACTCTCAATGAAGACGCAAATCTGATTATGGATTTGGAAATTCAAAGAGGAAGAGGGTATGTTCCCGCTGAAGAAAAGAAAAAAGATATCGAAGTATTGGGAACGATCCCTGTCGATTCTATCTTTTCTCCGGTTCAAAAAGTAATCTTTGAAGTTTCCGAGACACGAGTTGCTCAGAGATCGGATTACGAAAAACTGACTCTGGAGGTTTGGACCGACGGTTCCGTATCTCCGGATGATGCCGTGGCTCAGGCTGCAAAAATCTTAAAAGAGCATCTTACAGTATTTATCAATTTCGAAGAAGAGCTGGAAGAAGAAGACGACGAACTGGACGAAGCGGACGAAAAACTCAAAGCGTCGTTGTCTAAACATGTGGAAGAATTGGAACTGTCAGTTCGTTCTCTCAATGTTTTAAGAAGTCTGGAAATCGATTTTATCGGAGACCTCGTTAAGAGATCCGAAGAAGAAATGTCGAAATCCAAGCACTATAGCGACCAGTGTCTGCAAGAATTGAAAGCGAAACTTTCCACTCTTGGTCTTTCCTTCGGAATGAGGGATTTCTAAAATGAACAAAAGAAATAAAGTAAAACATCTAAACCGTAACAAAGGTCACAGAGACGCTTTGATCAATAACATGATCACAAGTCTTTTTAAATACGAGAGAATCGAATCGACTCAAGCAAAATTAAAAGTGATTCGCTCTCATGCCGAGAAGTTGATTACAAGAGCTAAGAAGAATCTTGCGGTGGATCTGAAACCGGAGATTCAACTTCACAACAAACGGGAAGTGATGAAACGGATCAAAGACCGTGAAGTGGTGGTAAAACTTTTCGAAGATATCGCGAAACGTTTTGAGACTACGAACGGCGGTTATACTCGCGTTCTGAAACTTGTGAACAGAACTTCCGATAATTCCGAAGTTGGAATTTTAGAACTCACTTCCAGAAAAGAAAGATCTGCTCTTTTGAAAGAAAGAGAAGAAAAACGCGAAACGCAAGCAAAAGTTAGGGCAGAAAAAAGAGAAGCCAGAAAATCCGGCGCAACTCCTGCTCCTGCAAAAAAAGAAGCGGCTCCTAAAAAAGAAAAAGAGCCGAAAAAGAAAAAGTAATCCGTTTACTTTCGATCTTTTTGCTTGTGCAAACCCGGTTTACTACGCCGGGTTTTTTTATGTACTGGTGTTTGCGTTGGATTTTGCTTTATGATGCCTTTGCGTTGTTGTTAATTCTCGGAAAGTAGGAACTCCCATTTTTACAGGTAGATCTCTTTGCCCGAAGAAATGTAGGAACTCCTTATTTCAAAGAGGTGTTCTTTGATTTAGAAAAATGTAGGAACTCCCCAATATCCCCGCCTTCCACAACCGTAAAAATCTGTTCAAATCCTTTTGATGAAAAAAACAAATTCGATTGGCAAAAAGAGTCGGATAACTTTTTAAAAGCTGCCTTTCCCAGCGTCAGTATTGTAAGGAAAGGCGACTCAAATATACGACGTTCCGGATATCACTGGGAGAGACGAATTAAAAATCAGGACAAAGACGGGTTTGTGGAAGTTCCTAATTCTTTTGTAAACGTTAGCTCTCCTTTCGGGTCTGAATTTTTGACTCTAAAGATAGATTCTTCGGCACATCTTCAAATGAATCTTCAGTTTAGTCTTGGTATATGGAGCTAAACCCTGGTAGTCGAAACGTGTATTTGTGTCCTGGAATCACAGATTTAAGAAAATCGAATGCGCTTTCCATAATCGTAGAAGGTAAAATGAAGAAGGATGCGTAATCAGCAGAGAGCTGATTTCTCTTTTGTAATCTGAAGAAAGACAAACTGAAAGGCTCGACAGGAACAAAGGTGGATTTTGTCTTTGGCAGAAGAGATGGGAAGCAAGTAAATTTCCGTGGTCGAACACGGAGGAAAAAATTCAAAAGATTTCCGTGGAAAGATTTCATTGGCTGTTGAACGGGATCGATTTTTTCAAAGAACACAAGAAACTAAAATATCAGAAAGTAATCTGAACTGATTGACTATTTTAAAAATTATATGAAAAGTAAAATGTCTTTTCTTTTGATTTAAATTCACTTCCGGATAAAATATGAAAAATGAAGAAGAGTCGAAGCTTAAAAAACGAAAGGAAATCGAGTGTTTGTTGGAATCCTGCTTAGAGAAGATTCTTTGAAATTTTACAAATTGATTCCAAAAATGCTCGAGCCAAATAATCCTTGTGCGTCTTTGCGAAATCGATCCAAATCTTGGGAAAGGAAGCCGAAGGAGTCTTTCCACAAAGGATCTCCCATAACCGCGGCGAACTGTGATTGATTCGGCGCACGTTGTAAACGCTTGGAAAGTTAAGAAGGGCAGGTTTTGTGATCATTCTACTTTTTAAATTGGGTAGCTTTTGGGATTATCAAACAAGTTTGATTTGTAATAAGTCTGTTTGAAAGACAATAGAGTGATTTGGACGGTATAATTTATTGACAAATTTGGTTTTAGATTGCAACTGGTTACAAAAAGTTTTGGATTGAATGATGAATTGTAATTTTATATCTTCGGTTTTGCCAAAAGCGGTTGTTCTGATTTTTTTTGTCTCGATTGTTTGCTTGTCTAGTTGTATCAGAAACGAAGAGAAGGAATATCAGAATTTAGAAGAGGCTTTAGAAAATCCGGTAAGTGTTTATCATTTGCGTTTAGCTGACAAACAACTGACATCTCTTCCTGAAGAGTTTAGGAATCTACAAAACCTCCAGAGCCTGGATTTGTCTATCAATCTATTTACTTCCTTTCCAAAGGAAATTGGAGAACTACAAAATCTTCGGGATTTAGATCTATCCAATACTAAACTTACTTCACTTCCTAAAGAAATTGGAGATCTACAAAATCTTCGGGATTTAGATCTATCCAATACTAAACTTACTTCACTTCCTAAAGAAATTGGAGATCTACAAAATCTTCGGGATTTAGATCTATCCTATACTAAACTTACTTCACTTCCTAAAGAAATTGGAGATCTACAGAATCTTCGGGCTTTATTCCTATCTTCTAATCAACTTACTGCCCTTCCTAAGGAAATTGGAAATTTGCGAAACCTCGTGCACTTAGACCTGTCCCACAACGAACTCGCATCGCTTCCGAACGAAATTGGAGATCTACATAATCTTCGGGCTTTATTCCTATCTTCTAATCAACTTACTTCGCTTCCTGAGGAAATCGAAAAACTACAGAATCTTCGGGATTTATCCCTATCTTCTAATCAATTCACTTCTTTTCCTAAGGAAATCGAAAAACTACAGAATCTTCAGGCTTTATACCTATCTTTTAATCAATTCACTTCTTTTCCTAAGGAAATTGGAGATCTACAAAATCTTCAGGCTTTAGATCTATCTTCTAATCAACTTACTTCACTTCCTAAGGAAATTGGAGAACTACAAAATCTTCGGGATTTAGATCTATCCAATACTAAACTTACTTCACTTCCTAAGGAAATTGGAGATCTACAGAATCTTCGGGCTTTATTCCTATCTTCTAATCAACTTACTGCCCTTCCTAAGGAAATTGGAAATTTGCGAAACCTCGTGCACTTAGACCTGTCCTACAACGAACTCGCATCGCTTCCTGAAGAAATTGGGAATCTACAAAATCTCAAGTCTTTATATTTAAACGATTCTCTTTCATCTCAAGAGAGGGAAAAGATCAAAAAACTGTTTCCAAATTGTAACATACAATTTTTGCATGATTATGAGTAAGTGGAAGCTCGATAAATATCAGTGACCGATTGTATTCTATCTCTCAGACAAGCATAGAGGATGTTAGGTTCGAGCCTTAGTTCATACGATTGCAGTTAAATCAAGGTCCAGTATTTTTCACTCTGTAGCAAACCAGAAGATGAACCGTTAGGCGGTCATCTCAAGGATTATCTTTCTTTACAAACTCTTGTTTTTACGGATCAAGGCTGCTTTGGGTATCTACAAAAATCACAGGTCAGCGAATCGCAGCTCAGATTCTTCTGATACTCGTTACCGTTGGGTAAGAAATCGCTTTTCGAAGTTGGGTGTCACTCACAAGTCGCTGAAGGAAATCACAGGTGATTCAAGTCAGCATTTGCTTCTTACTGTTACGCTAAAGATCAAAAAGACCGCCTTTGTCCCGATCGAGAGCGAAAAAAGCGGGTTTTTGAGAAGACAAGTGTTCGTATTTCGTATGACTACCGAATCTTTTTAAACTCTTGCTAATTTGTTTTCCAGCATTTCGATGATGGAACTCATATTCTTTTTGTTGATTACGATCTCGTAGGCTGCCGCAAGCACCGGAGTGGTCTCCGCGGTAATCTTCATCAAATTCGGCATCACCTTCAAACCATAAAATCCGTTCGACATTCTTTCTGATGGAGAACCGTAAGCGATATCGTATCCGGTTTTTCTGTCCTTTGCATCCGTTCCAAAACAGGAGAGCATAAAGTCCGTAAGTCCGGAAAGACCTTGGAATGTTTCGGGTTGTCCTCCCATTTTTGTTCCGATCTCCGTCATTTCGGCAAAGAAACGATTCGAAAGATGAAAGAGCGAGTTGTCTACGTTGCCGCCGAGAGTTTGTGTGAAATGGCCTTCTACGATTCCCATCGCAAGAGCGTAGATCGTTTTGAGTGCTCCCCCCAATTGAACTCCTTTGATATCGGTGGGAATCTTCGCGGCACGCGGAAAGATATAACCCGTGGTAAATAATTTTTCAATCCTCGGAATCAAAGACGCGTTAGACGCAGCTATTTCGAATCCGGAGATTTTGCGTTCCATGATTTGATCCGGATAACAAGCCCCGGCGATGACTCCGAGACGGTCGTCTTCCAAACCGAAAGCGGTTTGCACTTCGTCAAGAATCAAACCTGTGCTCGTAAATCCTTTGACTACGTTGAAAAAAGGAGCTTTATTTTTATTCAGAAACGGTTGGATGTCCGGGTATACGTTGATCAGTTCCCAAGGGTTGGTTCCTTGAATGAACAAGGTTGCCGTTTTTAAATCTTCCGGATCCGATGTGAAAATAAGATTCGGAGGAAGTTTATAAAGAGGGTAGTATTTTAGTTCTCTTCTTTCTGTATTGCATTGTTCGGTGTAGGCTTTGTCCGGATGATAGAGATAAACCAAAACGTCCTTGTTTGCAAGAAGCGTGGCGACGGCGATCGACATGCTGCTCGCACCGATTACCACGATTTTCTCTTCGGGTTCTTTTGGAACCTTAATCAGAATATTCTTACCTGCGACGTCTCCCTTATATAAGTTTCTATACGTTCCGTGTTGATGTTTGTTCAGATTGGATCCGACAAGAAGTGCGAGGTTATCGATCAGGAATTGTTTTTTATCTCCGTGTTCGGGGAACTGAAGTTGTTCCACGTCTTTTGGAAATGATTCCATCTGCTTGCGATTCAATTCTCCCACTAACACCGGTTTGCCGATCACGAGTTTTCCGTTTACCTGGTTGAACAAAAGGCTCGTGGTTGGAAGAATTTTGTCCGTTTTTTCTAGGGATATCGGAATGATTACTTTGTTCGCCACATAATGATAAACCGTTTCTACAAAAGGCATCAATCGCCCGTCTCTGGAACGGGTTCCTTCCGGAAAGATGGAAATAATTTTTCCTTCGGCTTGGAGTTTCTGAGAATGGCGAAAGGCTCTCATGTTGATTTTTGTCATTACGTCCGATAAACTCGGGTTGTCCGCCATATCTCTTTTGGAACAAACCAGAAGGGTTCCAAACATATAAAGACCGAGACGTGTAAAGTCCGGCTCGTAAGCCAGTCTCCCCGCGATAAAAACGAGTTGCTCAGCGATTGCTTTTCCTTCCGGAGAACAGTTGTATAACTGATGAAAGATCGCAGGCGCGTCCAAGTGAGAAAGGTGATTGGAAATCAGCGTAATCGGATATTTACCGATGAGAGGTTTGAGCGCTTTTAAATTGTCCACACCCTCGACCGTAAATTGTTTCATGATCGGGGAGAGAAATTCCATCATGAATTCCCGTGATCTTTGTTCCGGAGAAGTATAAACCCCCACGGTTTCGAGAAGACCCGGTTCCTTAAATACGTCCATTACCGGAGGCATCGGAGTTACGGAGGATAAATATAAAAATTTCTGGAGCGTCTTCTTGGCTTCTTCTTCGGTCATCCCAGAGCGTTTAAACAGGTGGATGTTCTCAAAAAATTCTTTCTGCCATTTTCCTACGCTGGATTCTTTCTCAGCCATCGATTACCTTCCTGATCCGTTCAAATATAAGTATGTTTTCATCCGGTCGTATTTTAAAGAGAGTTCGGTTTCTTCGCATTCCAATATAGTCTTAGAGCGGAATCGTATCGTTTTTAGTTGCTCCGATATCGAAAAAGAATCCCGAGTCGAGTCCCTCTGTTCCGAGAATTCCAGGAGAAGTCTTTGGAAACAGAACTGCTCACTTTAAGAATAGAAATCTTGGTATGGATAAAGAGAATCCGGTGAATCGGAAAATAATCATCTGTTCGGTAACGGGAATTGTCATTCTATTTTTTTAAAAAGGTTTGAAATCTGGCGTCTTGGATTTGAACTGTATTTAGGAAGGAAAGTCTTCCAAAACATGAATCAGAATCTCTCAGAACCCAGCCAGAAAAAATGGATCCCGGATGGATTTCACTTTCTCGGTCCAGAAGACAGCAAAGACAGAAGAATCTTGTTGGAAATCGTTTCCGGCGTTCTCAAAAAAAAAGGATATTCTGAAGTTTTTTTACCCGCGTTTGATTATAGCTCCACTTTTCTGCAAACCGTATCCGCTCCCGATTTTTCGTCTTTATTCCGGATTCGTGATGTGTCCGGAAACGAAATTTCTCCCAGCATCGATCTGACCGTCCAAGCCGTGAAAGGTATGGCCGGGTTTTCTCATCAAAAAGAGAATCAGAATATCTTTTATATAGGGAGAATTTTTAGGGAAACCGTAAAAGGTAGCGTTTCCCGTAAAGAAGTTTTACAGATCGGAGCTGAGTCGATCGGAATTTCCGGTAAAGAGAATACTTTGAGAATTTTGGAAGAATTAGACGAGATTGTCTCGCTTCTTCCCTTGGAAAGCGATCTAACGTTAGTTCTTGGAAATGTGAATTTATTTCATTCGATCGTGAGGGAATTCGAACTGAATTCCGGTGAAATCGAAATTCTATCCTCTTTACTCTATCAAAAAAATGTAAACGAGATCGCGAGAATTTTTGGAGAGAAAAAAAGCAATTTATCTCTGATCCGTTTATTAAGCGCTTTGGTTTTGAATTTTAATTTGGATTCTTTGAAAAATTCCCTAAACTTGGAATCTCTTTCCGGAGAACTTAAGAAACGATTGGATCTCGTTCTCGAAGAAACTTCCTGGATTTTAAAATCTTGGGAAACCAAAAAAAGAAAGATCGATCTTTGTATCGATTTCTCCCTTTTGAGAGATTTGAATTATTATACAGGCTTTGTATTTCAAGGATATCTTCAGGGTTCTCCGGACCCGGTTTTGACCGGCGGGGCTTACGATCATCTCTACGAAATGTTTTCGGGAATTCAAAAGGATGCGAGCGGTTATGCGCTTGTGGTAAACACTCTGGAATCTTCTCTCACCACTCCGCTTCCCGATTTTAAATTATGAAACGAAATTTTACCAACGATCAATTTGAGGAAAAATTATGCCCGCATCTTTAGTAGTAGGCACCCAATGGGGTGATGAAGGAAAAGCGAAAGTGATCGACTTTCTTTCAAAGGATACAGACATCATCGTTCGATATCAGGGCGGAGCGAACGCAGGCCATACAGTCGTAGTTCACGGAAAAAAATACGTATTCCATCTTGTTCCTTCGGGTGTGATTTACGATCAGACGATTTGTGTGATCGGAAACGGAGTCGTTTTAGATCCTCTTTTTTTTATAGAAGAATGTGACCGTCTTCAAAAGGAAGGGTTTCCAGTTTACGACAAGCTTTTGTTAAGCGACGCTTGTCATCTTTTGTTTCCGTATCATTCTCAGATCGATTCCGCGAGAGAAACCACTCTTAGTCAGGAACATAAGATTGGGACCACAAAAAAGGGAATCGGAGTTTGTTACGCTGATAAGATGATGCGGACCGGACTGCGAGTGGGGGATCTGCTGGATGATTCCTATCTTTCCCGTTTAAAACACTTAGTCGAAGAAAAAAATCGCGAACTTGACAAACTGTATGGGATGGCGCCGGTTTCCTTTTACGATATCAACGAAGGTTTGAAATTCTTTCTTTCCAAGGTTAAGAAGAATATTATAAATACTGCATATTATTTGGACAACGAATTGAAAAAAGGCAAACGCGTCCTATTGGAAGGCGCCCAAGGGACCGGCTTGGATGTTGACTTTGGAACATATCCCTATGTTACCAGTTCCAATCCTACTACGGGTGGAGCTTTGATCGGAACGGGAATTCCATTCCAACATCTCAAACATGTGATCGGTATTACAAAAGCATACACTACGAGGGTGGGGGAAGGTCCGTTTCCAACCGAACTTTTGGGCGAACCTGGAGAAACGCTTCGTCAGAAAGGCGGAGAATTCGGCGCAACAACGGGGCGCCCGAGACGTTGTGGATGGTTTGACGCAGAAATGTTAAAACATTCGGTTCGTATTAACGGAATTACGTCCATTGCTCTGACGAAGATCGATATTCTTTCCGATTATGATAGGATTCCGGTTGCAGTGGGTTATAAACTCAACGGCAAAACCTTGGATTGTTTTCCATCGCAGGGATTGGAAAAAGTAGAAGTCGTCTATGAAGAATTTCCCGGATGGAAAACGGATATTTCCGGAATCAGTGAATTTCAAAAACTCCCCGAGAAATGTAAGGATTATATTTCCACCCTGGAAAAGTTCATCGGAGTGAAAATCAATCTGGTCTCAACCGGACCCGATCGAAAAGATACGATTCATGGAGATTCTTTTTAAGAATCGGAGTTTTTTTACTTGTTTTTGATTGACCCGCGACATTCGAAAAATATCGTGTATTTCGTAACGCTTCGAGTCGTTAGCTCAGCTGGTAGAGCAATTCCCTTTTAAGGAATGGGTCCGGGGTTCGAATCCCCGACGACTCAACAGTGCGTTCTTGATTCGCCGCCATCGTCTAGTGGTTAGGACACAAGATTTTCATTCTTGGAACAGGGGTTCAATTCCCCTTGGCGGTACCACTCTAATCTCCGTTTCATTCTTCTTTATAAACTTTGATTTTCTTTTCAATCTATATTCATTTTTACTAACAAGTGTTATTCGATGGTTGAGATTGAGATGAAGATTTGTGATTGAATGTTTAACTATCCTTGACAATTCAATTCTTCGGAATAAATTTGTTTTTATTTCAAATGGATTAAATGAATGAGTTTTGTAAGAAGTATTTCTAAAATTTCCCTCGTTTTTATGCTCGTAATCTCGACAGGTTTTTCCTGTTCCACTTTTTATGAAGCGATTGGAATGGAAACGATGCTTGTGGAAGACGCTGTTGCCGAAGTGGAACTTGCTGTCTTGACAGGAATGTTGATCAATTTTGGAAGTGGAAAGAATGAATCCGACACTGTTTTGACTCTTCCATTTATTAGTTCCGCTACTGGCTTAGATAGTAAAGACACAACCAGTAAGTACGAAAAGAAAAAAGTAGAGGCGTGTGCGGAGTCGATTTTAACTTTTATCGTTTTAACAGGCAGTACAAATGCAGGATTGATTCCTGCAAGTAATTGCAAACTGAAAAAAACGCCGTAAACGTGTTTCTCGAAATTCGGGCGGCGGAGTCTCGGTCACCGTCCTTTTTTCGACTCTCTTGTTTGTAGATTTTTGTGGAATTGATCGTAAATTCTACAAATCGAGCGTATTTCACAGACTTCACAAAGTTCCGCTTTGTATTTCGTTTTACACTTTCTTAATATCCCCAATCGACTCAATGCAAAATCAGCTCGCACAGGATCTGTCGGATAAAGTTTAGCGAAGAAATCGGTGATTTCTTCAGCCTTCCTCCAGTCAGCGGTTTGGCGAGAGCTTATTTCCAGGACGCTTGCAATTCTTTGAATGTGTATGTCTAGAGGAAAGAGGAGTTCCCACATCGGGATCGAGGTGTAGATTCCCAGGTCGGGAAATTCTTTGCGAACCATCCAACGCAAATACATCGCATATCGCTTGAGTGAAGAGGTGCTTGGTCCTTGTCCTACAAGAAATTTGTATCCATAACTTTCAGTTTGTTTCGGGTTGATTTTGTAGGATCTACTCCGGAAGCGCAGTTGAAATGAGAGGATTCGTCGTCGCAAGGGCCCGCCTTGAAAGAGCGAGCTTTGGTCTTTTGGGGAAAGTAGGAACTCATTCGGAGAAGGAAGTGCAAATAATGATTCGAGGGAATGGTTGTCAATATTTTGTATCATGACTTGTAAAGTTTGCAAGAAAAGAAAAATATCGGCTGATTTTTGAAATCTATAAGGTCGTAGTTCCTTGCGGATTGTATTTAGATTGTTTTTTAGAAGGAAAGAATGCGGGGAGTTCCCACAAAGTGAAAATAGGTGTTTGAGGTGATTCTTAATTGCAGTTACGTTTCCATAAGAAAAGAGTGCTGCAATGAATGCTGATATTTCTTGATCAAGTCGATCGGGGTATGAGCGTGGGAACTCTATCGGATCTGTTGTTAGATATTCGAAGGTTTCGTATTTTAGAAATATTTTTTCGAGTGCTTTACGGAGTTTTGAATTGTGAGAATGTAGATTCAAGATTCTCTTTTCTTTTTTGTGGCAAGATAGGTTCTTGATTGCAATTCACGAGAAATCGATTTTTCCATATAGGCCGATGCTTCCCAAAGAAGATTTGGTTCAATTCCTGTGGGAACTCCAGACTTCTCTAAGAAATAAACGAGATCTTCTGTGGCTAAATTTCCAGCAGCACCTTTTGCATAAGGGCAACCACCCAATCCCCCTGAAGATGAATCAAAGGAGCGAAGTCCCATTATAAATGCTTTCTCAACATTTGCGATTGCCATCCCGTAAGTGTCGTGAAAATGGCCCGCTAATTTTTCTGGCGGAATTTCTTTCAGTAAAATCTCTAATAATTTTTCAACTTCTGTGGGAACTCCTGTGCCAATTGTTTCACCTAACGATATCTCATACGCACCCAAATCTAAAAGAATCTTTGAAATCTCCAATACCTTTTTGGAATCGATTTTTCCCTCGTAGGGACAATCAATTATGGTTGATATATAACCTCTGACTTGAATTCCATCCTGCTTAGATTGAGAGAAAATTTCTTTAAATCCTTCGATCGATTCGGAAATAGTTCGATTGATATTTTTTTTTGTAAACGATTCGGAGGCCGCCGTAAATACGGCTACTTCTTTATAGCCAGCCTTTTTTGCAGCTTCGTAGCCTTTTAGATTCGGTGTGAGTGCAGAATAGTGAATTGTATCTTTGAAATCTAAGAGTGAAGAAAGTTCGCTTGCATCCGATAATTGAGGAATTGATTCCTTTTTTACAAAGGAAGTTGTTTCTATATTTTTTAAGCCAGCTTTTACAAGAAGGCGAATGTATTCTGCTTTAGTTTGTGTTGAGACAATTTGTTTTTCATTTTGGAGGCCGTCTCTCGGTCCAACTTCAGTTATTTTGATTCCCATGCTCTTTCATTTCAGCCTTATTGTGGTAAATGGGCAAGTACAAATATATAAGATTTCGCCTCTGAATTATAAAGTTTGGGTGTTCCCACTTTATTTTTATATAAAAATTTGAGATTTAGCGTTCGAAATTTATTTGATTTATATCCGATTCATGGGTTTTGGCTTTTTAGATTCGCGAGAAAAGTATAATACGTTAGGCTCAATCTGTAATTTTCTGATTAACTGATTCGCTTCAAAGTTAATGCTCCAATTGAACTGATATGCGCTTTTTTGAGTAGGAATTCCTTGGTAAATTTGATCAAAAGAAGTATTAGCCATTCCCAGTTTATCAAGCCAAAGAATGTAATTTACAAGGAAGCATCTTGAAACACCATGAGTTGATGCAAGAACACTCAAAAGATTCCAATCTGAGTTCTTCATTCTAAGATTTAATTTTTTTAACCTGTTTTGATCACGGTTGTATAAAATTTTCCCTGCTTTTTTATGAATTCGTTTTGAGGAAACGAGATATTTTTCATATTTTTTTATAAGTAGAGGAATATTTTTGATAAATTTCCTTCGCTCTTCTTTGGTCATGAACGCGATTGTATCTTCTGGTATCAGTAGAGAAACTACCTCTGATTTATTGTCTTCAAAAGAGGATTGAATTTGCCTATCGGTGTTTAAAATAAGAATTCCCATACTTATATCAGTTCTGAAACCTTCTCGAGAAGTCAGGATTTGATTAAAAAATGAAGAATTCAAATAATTTTAAGAAAAGAATTGGTTAAGGACTTCCCAAATACTATGGATTAGAGTGTAAAATTGTGATGAGAGTTCCTACTACAGATTTAAGAATTCTTGTCCTTAAAGGCGATCTCATCTATGGTGGAATAAATGCCCGATTCCGAAAATGCTCTAGAGATTCGAAGACTCAGTTTACAATTTCGAGATCAAATGATTCTCGATTCTATTTCATTTGAAGTTTCACCTGGGTCCACTCTTGGTATTCTTGGACGTTCTGGTTCGGGCAAAACTTCTCTCTTTCGAATTCTTTTAGGTGTTCCCACATTAAGAGACTTTCAGCAAGATGGTGATATTTATTTTTTTGCAAAGAACCGCAAAGAAATTCCGATTCATCAACTCCAGCCTGTTTTTCAAGATCCTGTTAATAGTTTTAACCCATCCTGGTCTCTGGAAAAGGCGCTTAAGGAGCCACTTCGAATTCTCGGCGGAGAAATTGCAACGAGAGGAGAAAGTGCATTTTATGAGTTCCTACATTCTTTCCAACTTTCCGGTAAGGATTTGAACCGAAATGTCCTCTCTTTCTCCGGAGGGGAGCTCCAGAGAGCTGCGCTTGTGCGAGCGCTTCTCGCAGAGCCAAAAATTCTTTTCTTAGATGAGGCTTTGGGGGCACTTGATCCGATCCTTTTGAATGAGATCCTACTTTCTCTCAAAATAATTTCTCGACAAAGAAAGATTACAACTCTTCTCATTACCCACAGTTTGAGAACCGCGAGAAAATTTTGTGATCAAATTGGAATCTTAGAAAAAGGGAGATTGTTAGATTTTGGAAAAACGGAAGAAGTGTTTCGAAATTATAAAAACGATTTTACGGGGGAACTCATTCGTGCAACCGATCTGAGCTCCCTCCGTGTTTGATCAGATATCGATCTGATAGAGATTCTTTCTGTCTTTTTTGTCTTTATACAGAGCGATCATAATATCAATCCGGTAGATGGACGATCGCAGGCTTGATTCTAAAAGTCTCAAAGCTTTGATCTGATTTTCCAGAGAGATATCACCCACTTTGGTGTTCTCTATTTTATCGAATCTTTCGAGTTTGACCTGAGATGCCAATACGTCTGGAGGAGAGAAAATCAATCTTTTGTTTTCAAAAGCGAATTCATATTGAATTCTTTTTTTCTCAGAGGCAAGTTCAACTTCCTTGATTTTGCCGCCCTCAAATTTGAAACGAACGTATTTAAGCAAGTTGCTCTCATACCCTTCGTCAAATGTAAAAGGGATGTCTTCCGTGACGATTGTTTGCACCTTTTCGAGTTCCGGCCTCAGAATTACGAGAAGAGAATGTTTCTTCTCTAAATCCGTGAGTCTTTCATTGATCGTTGTTTCTAGATCTCTGACAATTTTCTGAAGGGATTTAGTGTAGGAACTCCCCTGTTCAGAAAATACATCGGAACGACTCGGGTCGTCCTGCTCTTTCTCTTTTTTCTGCGCAAAGGCAGAGTTGTTAAGGAGGAAAAGCAGGATTGTGAGCCAGGTGATTTTTTTCATAGATTCCTCCGGATTCAAGATAACAGAAGAAAATCGAAAAAAGCAAACCCTTTTTCACTCGTTTTTATTCTCCTCTTCCAAGGACTTGATTTCTGCAAAACGTTTTGCAAGATCCTTTCTTCTCTCGATCACTTTGTAAGAAAATTCGGAGAAAAATGGGTCATTGGGATATTTCAAAAGCTGTTCATACTGATCAGCAGCAGTGACATAATCGCCAACTTTGCTGGCTGTTTCGGCGTAGAAAAAGTGAAACTTTTTATTGTATTGTTTCTTCCGACCTAAATCGTCTACGAGTTCCGTATTTTTAAAAATTCTGTAGGCATATAAATCCTTGGAGGATAAGAGCTCGATTCTCGCTCTTCCCATTCTTGCGTCGGGACTTTGTTCGTCGATTCGGGAGGCTTCCTTAATATAAAGAAGGGCTCTGTTTCTCAAATCGGTTCGGATGTAATGATCCGCTAAAAGAAGAAGTGCTTCGGTGTGAAATTTGTTAAGCGAAACCGCTTTTCTCCAAAGGATTGTGGCATTGATCGGCTCTCTCACTGTTTCATACAACGTTCCGAGATGAATGTAGGTTCTATAATATTCGGGGATTTCTGCGCTTGCATATTCGAATTGTGTGATCGATTTTTGATATTTTTTTTCGAGGTGATAGGCTCTGCCGAGATTGTAACGAAACGGAAAGAATTTCGGATCAAAACGAACCCCTTCTTCCAACATGAAAAGCGCCTTTTCTCTTTCCTCGAGTTTTCCTTTTTCTAAAAGAACCACAGCTTCGTTATTGAACACACCGGAGTTAGAAATTTCCTTGCCCTCGAATACAAAGCTTCCTTTGGAGGGAGGGGGATCTCCTTTCCAATTTCTTCCCGCGGTGAGAATGAAATCCTGATCCGTTCTTAAAAAAGAACCGTCTCCGTAGAATTCCGGAGAGAGAATCTCGTTCTCACCCCAGAGCAATCCAGAATAGTATTGACCGCCGATCAGAAGTTGTCCGTATAGAGAACCGTTCCAAAGACATAGGAACAAACTTAAAAAGAGAATTTTGAATTTTCCGGAGAAGAAAGTAGGAACTCCCCGGAACCAAGCGCAAAAAACGCATTGTAAATTCTGTTTCTGAGGAGAGTCTGACATCATAAGGAGAATCGGTTTGCCATCCACAGAACAAGCGCTTCTTGTCTGCAAAGACCTATCTTATTCTATCGGAAAAAAACAGATTCTCAAACATATCTCGTTCTCTCTTTTCCGGGGAGATTTGATTCTTTTACGCGGAGACAACGGGGCCGGTAAAACGACTCTACTTCGGACGATTCTAAACTTCGGTCATCACAAAGATTCTTTTTCATCGGTTTCAAAGGATTTGAAAAGACCTCAAATTTCTTATCTTGGCCACGAGTTGGGGCTTTATACCTCTCTGAGTTTGGAGGAGAACCTACATTATTTTCTTTCCATCGCGAATCTTGCTTATCCGGTTTCGCAGATCGAAACGCTTCTAAAATCCTTTCGGCTTTGGACAAGAAGAATGGATCCGATCTTTACGTTTTCCAGGGGAATGAAACAAAAATCCGCTCTGGTTCGGGCGCTTCTCACAGGAGGAGATCTGATTCTTCTGGACGAACCCTTTACGGCGCTGGATCGTTCCGGGTTGGAGGTTGCCGTGACGCTTTTGACGGAACATTCCAAAAGTTCCGCAGTTCTGATGGCGACACATGATCCGGGAATTCCATTTTCTCAAGATACGATCGCTTGGAATCTAAAGGAGGGGACTCTTGAAACTTCTGCTTTCCCTTCTACATAAGGAGTTCCTACTTTTAGGAAGGGCGATCAACGGAATTCTATCCGTCCTCGTTCTCATCACATCGATCGTATTCATTTTTAACTACGCACTGGAACAAACCGGGAAATTGGATCGTCAGACATTGATCGGAATCAAATGGTCGGTTCTTTTTCTGACTTCCTACGTTTTTATCGGACAATCCTCTTGGGAAGAACGGGAAAGCGGAGGAGGGAGAATCAGTTCTCTCTTTCTTCCGATCTGGATGCGGTTTCTTTCTAAGTCCCTTGCGGTTTTTATCGGGCTTACGATCGCGGCAATCTACTTAATGATTTTATTATCCGTTTTTTTTCAAGCCTTTCCTTTGGAATTCAAAGATCTTACGGTCAATTTGATCTTTTTGCTTCCCGGAGTGCTTTGTATTTCTTTTCTCGGAGTTTCCTTGAGTCATATCAGCGATTCTTCGAGGCTCAAGGAAATTCTTCTACCGTTGTTGATGATTCCGTTTACGATTCCCATTTTGCTTTTTGGAATGGAAGCAGAACGTAAGTTGGCAAGACTTCCTGTGTTCGATCCGATTTCCGGACTTTCCATTTTACTATCGTTCTGTGTGTTTTATGCGGGAATCGGAATTCTACTTTTAGAACTTTCGGGGGACGAACCCTGAAGAATCTTCTTGATTCTGCCGGCATTCTCACGAATACTCTATTTCGTATGAAAATCAGAATGGCCCATCCCGCTTTTGACTGGATTTTATCCGTGATTTTTTTGATCGGTTTTCCGGCTGTCGTTCTCATTTCTTTGAATTATCCAAACGTCATTTTACAACAAGGAACCGCTCATCGGATTTTTTACTTTCATGTTCCTGTCGCTTGGGTGGCTCTTTATGGTCCGATGTTTTCACTTGTTTTTGCGGTTTTGTATCTGATCAAAAAGGATTCCAAATGGGATTTGCTTTCGCTTACTTCAAATCAGATCTCTCTTTTATTCGCGATTGGAGTTATCTTTTCGGGAAGAATCTGGGCTTACAGCGCTTGGGGAGTTTCTTGGGATAAGACGGACGCGAGGCTTCAATCGTTTACGGTTCTGTTTATCAGTTTGATTGCGTATTTTGTTTTTAGAATTTTGATCACGGATTCCTCCAAGAAAAAAGTTTTTTCGGCATTTTTGAGTATCCTTTGCGCGGTGAACGCAGTCATCACTTGGGGAGCGATTCGTTGGATGGACAATCCGGGAAATCATCCTGAATCGGTTCTCGGCAAAGGCGGAATGGATTCGGATATTCGGATCAGTTTTTGGCTAGGAGTGATCGCGTATCACATTTTATTTTTGGTTTTATTCCGCTTCGCGTATCGTTTGGCGAAGATCGCAGATCTGAGAGAAAACCTTCCGGAAAGAGAAGAGTAATCTGTCTTGTCCTCGATACCGCACTACAGTCTATACACCGTTCTTGCGGTCGACGATTCCGAAATCAATTTAAAATTAATCGTACATACTCTCAGTCCTCTAGGGTTTCAGATTTTTACCGCGGAATCTGCGGCGGACGCGAGAAATATTCTTCTTACCAATCGTGTGGATATTCTTCTTTTGGATGTGAGTATGCCGGGGCAGGACGGATTTTCCTTTTGCAGGGAGTTGAGAGAGATTGAAAGATTCAAATTGCTTCCGATCCTTTTTATCACGGCGATCAATCGCGAATTGGGTTTTGACGAAGCGATCTCTCACGGAGGAGACGACTTTATCCACAAACCGTTTCAACCGAGAGAATTGATCGCAAAGATCCGCGCATTTATCAGAATCAAAATTCTCCAAGACGAACTCTTGGAACAAAAAAGAAATTATGAAAAAGAGCTGATCATGGCTCGCAAGGTTCAACAGGAACTTCTTCCCGAAAAAGATTTGGAATGGAACGGAGTGGGCTTAAGTACGATCTTTCAGCCTCTGATGCAAATCGGCGGAGATTATACCGATGCCTGGGTTGAAAACAACTGTCTTCATATCTTTATCGCGGACTGTTCCGGTCACGGTCCTTCCGCCGCTCTTCTCGCGGCGATGCTGAAGATGCAGGTTTCCAGTCTTTCTCCGGATCAGAATTTAAGAGAGAAGGTGAAAACCCTCAGACACAATCTGGAAAAAATTCTTCCGGAAGAATTTTCGATTACTTTTTTTTACGGCATTCTTCATGAGGATCTCAGCTTCGAATATTCCAACGGAGGTCATCCTTCTCCGATGTTGTTTCGGAACGGAGAGATCACAACCCTCCCCGGGATGGGACCGTTGATCATTCCGATCGAGATCAACGTGAGTGAGGAATTCAAATCCATTCAATTGGAAAAAGGCTCTTTTCTTTTGCTCTATACGGATGGAGCCACCGAGATCGCCGATAAGAGCATGAACATTCTGGGTGAAGAAAGTCTAAAATTGATTTTTAAAGAAGGTGTGTCCAAGGGCGGGGACATCCTTGCTTCGATGATGGATTCCATTTTGGAACATTCGGAACGAGGAACGAATGACGACGATATCGCTATGATGGTGTTGAAACTATGAGTTTACCAAATCCTTCCTACAAAGGAAAGGTCCGGGATATCTATGATCTCGGAGATCAATTGATTCTTACTTCTTCGGATCGGATCTCCGCGTTTGACGTGGTTTTTCCACAACCTGTTCCGGACAAGGGAAAGGTTCTCAATCGGATTTCCACTTCCTGGTTTGAATATTTTCAGGACATCCCCAATCACATTCTCGAAACGGATGTGAAGAATTTTCCCGCGCCCTTTCAGAATCATCCCGATTTGGATGGCAGATCGATTCTTGTAAAGAAGTGCAAACGTATCGACTATGAATGTGTGGTTCGCGGTTATATCGCGGGGTCCGGTTGGAAAGAATATAAGGACGCGGGAACTCTTGCGGGAATTACACTTCCCAAAGGTCTGAAAGAATCTCAGAAATTACCCGAACCGATTTTTACTCCCGCGGTCAAAAACGATCAAGGTCACGATGAAAACATTTCCGAAAAGGAAATGGAAAATCGGATCGGGAAAGAACTGTTTGGAATTCTGAAAGAAAAATCGATTTCCATTTTCAACCGCGCTTCTGAAGTGGTAGATAGGGCGGGAATCATTCTCTGTGATACCAAGTTTGAGTTTGGGATCTTGGACGGACAGGTCATTCTGATCGACGAGCTTCTGACACCCGATTCTTCCCGGTATTGGTCTGCGGATACGTATTCTGTTGGAATTTCTCCACCCAGTTTGGACAAGCAGATCCTCCGGAATTATCTGGAAACCACAAACTGGAACAAAATGCCTCCGGCGCCGGATCTCCCAGACAAACTCATTCAAGAGCTGAGAGAAAAATACCAGAAGATAGAGGATCTTATACTTTCATGTACATCGCAAAAATTCAGGTAGTCCTCAAAGAATCCGTTTTGGATCCGCAAGGAAGTACGGTAAAAAAAGTTCTTTCGGAAGTTGGAGAAAAATCGGTTCAGGACGTAAGAGTCGGAAAGTATATCGAACTCAAGATAGACGCTCCCAATGAGGAGACCGCAAAAAAAGACGTAGAAAGACTTTGTGATAAGATTCTTGTAAATCACGTAATCGAAACATATACCGCTAATATTCAAAAAATATGAAAGTTGCAGTCATAACTTTTCCGGGATCCAATTGCGATGCAGATATCTATCGAGTTTTGAGAGATCAGTATCATGCGGAAGTGGATCGCATTTGGCATAGAGACCAACTTGAAAAAAAATACGAACTCGTGATTCTTCCCGGCGGTTTTTCCTACGGGGATTATCTTCGTTCGGGGGCGATGGCCGGTTTTTCTCCCGTGATGACTTCCGTGAAGGAACACGTAAATAAGGGCGGAAAACTTTTCGGAATCTGCAATGGATTTCAGATTCTTACCGAGGCGGAATTTTTGCCCGGCGCCCTCACAAGAAATAAAACTCTCAAATACATTTGTAAAACGGTGACCTTAAAAAAAGGCTCGGCCGGTAATCCGGTAACTTCCTCTCTCGATCCTCAGAAAGAATTGAGAATTCCGATCGCGCACGCGGACGGTTGTTACTTTGCTACTTCCGACGTGCTTAAGCAATTGGATGACGAAGGAAGAATTTTATTCCGCTATCATGGAGAGAATCCGAACGGTTCTCTGGATGCAATTGCGGGAATCACCTCTAAGGATTTTAAAATCACAGGGATGATGCCTCATCCGGAAAGGGCGATGAATTCCGTGATCGGTGAAGAAGACGGGAAAGTCGTTTTGGATCTGATTCTCGGGGCCTAGGCTTGATAGGCTTGTTGAATGTGGGAACTCCCCGGTTTTTTCGTTCTGGTTCGGCTTATTTCGCCTTTTTTGCGGTTCTTTTCTCATAAAAAAAAGATCCAATCTCTTGAATTCTCAAAACAATGGAATCCGAATGATTAGGAGTTCCCACAAAATCCGTTTCTATGAAAGTCAAATTTGCCTTTGCAGAGTAGGATTTCGAAGATTCTGAATTTTTTTGCTCTACTTGCCTTTCCAAAAGTCGCTCGAAATCTTCTGATACTGTTTCGAATTCTCTTCTAACATTCTTTCCATGTGGGAACTCCCCGCGAGAAGGATACGCAGGGTTTAGTCCGGAAACTTCGGATCTTCATTCTTTAACGAAGTGACTCGCCGGACCGGAGCGAATGCGGAGCCCGGAGTAGCCTGACCCGAACTCTTTTGGAAAGAAAACTTGTGAGGGGCTCGCCCGAAAATGTTTCTCTGTAGGATCTCAAACTTCTAAGATCGCGAATCCTTTTTTGATCGTTTCTTTTTTGTTTCCCATTCGAATTTTTCCTGAGATTTTTCCTTCTACTCTTTCGATCCGAGTTTTTTTACCGAAAAATCCAGAGATTTCCTGATGTGTGGTTCGAATCGGAGTTACAGTGAGTTCGATTTGGTCCGAAGGATCGTGAAGAACATACGAAAGAGATTCTTTTTTGAAACTTGCCGTTTCTAAAAATGTGGGAACTCCATTTCTCCAGAGAAGAATTCCTGTGTCTTGACTGAGATTCAGTCGAAAGGTATTCTTTCCGGTCCCGTTTCCATAGACCCGAGATTCGGGGAGAAAGGATTGATTGCTAAAGCCGGTTGTTATGCTGTAGGAAAGAATCTCGGAAGATTCTAAATTTTGAATCTCGTCGTCCAAAGAAAGTTGTCCCCGGACGGAAAGATCGGAAGAAATCAATCGAAAGATCCAATCCTTTCCTGATTTTTCCAAAGAAGAAACAGGCTTGTTTGATCTCTCAACAGTGCTTACGAGCGCATCCAATTGCAGATTCAAATCTCCCAACAAAATGGATGAATGGGTGTATCCTTGTTGAATCGTATCGTCCAGTCGGAAGTTGAATCTTTGGTTTCCTTGGGTAAAACTCCAATAACCGTTTCTGAAGGTTCCTTTGGATAAAAATTCTTTCCCAACGCTTCCGCTCCATTCTAGGTTACGAAATTTCCCCGTTTGAGTATACCAAAGATTTAGAATCGCCTTGCAAGCAGCAGGACCTCGGAAAATTCGAATTCCTAAAACTAAATCCTCTGTAATCAAATCAACTAAAACGGAGTCTATTTTCTTCCAGGAAGACAAGAAAGAAGATGGATATTCTCTGGAGTTGTCGATTCCAAGAGTTCCTGAATAGAGTCCGAGATTGGGTTCTAATGTTGAGGGATTGAGAAGATGGCCGATCGCCTCTTTCATACGGAATACCTTTAAGATTGTCAGTTTTTTAAGAGGTTTGAAAAAAAAAAGAAGAATGTAGTCTTTTGTTCTCCATTATTTGATGCTTTTTCCTCGGAATTTTGCTTGCCGGAGTCCGCTTTGAGGATTCTATTATAGAGATTCTAAAACAAATGTTATATAGCCAGGACACAAGCAACATTCTCTCTTATGGAGAAAACTATTATCAACCTCATTATCAACCCATCCTGGAAGTTACCAATTGTAATATCGTAGGTTATGAAGTTCTCGGTCGTTTTTATTCGCCCGAAAAAAACGAATATAGATCGCTTGGTTATCAATTTCACAATCCGGATTTAGATACGATTCGTCTGATCCAAATCGACCGTTTGATCCGCGAAAAAGCGATTCGGCATCTGAAAGAGACCGGACTCCGAACTAAACTTTTTCTCAATATGATGCCCAATTTTCTCTCCATGATTCATACCGGGGATGTTCTGGATTTGAAACGTCTTCACGTTCTCAATTTGATAGAAAAATACGATATCTCTCCCGCTGATGTTATTTTGGAAATCACCGAAGACAAGTTTGACGGAAGTATCGAAAAACTTCTTTCGATCGTAAATGTTTTCAAAGATTACGGATTCAAGATCGCGGTCGACGATCTTGGTGTCGGCTTTTCCAACTTGGAAAGAATCGGTTACATTCATCCGGACATTATGAAGGTGGACATTAAGATCATGCGGGAAAGTTTAAACCGCAGATCCTTTAAGAATGTTTTGAGCGCCATCGCAGACATGTCGCAGAAGCTCGGTTCGGATCTTCTTTTTGAGGGAATCGAAACCGAAGAAGAATTGCATCTTGCGCTTTCTATGGGTGCGAACCTTCTCCAGGGATTTTATTTTTCAAGACCTCAGGTGGAATTTCAAGATAAGAAACAATTCAACCGAACTCTTAGAGATACTTTGGAGAAATTCTCTGGTCTTCGTTTTATGGAACTCTTGGAAGAATTTCAAAAAGGACAGTCGGTTATCGATTCCCTTGGAGAAAAACTCGAAGCACTTCGGCACAACGGAAAAGAGGATCTTCCCGTTGTTCTTCATCTGATGCTTTCCAATCTACCTTCCGAAATTCTTTCCGTTTTTGCCTGTGATATTTTCGGATATCAGATCACTCCTACTTACTTTCGTTCTCATCCGGGAGAAAAGTGGGATTCGGATCTGACGGAAATCGGAAATAACTACGCCTGGAGACCGTTCTTTATCCGGCATAAGGCTAAGGTGGTTCAGAGCCACGCCAAATGGACGGTGACTGAACCGATCTACGATATGGATTTGCATAAGCAAGTTGTGATCTTTACCTATACCCTCAGAGACAATTATATTCTTGTGATCAAAATGGATTGGGAGCGGGTTTAGGAAGTTTTGTATTTTTTGGAAATTGGCGGATTTTTCTGATTTGTGGGAACTCCTTAAAATAAAAGAATCTGTCTTGGCCCAGAATGTCTTTTGACTTTTCTTTCGATGCGAGATTTGACTTTGATTTGTCCTGAATGTGGGAACTCCTCATAATTTTAAAAATAAACAAGCTGATCATCTGAAAAATTTCCAGAGATGGTCAGATGCCGGATCTTTGGAAATCTTATGTTCCATCTAATTTCCGTTTTTGTGGGAACTCCCTCGTCAAATAAAATACACGATTGATTCAAGGGGAATTTTTTCATTCTTTAAAGTATGAAGTTTGATTCTAAATTGTGGGAACTCCTTAAAAAAGGAGACATTTCTTTTCAGAAAAAGATCTGAATTTTTTTTGGTAAAGAAAAGCGGGTCTATCTAAATTCAAAAAAAAGTAGGAACTCCCCTGGATTCCCCACCTTGTCGAGCCAGGCACTTCTTTGCTATTGATCTCTCCCTACAAAAAAAAACACTGGTAGAATCGGGGTCAGAGGAAAGAATCGGGAGCCATTTTCTCATCGAGAGCCAATGTTGGCGGATGGATTTCCTCCGAATCCATTTTCCGAAAACGACTCCGAATCCACACTCTTCTGAAAAAAGGTGCTTTTGTGACCGAGATTTTAAAGATCCAGGACCTCAGGGCAGGAATTCAAACCGGAGATACCGGAGAAATCCAAGAAATCGTAAAAGGGGTCAATCTCACGATTCGTCCCGGAGAAATCCACGCCATCATGGGTCCCAACGGCTCTGGAAAGAGCACGCTCTCAAACGTAATTATGGGACATCCGAAATACCAAGTCCTTTCGGGAGATATCTTTTTTGAAGGAAAGTCTATCTTAAATCTTCCGACGGACGAACGCGCAAGACTTGGAATCTTTCTCTGTTTTCAATATCCGACGAGCATTCCCGGGGTTACGATCGGAAACTTTTTAAAGACCATCGTAAAGTCAGTACGTGGAAAGGAGCTTCCGGTAAAAGAATTTAGAAAAGAACTGAAAGAATCGATGGCCGGCCTCGACATTCCCGAATCGTTTATTGCGCGTTATGTGAACGACGGGTTTTCCGGCGGAGAAAAAAAGAGAAACGAAATCCTCCAGATGACTTTGCTCAAACCAAAACTTTCCGTTTTGGATGAAACCGATTCCGGCCTCGACATAGACGCGCTTCGGATCGTGAGCGAAGGAATCAACCGGAACAAAACACCGGAACGATCCGTTCTTCTCATCACACACTATCAAAGAATGCTAAACTACATCACGCCTGATTTTGTGCACGTATTTGCAAAAGGAAAAATTCTCAAAACCGGAACACGCGAGCTCGCACTCGAATTGGAAGAAAAAGGATATGACTGGATCCTTGCAGAATCCGGGGATTAAAGAACAAGTGTCCTTAGAAACTCAGTTTTCTAATCTCTTATCCAAGAGCGGGGAGCCGCAAGCCCTCAAAGACTTTCGCACAAAAGTTTTTACACAATGGAAGAATCTATCCATCCCTAGATCGGAAAACGAATCCTGGAGAAAGGTTCCTCTTTCTAATTTTCATCCGGAAGAATTTACAGAAGTCGCGGGTTCCGAAGCGCTTTTCGTTCACGCGCCGGATCACGTCAAGATTCTAAGATCGGAAACCCTTGCCGGAAACGAACTCGAATATTTTTTGAATTCTCTGGAAACTATATTCCAAAAACGGAATGAAGAATGGTTTACTCTTTTCAGTCTTTCCGCTTTTACTCACGGAATTTATATCGAAGTGGAATCGGACAAGATTCTACAAGAGGAAATCCAGATCCGTTTTCGTCTTGAAAAGGGGAATCGAATTCTCCCCTTGATCGTAGCAAGGATCGGAAATCACAGCAAGGTCCTGATCACGGAAAGATACGAATGTCCCGAAGAACAGGACTTCAAGTTATTCCAAGGATTGACCGTTCTTCATTCCGGTGCGGGCACTCAGCTTTCTTATACCGGAATCGAATCCTTTGGTTCGAGTGTGTTTCATTTTCAGAATTTATTCTCCGATCAAAAACAAGATTCGAACATAAAGATCGCAAAGATCACTCCCGGCGGATACAAAGGAAAAAATCTCTTAAATGTGGAACTTTCCGGAAAAGGTGCGAGGGCCCGAGTTCTCGGATTGGCTCCGATGGCCGCGAGAGAATTTCAGGATTCCGAAGTCAAAATCATTCACAACGAAAGTCATACCGAAAGTTCGATTCTTTACAGAAGCGCATTGAAGGAAAAGGCGCATCATATCTTTACGGGTAATCTTCACATTCCCAATACTTGCAAGGATGTGAATGCGATCCAGATCAACAACAACCTTCTTCTCGACCGCGCCGCGAGAGCGGAGTCCATTCCCAAATTGGAAGTTTATGCGGAGAATGTAAAATGTGAACACGGGGCTACAGTAGGAGAGATCGACGAGGAACAATTGTTTTATCTCGCATCCAGAGGAATCGACGAGGACGAAGCCAGAAGAATGATCGTAGACGGTTTTCTTGGACAAGTCATCGGTGAAATTGAATCGGAAAGTATACGAGACGAATTGTTCGAGCTGATCGTTCGTAAGGTGGAAGGTTAAAAATGAGCTTTCGAAAACTCGCAAATCGATCCGAAATAGAAAATGGGAAAGTCAAAGTAATTGAAACCCGTTATCATAGAATCGGGATCACGAGTTTGGACGGAAATCTTTACGCATTTGAGGATGTTTGTACACAC
The DNA here is from genome assembly GCF_040833975.1 of Leptospira sp. WS92.C1. Taxonomy (NCBI): domain Bacteria; kingdom Pseudomonadati; phylum Spirochaetota; class Leptospiria; order Leptospirales; family Leptospiraceae; genus Leptospira; species Leptospira gorisiae. The sequence continues at coordinate 786,984 of NZ_CP162130.1, forward strand.
GACGGAGAGGATATTTCCACAGGGGAATTGTGTGGAGACGTTATCACTTGTCCAAGACACGGGGCTCAATTTTCCATAAAAACCGGCAAAGCGCTTTGTATGCCCGCCGTGGAAGATCTGCCGGTGTATCCGGTGAGAATCGTAGATGACTCGATCGAAGTGGATCTGGAGGATTGACATATATGAGTTTTTCTGCGGAAAGAATTAGAACCGACTTCCCTATTTTGGGGACGAAGATGAACGGGAAACCTCTCGTCTTTTTGGACAGCGCGGCCAGTTCGCAGAAACCGTTTACCGTCATCGATACGATCGAAAAATACTATCGCGAAGAGAACGCAAACATTCACCGTGGGATTTATTATCTTTCTCAAAAAGCAACCGAAAAGTATGAGCTAAGCAGAATTCGTCTTTCCCGTTTTATCGGAGCTCAGTGCGCGAAGGTTTGTATCTTTACTCGCAACGCAACCGAATCCATCAACTTGGTCGCTCAGACTTGGGGCAGAACTCAGATTAAAGAAGGGGATGAGATCGTACTCAACGAACTCGAACACCATTCTAATATCGTTCCTTGGCAGATGTTGGCTCAGGAAAAAAAAGCGGTATTAAAATTCATTTCTCTCAACGAAGATAGTACTCTCGATCTGAGCAACTTGGACGAGATCATTACGTCTAAAACGAAATTGATCGCGGTCGCTCAGATGTCCAATGTGACGGGAACGATTCACGATTTGGCTCCGATTCAAAAACGCGCCAAAGAAGTTGGGGCGAAAGTTCTCGTGGACGGAGCTCAGGGAGTTTGTCATCTTCCGGTGAATATGAAGGAAATGGATTTTGATTTCTACGTATTTTCCGCGCACAAAATGCTCGGACCAACCGGAGTCGGGGTTCTTTACGCAAAGGAAGAACTTCTCGAAGCGATGCCTCCTTGGATGGGCGGCGGAGATATGATCGCTCAAGTTTTTAAAGAAAGATCCACGTATGCGGAACTTCCTTCTAAACTGGAAGCGGGCACTCCGAATATTTCCGGCGTGATCGGATTCGGATCCGCGATCGAATATCTTGAAACGATTGGGATGAAGGAAATCAGAAATCACGAAGTCGAACTTTTGACCTATGCGCTGGATCGTTTGGATGATTTTGGCGGACTTGAACTTTATGGGACCAGAGATCTTTCCAAAAGGGGCGGGGTGATTTCGTTTAACTTTCCGGGAGTGCATCCTCACGACGTGGGGACGATTCTGGATGAAGAGGGAATCGCGATTCGTGTCGGACATCACTGTGCGCAGCCGTTTATGGCGTTTAAGAATATTCCGGGAACCTGCCGCGCGAGCCTTTATCTTTACAACACAAAAGACGACATTGATCGTCTCATCGAAGGTCTAATTAAGGTAAAGGAGATTTTCTCCCGTGTCCTTAAGCGATAGTCTCTACAAAGAAGTCATTCTTGATCATTATCAAAATCCAAGGTTTCGAGGAAAACTCGAGCCCGCGGATTTATATGAGCACGGAATCAATCCGCTTTGCGGGGACGAACTCGAGCTTTCGATCAATTTGAATGGGGACAAAATTTCGGAAATTCGAGTGAGTGGAAAAGGTTGTTCCATTTCCCAGGCGTCCGGTTCGATGATGGCGGAATCTCTGCAAGGAAAGACGGTCGGTGAAGCTGAGGATATTCTCTCCCGATTTAAAAATATGATTCTGGAAAATCAGGATCCTGGGTTTGGCGAGGATCTGGAAGACCTGGAGTCCATGGAATCCGTAAAAAAGATTCCCGCGAGAATCAAGTGTGCCGTTCTTCCCTGGAATACTTTGGAAAGAGCTCTTTCTCGGATCGGAAAGTGATTCGCGTTGAGATTGAAAAACGGGGAGTTCCCACAAAAGTTTTACAAAGAGACAAATCCGTCTTTACAACATTCTCGTAGGCGGAAGTTTCTTTTACAGAAATACGGGAGCTACGGTTCTTGCATAAACTCGTAAGAGGTTTATCACTCAAAAAAGATCTAAGGAGGGCAAGGCAATGTTAGAGGCTCCGACAAACGAATTAGAAGAACAAATCTATGAAGAAGTCAAAAAAGTGGAAGATCCGGAGATCGGAATTTCCATCGCAGAATTAGGGCTCATCTATAGAATCAAAGTGGAAGGCACCAAGGCCAAAATCGATATGACCTATACTTCGATGGCCTGTCCCGCTGGCCCTCAGATGAAACAATCGGTAGTCGATCACGCGCTCCGTGTGGATGGAATTACCGACGCCGAAGTCGAAGTCGTTTGGACCCCGAAATGGGATCCAAGAGAAATGGCTTCCGAAGAGGCAAAAATGGATATGGGAATTTTTGACTGAGATGCAAAAAAGAAATCTTTCGATTTAGATCGAAAGGATCTGTTCGTTCCCCAATCAAGTTATAGTCTTAAAATGTGATAGAAATTACTGATCCTATTGAGCTGTATCTTTTTGAAGTTTACGCTTCTTTGAAATTGAATACAAAATACAACTCATTTGAAACCCATTGAACGTATTTCAAATCGTTATTTCCTCTTCCAGATGGAAATTGTAAAAATCAAATTAAACATAGAAATAATTGCCAAAATAATCAAAGAAACCTGATAGAATCTCTTTTCCTCATTCCACTCAAAAAGACTATTTTCCTCTTTATTCGCCCTCGCGATTGAAAGAATCGAATTCAACTCTGCCTTGATGTTTTCTACCGAACGGTAAATTTCAGAGTCCAAAAGAATAACAGTATTCGAACCGGAACTTTTACTAAATGTAGCCTGCCCAAAACTTCTCTGATTTGGCATTTTTCGTAAGCTCTCAATTTCCGATTTCAGCTCTTGATTGAGAGGCCATTTTAGATATGCCTTTTGAAAGAACTGTTTTGAACGGTCATAATTTCCACGTTTCTTTTCCTCTCTTGCGATTCCGATCCAAGCTCTTGTAAGAATGAATTCTGCTTTCGGGTCAGAAGGGTTGTTTGTAAGAAGTGAGACCGCGAGACTTTCAGCTTTACCATATTGACTTTCTTCAAGGAGTCTTTCTCCGTCTTCATGACTTCCCGCCATCACACTTTCCTCAGAAGATAAACCAATGGAAAGGATGAGAAGGAGTAGGGGATAAAGGATGATTTGTAAAATTGATTTCATACGGTTTACCTGTCGATTAGAATGACTTTATGAGCGTATCGTGCTCTTGGCATTTTCTGAGTTTCAGTAGTCCAGGCACTTGCAATCGGATTTTGAAGTCCGATTGCATAAACTGTATCGGTCGGAATATTCAAAGCGGAAGCTCCGCCAAAAACAAAAAGCTTTCTAGTTTCATAAGAAGCCTGAGTTCCTGGAAAATATAAGGAAGCGGGGAGAATCGGACCGATTGTAAACGCTCCCGATCCTATTTGAAAAAAATCAGTTCGGTTTGACGGAGTGATTGAGCCAACAGGCTGTAGCGTGCTTGTCCCAGTGGATCCGCCAAGAACTGCAAACCATTCGGGATCGGCGGGAAACGGATCGGAATTCAATGGCTTAACACACGCAGAACCGGAACCGTGTCTCGCAAGATTGATCGCAGGCTCACCGGCACTCGATGTGGAATTTACGGAAGGAATAAAGGCATCGGAAGTCGATTGAGAAGAACCATCTTGATTGAATCGTCCTCCTGTATAAAGAATCGATCCGTTAAATCCACAACCGGCCATATCGATTCTTGCGAAAATGGCAGTTAAAGAAGTATAACTTTGCCAAATCCCTGTTAGTCCGATTCCGGGAAAGAATCGAGAAACGGTATTTAGGACTGTCCCCGTGGTCATATCCGTTGTCGTCGTCCCGGCTATGATAAAAATTTCTTCGCCCACGGACGCGATGATGCCACCTTGGTTCGCGGTAGGCATGTCGGCTAACGTTTCCCACTGATCTAAATACGGATCATACACTTCGGTTTTTCTAGAGGCAACGTAAACACCCGCTTGTTTTTCCAGGCCACCGATCACATAGATTTTTTCTTTGTGAGAAACTACGTTTGCAAATGTTCTCGGAGTGGGAACTGAAGTCGCTGCCGGAAACCAAGTAGAAGTCACCGGATCATAGAAGTCGATTTGAGCAACCGGGTTCGCATCCGCTCCAATTCCTCCAACAACCCATAAACCACGAGTTCGATTTGGAAAATCGCTCACCCAGGTTTTGAATGCAATCGGAACCCCTTCCAGATTGTCTATATCCGATGAACAAAAGACCAGTGCGGAATAATCGGTGTTAGATTCTAAATTTTGCAAAGTCATCGAATGAATTTTAGAATTTTCTAAACTCATACTCGCAGATCCAATTCCACCCGTGCCATATACAATGGATCCCGGTTGCGAGGAGGAGCATTCCCAACTGACTGTAGCCGAATTTGGTCCTAACTGAGTTACGAGAGCAAGAGATACTTTTGCAGTTTCCGAATCGTGAATATTCGAAAGAGGAGAATTCTGACAATTCAACAAAATGGAAATGAGAAAGAAAATCGTAATTTTGAAAGTATAGTTCAAGTTCATAAAAGTAGACCCCAGGAAATTCTGAAACCAGTTCTACATAGGGAATCACCGGATTCGATCGTGCATTGAGACCGGACGCCGAGTCGAATTCGTGAGCCATTGTTTAAATCCCAGGCCCAACCTACCTCACCTAAGAGCTCCGGATCGGTTCCGTTTACCGATCTGGAATCTCCTTTCCACTGAATTGCGGTAATTCCTCCGCCAAACAAGAAGTAGGGGGCCGACGATCCAAATTGTTTCCCGAGATAAAAGGATTGATTCCAAAGATTCACAGTGCTTTGGGTCGTAGAGGGTGCAGAAGAATATTCAGAAAGAAACCCGTAAAACCAAAGTGGTCGGTTTAAAAATCCTTTTTCTAAAAAGAGCCCGGCTCCGCCAGTAATAGGATTTGTTTGAAACCAAGCTCCATGATTTACTTGAACAAAAAAACTTCCGCCCACAAAGAGCTGATTTTCTCCCGATCTGCCTGAGAGATATTTATCAGGTAAATCAGGGCTTTCGCTATCCGATTCTAAAGATTTGAAATTTGCGTTTTGAATCTTTGTTTTGTCGATTTCAACAAAACCTAACTCGGTCTTAAAGGTTATTTTGTCTTTTTTCCGCTCTACAATAATTCCACGTACGGAACTTCCGTCCGTTAGTTGAAACTCTGAGTATTGAAATGAGGATTCCGGACCTTTTCTTGAGTAATCGATTCTTTGAACCTCGGATTTCGGAATTCTATACAATCTTCCTTTCCAACGGAGACTAACGGTATCCGCACTTTCGTTTATTTCATCTACTAAGAACGCATCACCGGATTTTAGAAGAAGTTCAGAAGAGAGCAGGGGAGTAGCGAACAAGTGTAAGGAGACAATAACGTTTCTAATAATTTTCACTGTGCCTTTGCCGATTTTTCCTTCGATCAGCAAGCCGGAAGTGCATCATTTTTGTAAATGAAATTACGATTTTGTTTCAGTTCGCGATTCCTTAGTATAATAAATCACACCGGGAAAACATTGTACTAAGGATTGTCTCTTTGTCCTTAGTACAATGTTTATTATAATTCAAAATTTTTATGAAGCGCAAGAAATACAAAAAATAATTCCTAGTTTGTTGTAATTTTCTAAAGGTGTCAATTTAGTAGCAATAACCAGGCGTTTCTGTTTTGGAAATTGTAGATGCGATTGCTACTTTGAATCAATTTGAACTGGAGTTTTTTGAATGAAATCACGCGTTCTACGCATTTTAATTTTAAGTGTTACCATACTATTTGTTCTTAATTTTTCTTTCATTCGCTCCGTTCAGAATTTTTTCAGCACAATGGCTGCGACAGTCACCACAGGAATTCCACAAAAACTTCCTGTAATCGAAGCGAATCACGATGGCTCCGCTTCTACTTCGATTCCAATCGAACTTCCGCAAGGAACGAAAGGCGTGGTTCCTTCTCTTGCACTAACTTACAACTCTATGGGTGGAAATGGCGTTGTCGGGGTTGGTTGGGATCTTTCCGGAATTCATACAATCTCACGAAATCCTTCTTACGGAATTTCGTATAACGGAACCGATTCGTATTCTTCCTCTTTAGCAGGAGAACTCATCGATGTTAGTGGCAATCGTACTAATTTTCATTCTCGAAAAGAATCTTGGATTCAATTTATTCCTCAGGGAACCTGCGGAGATGGACCTTGTTCTTGGATAGCAACGGACAAGTCCGGTAGAAAAATTTTCTTTGGGGCAAGTTTAGATTCTAGAATTCCAGCTTTAGGAAGAACGGCCGGATCGATTCGAGAGTGGACTTTGAATCGTGAAGAGGACGTCCACGGCAATGGTTATGATATTCAATATTCTTCAATCGACGTTTCCAATGGCGATTTTTATCCTGAATCTATCACTTATAATGATCGAATCATTAGGTTCGTTTTTGAAAACCGAAACGACAAAACTCCAAATTACGTTTTAGGAACATTAGAAAGAATCCAAAAGAGACTTGATAAAATCGAAATTTCGGTCGGGGGGAGTGTTTTTAGAACCTATGATCTTGACTATTCTTACGGTCCGGGTACCGGTAGATCAATTCTTAGCAAGATTAAAAGGTCCGGAAATAATTCATTTGGTTCTGAAAGTTTTGACGACATAGATTTTACTTATACGAATCAAGCAGGTAGCTTTTCGATCGGCAGTCTCGATTATCAAGTTTTCACGGATACGACAACAATGAATGTTTTCATTCCAAATATCGCCGTCGATTTTTTAAACGTCTTTTTCAATAGTAGCCTTCCTTATCATCCTTCTGCATTGGATACAAATATCGATGCCTCTCTCCAATATGTAGTGAAAGTTCCGGTCCCGGATCGAAACGCGTGTAACTTAGGACTTGCATCCTGCCTTTGTGCTTTGCTGGTTCCCTGTTGGGGTGGAAATCAAGGGTTCTTAGAATATTTGGCTGGGAACTGTGCCGGATTTTTAGGTTGGGGCGGACCGGACGCCTGTGCGAATGGAGTAACCTCTGCACTGACTGCGTGGTTGCCCATGGATTTAAATGGTGACGGCATATCTGATTTTGTTGCCATTAACGGGACTGAAGAGACTGGATCTATTCATTTGACGGGGCATATCCAGCGAATAGGACAGAATCCAAGTACATTCTCTAGTTGGAATATTCCGATTCACTATAATACTTTCTATCAACCTGTCGACCTGAACGGGGACGGGAAAACCGATTTTGCTTATGAAGACGGGGGGAAGTTATGGGGAATTTACTCGAACGGTTCCAGTTTTAGCGCACCTGTGCTGTTTGGGAACGTTAGTTTAGCGGGCGCAAATCGGAATATGAGTATTTTTAGTCCCTACGAATATCGATTCCATTATGGTCCGAATAGCACTTCCCCGTTAACGAGCAATCGTCCTGCTGCAGACTTTTTTGCTGATATGAACGGAGATGAATTGACCGATTTCGTTCACGCAAACGGCGGCAGTTTTTCCATTTATATCAACCGTGAAACCTATTTCGATAATCCGATCGTGATTGCCGGAGGGAACGATTTTTTTCTGAACGCAATGGTCGATATGACCGGAGACGGGAAAGCTGATTATCTTCAATTAATCCAGACTTATGACAATCCGACTTTGAGTGCTCTTCGATCTCAAAAGGCCGCACTGGACACCTTGATGGCCCAGTATCAAGCGGAACATACAAGAGCGAAATCGGTTGCCAATTCTCTTCCCGTTTCGACGACAGGGGATACGATCACGGAGGAGGATTTCCAAGAATTTGTTGCCTATTTGGATTCGAACGGGAATAGCTTCCTCGCGGACTATTATGAACTGAATGGCAGTGCATTCAATTATGATAGTGTAGACTTGGCAAATCTTCAAACTGCTCTGGAAAGTATAGTTAGCGCTAAAATGAATTTCGTAGGAGAACAAAGTTATACAATCAACACCCAGATCGGAGCGATCTATGCTCAAGGTACTGTGGGCCAAGCGACTTACGCCTTGCAGATCAGAAGTTTTAACCTGGGTAACGGAACTTCACAAGTCAGTACGTATTCTATGTCGAATTTGGTCGATCCTGAAAAAAGCACGTTAGTGGATGTAAACGGAGACGGGGTCTTAGACTTTGTTTCGTTTACGGGAACTCAAAGTGTAGTCTCAATTTTTATGGGAAACGCGTTTTCCAATCCGATCGTGACAAACTTAAATGCAAGTAACGGTAAGAACTTATCACAGTTTAATTTTGGTGAAGTGAACGGAGATGGGTTGTCCGATTTGGTGCTTTTCAATCGAGAATCGCAGAGATTTGAAACGTACCTTTCTAACGGGAACGGTAATTTCACTTTGAACAATCATTATTCTTTCGGCGGCTTTGCTCCGCAGGAGTATACGGATGGAAACGGCATCGAGAGGGGGGATCAGTTTCAAATTTCTTTACAGGACATGAATTTGGACGGCATATCCGACCTAAGTCTCGTTTTTTTGAATGTTGGAAAAACGATGGGAAAGGTTTATTATCGATACAGTTCTGCGAGAAACTCCGGAGAAGATTTACTCCAGGTCGCATCCAATGCTTCCGGGAATCAAAGTTCGAGAGTGCAATACGCTCTGACGAACCAACATCCGGGAGCAACTCAACCTGGAACAGGGAACTATCCGAATGTGCCTAACGTGTCTCCCGGTTTTCTGGTAGTTCAGTCGGAGATAGACATGTCAACGGGTGTTACTCATCGAAAAAATTATTCTTATTCGAATTTGAGATACAATCAAGGTACAAGGGGAGTCGCAAGAAGTCTCGGCTTTGCTTCGATCCGGGAAACGGACGTAAACACGGGATTTTATAAAATCACGGATTACTTTCAAAACGATTATCGTTTGTCGGGTTCTCCACAATCCGAACGAAATTATAATGCGTCCGATAATATACTTCGATCTACCGTTTATTCGGCCCATTCTTTCCCCAATCCTTTCGGAACTGAAATCGCAGTTCCGGGATCGGTTACTTCTAATCTTTATCAAAACGGGAACCTGCTAACTACATCCGCTAAATCGATTGTCTATGACTCCTATGGTTTTACGACGAGTGAAGGCGAAGTCATCGGCTCTCACTCGATTACGAATGCAACTCAGTATTTGCATGATACGACCGCATGGAGAATAGGAAGAGTCGTTCGATCCAGAAAAAACGTGGATGGAACCTGGGTGGAAGATTCGCAATTCCATTATACGGGTGAAAATCTTACTTCTAAGACTCAATTTCCAGCGAGCTCAACTCCTCTGACGACCACGTTCGGTTATGATTCGTATGGAAATGTGATCTCAGTCAACGATCCTTCAAGCGGTTTAAGCACGATCACATACGACCCGGTTCTCAATCATTTTCCGATTTCAAAGACGAACGCACTCGGTCACGTTACGACTGCGAGTTATGATTCTGCGACCGGTCTTGAGCTTTCCATCACAGATCAAAACGGCGCCGTTACTTCTACAAATTACGATGCTTATGGTAGAAAATTGAGTGTGATTTATCCTGGAGAATCGAGTCCGAACGAAACGTATCAATACGAGAATACCGGAATTTACGACGTAAACAATCATACGAATAACGAATCGGTTGCTAAAAGCGTTCGGGATACAGTGAGCGGAAGCGAGAATGTTTCTAAAATCTACCGCGATCCATTCGGCAATACGATCCGGACCGAAAATAATACGGCCGTTTCCGGAGTGAATACGATCGAAGAGTTTCAGTTCGATTATTCGATCGGAAAGTTGATTCGAAAATCGCTTCAGTATCTCAGTGTGCAAACTCCACAATACGTCACGTTTCAATACAATCATCCGGACGGAGACTTATCCTCCATGGTGGAGCCCGCCTCCACGGGATCGATTTTGACAACAGTATCCAAGAGCGGTTATACTGAAACGAAATCGACCACCTATCCGGACGGGCAAACGGAAAGCCGCAGTGAAACCATAAACGAACTCGGACAAACCGTAAGCCGAACGGAAAACGGAAGGACAATCTCGTACGTATATTCTCCGTTTGGTGAGGTTCGGACGATCACGGACGTTTCTGGGGTTACAACGAATATTACCTATGACAGCATCGGCAGAAGGATATCCACACAAGATCCGAACTCGGGCGCTATTTCGTTCGGCTACGATTCTCAGGGTAGAATTTCGAGTCAGACAGACGCGAGAGGGAAGAGCATTCAATTTACCTATGACGCTTTGGGAAGAATTCTCACTCAGAATACTAACGGCGGGGAGGCGTCGATACAATTTACATACGACGACGCAAGTGTTCCTTTTTCCAAAGGAAGACTGACGAAGGTTGTGGATGAAAGCGGTCAGACGGAATTTCGCTTTAATCAACGAGGTGAAACGATTCAAAAAACGAAGATCGTGGACGACATTACTGCGATTTTTAAGACGGACTATGATTCTTTAGGAAGAGTGGTGACTAACACGTATCCGGACGGAACGAAACTTCATTCTTTATATACTCCAACGGGGAGTGTTTCGAACATCACGATGGATAGCGCAGATGGTACTAGTGTGGGTCATTCAGTGGTTCGGTATGAGGGACCAACTTTGAATGGAAACGGAGATCCAATTGTAAGACGAGTGACCGGAAACGGCGTGACGATGGAAATTGCATTCGAACCGACGGAACAAAAACCGCTTGCACTTACAACTCGCAAACCGGACGGAACGGTGATCGGTAACGTTGAATATTCCTATGACGGCAAGGGTCAATTGACTAGAATCGAAGACAGGTTGAATCCATCCAGAAGTCAGAACTTTACTTTGGACAATTTTGGAAGAGTCACGCAAGCTACGGGAAAATACGGTTCTCATGTATATTCGTATTCTGCGAACGGTAACTTATTACAAAAAGCGAATTATACCTTGAGCTATGGTGATCCTCAACATGCGAACGCAGTCACAACCGCTTCGAGCGCGAATACTGGCACGATGAATTACGGATACGACGCGAGCGGGAATATGGTTTCCAGAAACGGAGACGCATTGCGCTACGACAGTTATGGAAAATTGATTGAGATTACACCGAACGGAACGACAGAGACGATTCGATATTCTTACGACTATACTGGAAATCGAATCAAATCGGTAACGAACAATACGTTGACAACGAGTTACTTTTTCGGAAACGACTATGAGATCTTGAGAGTTTCAGGGACACCGGAACGACATACGTTGTATGTGAAAGGAATCCAAGGGGAAACCGTCGCACAGCTGACAAGGGAAGATGCAACGTTGCAGTTAGCGGAAGCAAGAACAAGTTCTTCGTCAAAAGAAAATTCTATTGAATCGTTTGTCGGGAGAATTGTGGGAACTCATAGAAGCGGGGACAATGGCTCGGAAGAATCGGTGATTTCTGTTTTTGTGGGAACACTAACAAATCCGTTTTGCAAGGACGTTGCGATCGATTGTGGGAACTATTACAAGAATCGAATTCGGGGAAGACTTGTTTCCATCTTCGGCAATTCGTCTTATTTTCAAGGTGGAGCGCCTACGCATCTTTTCTATGCGATTTATTTTTTGATTCTTTTGGGATTTTTCTATTTCGCATATCCGTATTTCCTGAAAGGAAATGAACTTTTACAAAACCTATCATGGCGCGGTGCGGGAACTCCTGCGGTGATTGTGGCCGTATTTGTGATGACGTCTCTTCCCGGATGCGGAATTCTTCCAGGAACTGGAAGCAAACAAGGAGATCCTCCTTGGCTTTTAGCGATGGGATCGAATGTAACTTCGGGAACGCCGAATATTCAGAATCCGGGAATCAATTCTCCAGGAGGAGGAGAAGCGGGAGGAACCCCAGTCAACGGAATGTATTTCTATCACCCTGACCATTTGGGTTCTGTAACAATGATCACAGACGGATATGGAAATCCAGCAAGTGGACCCGAGCCAGGAGTGAGTTACGTATCCTACGAACCTTACGGTTCGATCAACCGAAACGATTCGTATGGTCCTGATATATTCCGTTACAAATACACGGGTCAGTCAGAGGACAAGGAGACAGGTCTTTACTTTTACAAATCTCGGTATTACGATCCGGTCTTGGGAAGATACTTACAAGCGGATTCGGTTGTGGATCCGAAGTCAGTGAACGGCCAGAATCGTTATATGTATGTAGAAGGGAATCCTGTTGGAGCGACCGATCCGTCGGGTCACAGTTTGGACCTAACATTTTATGCAGCGTTGTATCAATACGCGCAGATGCCGAACAATGCTCAGAAGGAGCAAAGTAATTTGATGTTGTTGTATTTGCACAATCAGCAGATTCGAAACACGTCTGGGCCTGGTTGTCCGGCAAGTGGAAAGAATTCTCTAGTATTTGGTAATTTTCAAGGGAATGGACGTTGTGGGGGAAGCTTGCCTAAAGATGTTACATTAGGAATGGCTGTAATATATGCCGGTCTTTCGCTTTTTAATAATGAAAGTGCTGCAGCTTTTGCTCTTGCTTATTACTTTCTTTACAAACCAAACTCAGCCTTAACGATCGTAGATCGTTCAGGAATCGCTCATGATGAAGAACACAAGTGGTCCTCGAGCAAGCAAGCGATTCATGCAAACGAAGATTGGATCAAACAATCCTGGGGCAATTTTTATTCGATCAATGAACAGAAGGCAGCTTACAATCGGGAATATGACGCGTTACCGAAGAGTTATGATCGGTATGGTGGTACAGGTAAATCGATAATAGCCGGAGTGAATTACGCAGCGACTACCTTATTTGATTATGAAGCATTGCGTGTAGGGACCACTCTCTTTGCCATCCAAAATGTAGTTGGTTATACACTTCAATTTGCTCATCATGCAACCTTTGTTCACAAAGGACGATACAACAACTTTTGGAAACCGAATAAATGGAAATTATGATAAAAGGAGAAAGAGGATGAAAACGACCTTACCTAAGTTATTTATGATCGTTTTGTCAGTTTATTTTAATGTGAGTTGTTACATTGGAACACAGAGAGATTCTTGTAGATACAATCTAAAAGAGAGTTTCGTGGCTCACCATTGCAGAGAAATATTTCCGATTTTATTATTAGGAAGTTCTACTGCCGCAAACAGCCCCGATGCTTTGCAACGGAAAGAACAACTTATCAACTTTGAGCTTCTGAATTGCCTTGATTACTACGAGCGACTTCAAGAGTGCAATAAAGAAGAAAATCGTTTTATTCCGAGTATTTACGGCATCAATTCAAATCCTGCTTCGGACACTTTTACTGAAAGGATAGCAGAAAAATGATCTTATGAAATTAAAAATCTTACCTTTGATTCTTTTGCTTTTGGTTTCTTGCGTTGCGGACTCGACTAGATCGAATTGTCGAGACGATTTGAGTATGATAAATTTTGAAAGGGATATGATGTTAACCTTGTTGCTATCGGAGGCAGGAAAAGACAAGGTAAGCGAAGAGCAATATGCATCAAACAAGTCATTGAATTTCGCATATTACTATTATTTAAATGAGAAATCGCTTGAAAAGGAGCGAAGATGCGAAGGTGACTTTTTTATTAAATTATTCTCCCCTGAGTCAAAGGATTTGAAATAAGATTCGCCCCCGCGTTAAGGATCGATGCGTGGTCAAGTTATTGCTAAAACTGAAGAATGATTTGTTTAAAACCAACCTCCAATAACTTGACCGAAGCTGAGAGCCTGGACCGCGTAGCGGTAACGCCCGAAGCAAACAAGGAGATCCTCCTTGGCTATTGGCGATGGGATCGAATGTAACTTCGGGAACGCCGAATATTCAGAATCCGGGAATCAATTCTCCAGGAGGAGGAGAAGCGGGAGGAACCCCAGTCAACGGTATGTTTTTTTATCACCCTGACCATTTGGGTTCTGTAACAATGATCACAGACGGATATGGAAATCCAGCAAGTGGACCGGAGCCTGGAGTGAGCTTTGTATCATATGAGCCATATGGATCCATCAATCGAAACGATTCGTATGGTCCTGATATATTCCGTTACAAATTTACTGGCCAAGTAGAAGACAAGGAGACGGGTCTTTACTTTTACAAATCGAGATACTACGATCCAGTATTGGGAAGATACTTACAAGCGGATTCGGTTGTGGATCCGAAGTCAGTGAACGGCCAGAATCGTTATATGTATGTAGAGGGGAATCCTGTTGGAGCCACCGATCCGTCGGGTCACAGTTTGGACCTAACATTTTATGCAGCGTTGTATCAATACGCTCAAATGCCGAACAATGCTCAGAAGGAGCAAAGTAATTTAATGTTGTTGTATTTGCACAATCAGCAGATTCGGAATACTTCTGGTCCTGGTTGTCCGGCAAGTGGAAAGAATTCTCTAGTATTTGGTAATTTTCAAGGGGCAGGTAGATGTGGAGGAAGTTTGCCGAAACAAGTAATGGAATATATGTTGATTGCACTTTCAAGAGCTGATGTAGGGCCAACAATTGCTCTTGCTTATTATTTTCTCTACAAGCCAAACTCGGCCTTAACTATTGTGGATCGTTCCGGAATTGCTCATGATGAAGAACACAAGTGGTCCTCGAGCAAGCAAGCGATTCATGCAAACGAAGAATGGATTAAGCAATCATGGGGAAATTTTTTCTCGATCAACGAACAAAGGGCAGCTTACAATCGGGAATATGACGCGTTACCGAAGAGTTATGATCGGTATGGTGGTACAGGTAAATCGATAATAGCCGGAGTGAATTACGCAGCGACTACCTTATTTGATTATGAAGCGTTGCGTGTAGGGACCACTCTCTTTGCCATCCAAAATGTAGTTGGTTATACACTTCAATTTGCTCATCATGCAACCTTTGTTCACAAAGGACGATACAACAACTTTTGGAAACCGAATAAATGGAAATTATGATAAAAGGAGAAAGAGGATGAAAACGACCTTACCTAAGTTATTTATGATCGTTTTGTCAGTTTATTTTAATGTGAGTTGTTACATTGGAACACAGAGAGACTCTTGTAGATATAATTTAAAAGAAAATGGAGCATTTGGCCCCAGTCCCGACAGCTGTGAACTTTTGCAGTTAACTGCTGGATTGCCATTACCTAATGATACCGCTGAGATGATTCAGAGTAGAGGAGAAACTTTGAATTTTTTACTTCTTAATTGTTATCGTTACTACGAGCGACTTCAAGAGTGCAATAAAGAAGAAAATCGTTTTATTCCGAGTATTTACGGGATCAACTCTAATCCTACGTCGGACGCAATTGCTGAAAGGATAGTTAGGGAAAAATGACCCCATGAAATTAAAAATCTTACCTTTGATTCTTTTTCTTTTGGTTTCTTGCGTTGCAGACTCAGAGAGGGTAAATTGTCGAGAGGATTTAGATAGTATTACTTTTGAAAGGGATATGATGTTAACCTTGTTGCTATCGGAGGCAGGAAAAGACAAGGTAAGCGAAGAGCAATATGCATCAAACAAGTCATTGAATTTTGCATATTACTATTATTTAAATGAGAAATCGCTTGAAAAGGAGCGAAGATGCGAAGGTGACTTTTTCCTTAAGCTATTTTCCCCGGAATCAAAGGATTTAAAATAAGATTCAGCTTCCGCGTTAAGGATCGATGCGTGGTCAAGTTATTGCTAAAACTGAAGAATGATTTGTTTAAAACCAACCTCCAATAACTTGACCGAAGCTGAGAGCCTGGACCGCGTAGCGGTAACGCCCGAAGCAAACAAGGAGATCCTCCTTGGCTTTTAGCGATGGGATCGAATGTAACTTCGGGAACTCCGAATATTCAGAATCCGGGAATCAATTCTCCAGGAGGAGGAGAAGCGGGAGGAACTCCAATCAACGGTATGTTTTTTTATCACCCTGACCATTTGGGTTCTGTAACAATGATCACAGACGGATATGGAAATCCAGCAAGTGGACCAGAGCCTGGAGTGAGCTTTGTTTCTTACGAACCATATGGATCCATCAATCGAAACGATTCGTATGGTCCTGATATATTCCGTTACAAATTTACTGGCCAAGTAGAAGACAAGGAGACGGGTCTTTACTTTTACAAATCGAGATACTACGATCCAGTATTGGGAAGATACTTACAAGCGGATTCGGTTGTGGATCCGAAGTCAGTGAACGGCCAGAATCGTTATATGTATGTAGAAGGGAATCCTGTTGGAGCGACCGATCCGTCGGGTCACAGTTTGGACCTAACATTTTATGCAGCGTTGTATCAATACGCGCAGATGCCGAACAATGCTCAGAAGGAGCAAAGTAATTTGATGTTGTTGTATTTGCACAATCAGCAGATTCGAAACACGTCTGGGCCTGGTTGTCCGGCAAGTGGAAAGAATTCTCTAGTATTTGGTAATTTTCAAGGGAATGGACGTTGTGGGGGAAGCTTGCCAAAAACCGTTATGAGAGATATGCTAGGGGCATTACTTATAAATAACCCAGAATTAGCCTTGGTCATATATTTCCTTGAAAAACCAAACTCTGCATTGACTATAGTTGATAGATCTGGAATTGCTCACGATGAAAAGCATAGTTGGAATTTGAACAAGCAAGCGATCCATGCGAATGAGGAATGGATCAAACAGTCTTGGGGAAACTTCTATTCGATCAACGAACAGAAGGCAGCTTACAAGAGAGAATATGATGCCTTGCCGAAGAGTTATGACCGATACGGTAATACTGGAAAATCGATTATAGCTGGAGTGAATTACGCAGCGACTACCTTATTTGATTATGAAGCATTGCGTGTAGGGACCACTCTATTTGCCATCCAAAATGTAGTTGGTTATACATTTCAATTTGCTCATCATGCAACCTTTGTTCACAAAGGACGATACAACAACTTTTGGAAACCGAATAAATGGAAATTATAACAGGGAGAAGGGAAAAGAAATGAAATTGAATGTAGTTAAGTTAATTATCATGAGTACAGTTATTCATCTGTTCATGAATTGTTCGATTGGAACAGCAAGAGATGCATGTAAAAATAATTTAAAGGCGTCGGCGGGAGCGCACGATTGCGAACTATTGAGCCTATCTGCTTTTGTGCCTACTCAAAACGAAATAAATGTAAATGGAGTTGCAGCTTTAATGTTAAGTTGCTACCAATATTACGAAAAACTTCAACAGTGTAATAAAGAGGAGAAGAAATACCTTCCAGCTATTTATAGTAAGGAATGAAACACTCAGCACGACTTTCTGGGTTCGAATCGCCTTGACAAAACTTTCTTTTTTGGATTTAGAACGTAGAGTTTTTATCTCTTCTCCAATTTAACCAAACTCTCCTCTAACTATTGTTGATAAGTCTGGAATTGCACATGACGAGAATCATAGCTGGGATTTGAATAAAAAAGCGATTCACGCAAACGAAGACTGGATCAAACAGTCTTGGGGCAATTTTTATTCTATCAACGAACAGAAGGCAGCTTACAATCGGGAATATGACGCGTTACCGAAGAGTTATGATCGGTATGGTGGTACAGGTAAATCGATAATAGCCGGAGTGAATTACGCAGCGACTACCTTATTTGATTATGAAGCATTGCGTGTAGGGACCACTCTATTTGCCATCCAAAATGTAGTTGGTTATACACTTCAATTTGCTCATCATGCAACCTTTGTTCACAAAGGACGATACAACAACTTTTGGAAACCGAATAAATGGAAATTATAAGAGGGTATAACTATGAGAATTAAAAATTTAATAAATATTATGTACGTATTATGTATAACAATCTGTTTAAATTGTTTTGTAGGTTCCAGGAAGGATGCATGTAAGTATAACCTAAGAGAAAGCACGTCGGCAAGCAGTTGTGATTTTATTGCAATTGTGGCTGCGCTTGGTTCAGAATCATCGACCCTTTCTCCGGAAGACTTTACACTTAGAAAGCAAGCATTGTTTAATAGCAATCTACTAAGTTGTTATCAATACTATGAAAAGCTTCAAGAGTGCGAAAAGGAAGAATATAAATACATGCCTGCCATTTACGGCATCAATTCAAATCCTGCATCGGACGCTTTGACTGAAAGGATAGCTTCGGGAAAGTGAAACCATGAAGCGCAAAATTTTACCTTTGATTCTTTTGCTTTTGGTTTCCTGCTTTGCTGACTCGACTAGATCGAATTGTCGAGATGAGTTGAGTAGCATTGAGACCGGAAGAGATCTGTTGTTAGTTTTACTATTGTCAGATGCTGGAAAAGATAAATTTACTGCTGACGAATACACCGCAAACAAGTCCACAACTTTCGCATATTACTATTTTTTAAATGAGGAATCTTTGGAAAAGGAGCGAAAATGCGAAGGTGATTTTTTCATTAAGCTATTTTCCCCTGAGTCAAAGGATTTGAAATGATGACTTCCATTGTTTCTTAGTACTTTGAACGAAGTTTTCCCCTGCGTGAGCGATCGTAGCGTAAATCCTGCGGAGCACCATTTTGATTCAGAAAAGTCTCAAAACATAGAGTGAATGGATTGAAATGAACTGGTGAGTTAGAATGGTGCGCAGCAGATTGAAGCGTAGAGCGCGACCCGGCGCTTGAAATTGGAAAGAATGTCGCCGGGACACGCCCAGAAGAGGAAGACTGACGAAGGTTGTGGATGAAAGCGGTCAGACGGAATTTCGTTTTAATCAACGAGGGGAAACGATTCAAAAAACGAAGACCGTGGACGACATTACTGCGATTTTTAAGACGGACTATGATTCTTTAGGAAGAGTGGTGACTAACACGTATCCGGACGGAACGAAACTTCATTCTTTATATACTCCAACGGGGAGTGTTTCGAACATCACGATGGATAGCGCAGATGGTACTAGTGTGGGTCATTCAGTGGTTCGGTATGAGGGACCAACTTTGAATGGAAACGGAGATCCAATTGTAAGACGAGTGACCGGAAACGGCGTGACGATGGAAATTGCATTCGAACCGACGGAACAAAAACCGCTTGCACTTACAACTCGCAAACCGGACGGAACGGTGATCGGTAACGTTGAATATTCCTATGACGGCAAGGGTCAATTGACTAGAATCGAAGACAGGTTGAATCCATCCAGAAGTCAGAACTTTACTTTGGACAATTTTGGAAGAGTCACGCAAGCTACGGGAAAATACGGTTCTCATGTATATTCGTATTCTGCGAACGGTAACTTATTACAAAAAGCGAATTATACCTTGAGCTACGGAGATCCACAACACGCGAACGCAGTCACAACCGCTTCGAGCGCGAACACTGGAACTTTGAATTATTCGTATGACGCAAGTGGGAATATGGTTTCCAGAAACGGAGACGCATTGCGCTACGACAGCTACGGAAAGTTGATTGAGATTACACCGAACGGAACGACAGAGACGATTCGATATTCTTACGACTATACTGGAAATCGAATCAAATCGGTAACGAACAATTCGTTGACAACGAGTTACTTTTTCGGAAACGACTATGAGATCTTGAGAGTTTCAGGGACACCGGAACGACATACGTTGTATGTGAAAGGAATCCAAGGGGAAACCGTCGCACAGCTGACAAGGGAAGATGCAACGTTGCAGTTAGCGGAAGCAAGAACAAGTTCGTCGTCAAAAGAAAATTCTATTGAATCGTTTGTCGGGAGAATTGTGGGAACTCATAGAAGCGGGGACAATGGCTCGGAAGAATCGGTGATTTCTGTTTTTGTGGGAACACTAACAAATCCGTTTTGCAAGGACGTTGCGATCGATTGTGGGAACTATTACAAGAATCGAATTCGGGGAAGACTTGTTTCCATCTTCGGATATTCCTCATTTTTTCAAGGAGGAGTTCCAACACATCTATTCAACGCATTCTACTTCTTGATTCTATTAGGAATTTGTTACTTCGCATATCCTTACTTTTTGAAAGGAAATACACTGTTACAAAGTCTTTCCTGGCGAGGAGTCGGAACCCCTGCGGTGATTGTTGCGTTATTTGTAATGACCTCACTTCCCGGATGCGGAATTCTTCCAGGAACCGGAAGCAAACAAGGAGATCCTCCTTGGCTATTGGCGATGGGATCGAATGTAACTTCGGGAACGCCGAATATTCAGAATCCGGGAATCAATTCTCCAGGAGGAGGAGAAGCGGGAGGAACCCCAGTCAACGGTATGTTTTTTTATCACCCGGATCATTTGGGTTCTGTAACAATGATCACGGATGGATACGGAAACCCTGCGAGCGGGCCGGAACCTGGAGTGAGTTACGTTTCTTACGAACCTTACGGTTCGATCAACCGAAACGATTCGTATGGTCCTGATATATTCCGTTACAAATTTACTGGCCAAGTAGAAGACAAGGAGACGGGTCTTTACTTTTACAAATCGAGATACTACGATCCAGTATTGGGAAGATACTTACAAGCGGATTCGGTGGTAGATCCCAAGTCGGTCAACGGCCAGAATCGTTATATGTATGTAGAAGGGAATCCTGTTGGAGCGACGGATCCTTCGGGTCACAGTGTGGATCTAACATTTTATGCAGCGTTGTATCAATACGCTCAAATGCCGAACAATGCTCAGAAGGAGCAAAGTAATTTAATGTTGTTGTATTTGCACAATCAGCAGATTCGGAATACTTCTGGTCCTGGTTGTCCGGCAAGTGGAAAGAATTCTCTAGTATTTGGTAATTTTCAAGGGGCAGGTAGATGTGGAGGAAGTTTGCCTAAAGATGTAATGAGGGATATGTTAGTATACGAATTATTGTCAGTCCGTTTTGCGTTTGGATCTGGACCAGAAATTGCTTTGGCGGTATATTTCCTCTACAAGCCGAATTCTGCTTTGACAATCGTAGATAGATCTGGAATTGCACATGATGAAAAACATAGCTGGGATTTAAATAATAAGGCCATAAAAGCCAATGAAGATTGGATCAAACAGTCTTGGGGCAATTTTTATTCGATCAATGAACAGAAGGCAGCTTACAAAAGGGAATATGATGCTTTACCGAAAAGTTATGACCGCTACGGTGGGACGGGTAAGTCGATTATAGCTGGAGTGAATTATACCGCGACTACCTTATTTGATTACGAAGCATTGCGTGTAGGGACCACTCTCTTTGCCATCCAAAATGTAGTTGGTTATACATTTCAATTTGCTCATCATGCAACCTTTGTTCACAAAGGACGATACAACAACTTTTGGAAACCGAATAAATGGAAATTATAAGAGGGTATAACTATGAGAATTAAAAATTTAATAAATATTATGTACGTATTATGTATAACAATCTGTTTAAATTGTTTTGTAGGCTCTAGGAGAGACGCTTGTAAGTATAATTTACACGAAGGAGATCTATCTTCAAATTGTGATTATTTAGCATTCGGTTTATACGCAAACTTTCAAAATACAGACTCAAATACATTGCAAGAACGTTTGGAAACGATAAATTATCTGTTACTGGAATGTTTTAAATATCATGAAAAACTTAAAGAATGCGAAAAAGAAGGATATGAATACATGCCTGCAATCTACGGAATCAACGCCAACCCGGTTTCGACTTCTTCGTTTGAAAAACTGGTTTCGGGGGAATGAAAGTCATGTTTGAACATATTGAGACTTTGATTAAAAAAACTTCCTAGCGTAAGCGATCGAAGTGTAATTCCTGCGCTGCGCCATTTGTATATCTAAAAATGCCTCAAATAATAACATGATGAGATTGATATATACAAAAAGATTAAAATGGTGCGATGCAGATTGAAACGTAGAGCGCGACTCTGCGCTGGAAGAGGTGGAGAATTTCGCAGAGATACGCCCTGAAAGGACAGCGCAAGTGGGAATATGGTTTCCAGAAACGGAGACGCATTGCGCTACGACAGCTACGGAAAGTTGATTGAGATTACACCGAACGGAACGACAGAGACGATTCGATATACTTACGACTATACCGGAAGCAGAATCAAATCGATTACGAACAATACGTTGACGACGAGTTATTTTTTCGGAAGCGACTACGAGATTGTAAGAATTTCGGGAATTCCTGAAAGACATACGTTGTATGTGAAAGGAATCCAAGGGGAAACCGTCGCACAACTGACACGAGAGGATGCGACGTTGCAACTAAGCGAAAGTAAGCCCGAAGATGATTTTCTTGCGAATACTGCAAGAGATTTTTCTGTGAGTTCGTTTGTCGGAAGAATTGTGGGAGCTCTAACAATCGGGGACGATGGCTCGGAAGAATCAGCGATTTCTGTTTTTGTGGGAACTCTAACAAATCCATTTTGCAAGGATATTGCGATTGATTGTGGGAACTATTACAAGAATCGAATTCAGGGAAGACTTGTTTCCGTTTTCGGATATTCTTCATTCTTTCAAGAAGGAGTTCCCACACATCTATTCAACGCATTCTACTTCTTGATTCTTTTAGGAATTCTCTATTTCTCCTATCCGTATTTCCTGAAAGGGAATGCACTTTTACAAAACCTATCTTGGAGAGGAGTCGGAACCCCAGCGGTGATTGTTGCGTTATTTGTAATGACCTCACTTCCCGGATGCGGGATCTTACCCGGAACCGGAAGCAAACAAGGAGATCCTCCTTGGCTATTGGCGATGGGATCGAATGTAACTTCGGGAACGCCGAATATTCAGAATCCGGGAATCAATTCTCCAGGAGGAGGAGAAGCGGGAGGAACCCCAGTCAACGGTATGTTTTTTTATCACCCGGACCATTTGGGTTCTGTAACAATGATCACAGACGGATATGGAAATCCAGCAAGTGGACCGGAGCCTGGAGTGAGCTTTGTATCATATGAGCCATATGGATCCATCAATCGAAACGATTCGTATGGTCCTGATATATTCCGTTACAAATTTACTGGCCAAGTAGAAGACAAGGAGACGGGTCTTTACTTTTACAAATCGAGATACTACGATCCAGTATTGGGAAGATACTTACAAGCGGATTCGGTTGTGGATCCGAAGTCAGTGAACGGCCAGAATCGTTATATGTATGTAGAGGGGAATCCTGTTGGAGCCACCGATCCGTCGGGTCACAGTTTGGACCTAACATTTTATGCAGCGTTGTATCAATACGCTCAAATGCCGAACAATGCTCAGAAGGAGCAAAGTAATTTAATGTTGTTGTATTTGCACAATCAGCAGATTCGGAATACTTCTGGTCCTGGTTGTCCGGCAAGTGGAAAGAATTCTCTAGTATTTGGTAATTTTCAAGGGGCAGGTAAATGTGGAGGGAAGTTGCCTAAAGATGTTAACGAAAAAGTTGTATTTCTATTAGCATTTAAGCAACCGGTACTCGCTCTTGCTTATTACTTTCTCTACAAACCAAACTCAGCCTTAACGATCGTAGATCGTTCAGGAATCGCTCATGATGAAGAACACAAGTGGTCCTCGAGCAAGCAAGCGATTCATGCAAACGAAGATTGGATCAAACAATCCTGGGGCAATTTTTATTCGATCAATGAACAGAAGGCAGCTTACAATCGGGAATATGACGCGTTACCGAAGAGTTATGATCGGTATGGTGGTACAGGTAAATCGATAATAGCCGGAGTGAATTACGCAGCGACTACCTTATTTGATTATGAAGCATTGCGTGTAGGGACCACTCTCTTTGCCATCCAAAATGTAGTTGGTTATACACTTCAATTTGCTCATCATGCAACCTTTGTTCACAAAGGACGATACAACAACTTTTGGAAACCGAATAAATGGAAATTATGATAAAAGGAGAAAGAGGATGAAAACGACCTTACCTAAGTTATTTATGATCGTTTTGTCAGTTTATTTTAATGTGAGTTGTTACATTGGAACACAGAGAGATGCTTGTAAATATAATCTAAAAGATAACAGCATATTTGGCCCAACTCCTGATAGTTGCAGCTTTGGCTTTTCGTCTTTTGTTTTTACAAAAGATCCAGACGAAACGGATGCAGAATTTGAATATAGAAAAAGTTTATTTCTAAACTATAATCTCCTAAACTGTTTTCAGTACTACGAACGACTTCAAGAGTGCAATAAAGAAGAAAATCGTTTTATTCCGAGTATTTACGGGATCAACTCTAATCCTACGTCGGACACTTTTACTGAAAGGATAGCAGAAAAATGATCTTATGAAATTAAAAATCTTACCTTTGATTCTTTTGCTTTTGGTTTCTTGCGTTGCGGACTCGACTAGATCGAATTGTCGAGACGATTTGAGTATGATAAATTTTGAAAGGGATATGATGTTAACCTTGTTGCTATCGGAGGCAGGAAAAGACAAGGTAAGCGAAGAGCAATATGCAGCAAACAAGTCATTGAATTTTGCATATTACTATTATTTAAATGAGAAATCGCTTGAAAAGGAGCGAAGATGCGAAGGTGACTTTTTTATTAAATTATTCTCCCCTGAGTCAAAGGATTTGAAATAAGATTCGCCCCCGCGTTAAGGATCGATGCGTGGTCAAGTTATTGCTAAAACTGAAGAATGATTTGTTTAAAACCAACCTCCAATAACTTGACCGAAGCTGAGAGCCTGGACCGCGT
This sequence comes from Leptospira sp. WS92.C1, assembly GCF_040833975.1. Lineage (NCBI taxonomy): Bacteria > Pseudomonadati > Spirochaetota > Leptospiria > Leptospirales > Leptospiraceae > Leptospira > Leptospira gorisiae. Next base: position 811,465 of record NZ_CP162130.1, read on the forward strand.
AGCGGTAACGCCCGAAGCAAACAAGGAGATCCTCCTTGGCTTTTAGCGATGGGATCGAATGTAACTTCGGGAACTCCGAATATTCAGAATCCGGGAATCAATTCTCCAGGAGGAGGAGAAGCGGGAGGAACTCCAATCAACGGTATGTTTTTTTATCACCCTGACCATTTGGGTTCTGTAACAATGATCACGGATGGATACGGAAACCCTGCGAGCGGGCCGGAACCTGGAGTGAGTTACGTATCCTACGAACCTTACGGTTCGATCAACCGAAACGATTCGTATGGTCCTGATATATTCCGTTACAAATTTACTGGCCAAGTAGAAGACAAGGAGACGGGTCTTTACTTTTACAAATCGAGATACTACGATCCAGTATTGGGAAGATACTTACAAGCGGATTCGGTGGTAGATCCCAAGTCGGTCAACGGCCAGAATCGTTATATGTATGTAGAAGGGAATCCTGTTGGAGCGACGGATCCTTCGGGTCACAGTGTGGATCTGATGTTCTACGCGGCTTTGTATCAGTATGCGCAAATCCCGAATAGTCCTCAGAAGGAAACGAATAACTTGATGTTGTTGTATCTTCACAATCAACAGATTCGGAATACGTCTGGTCCTGGTTGTCCAGTGAGTTCTAAAAACAGACAGGTGTTTGGAAACTTTCAAGGGAATGGACGTTGTGGAGGGAGTTTGCCTAAGGATGTCATTTTCGATATGGCATTTATCTATTCAATAGTTTCAACTACTAGAAGCGATTTAGGGGCTACACTTGCGTTAGCTTATTATTTTCTCTACAAGCCAAACTCGGCCTTAACTATTGTGGATCGTTCCGGAATTGCTCATGATGAAGAACACAAGTGGTCCTCGAGCAAGCAAGCGATTCATGCAAACGAAGAATGGATTAAGCAATCATGGGGAAATTTTTTCTCGATCAACGAACAAAGGGCAGCTTACAATCGGGAATATGACGCGTTACCGAAGAGTTATGATCGGTATGGTGGTACAGGTAAATCGATAATAGCCGGAGTGAATTACGCAGCGACTACCTTATTTGATTACGAAGCATTGCGTGTAGGGACCACTCTCTTTGCCATCCAAAATGTAGTTGGTTATACACTTCAATTTGCTCATCATGCAACTTTTGTTCACAAAGGACGATACAACAACTTTTGGAAACCGAATAAATGGAGATTATGAAAGGAGAAAGAAGGTGAAAATTGTAAAATTAACTCTAATGACAGTATTTATTAGCTTTTTATTAAAGTGTTCGATCGGAACGCAGCGGGATGCATGTCGAAATAATCTAAATGGTAGCTTTGTGGCACGGCACTGTAAGGAATTGTCAACATTCATTTTAATTGGAATTGCTGGAAGTCCAAATGGTGATCCAAGTTCAGTTCAACGAAAAGAACAAGTTATAGGATTGGAATTATTGAATTGTGTGGACTATTATGAGAGGCTCCGCGAGTGCGATAAAGAAGAGAATAAATATATTCCTTCGATATATTCAAAAGAATAAATGTGCTACTAATGACCTCGCTTAACATTTTTTACCTTTGGTTGAGATTGCAATTTAATTTTAAGAACTTCGTAAGGCGTTTTCCCTAAAAGTCCTCCATGAGGTCGGTACATATTATAATAATTTTCCCATTCTGATAACTTTTTATCTAAATCAACATCATTCTTATATTCAAGAAGTTGATAAAATTCGGATTTATCAGTAAGATGAGAACGCTCAACCTTTCCATTTAATCTCGGTGTGCCAGGCTTAATATATGTATGATGGATTCCCTGATCTTCGATATGCCAGTGAAATTTCGCTTGAAACTCATGGCCATTATCAGTTCGAATTGTATGAATTCGAAATGGAAATTTATTGATAACGTAACTAACGAAGTCAATAGCGGACTGCTGAGTATGTTTTTGATATATTTTTAAAGCACGTATTCGAGATGCATCGTCAATGGCGGTATATTGAAATCTTTTACCTTGTTGATTATAAAAAAATAAGAATTTCACGTCGATTTGAACGTGATGTCCTGGAACCTTTTTTTCATACCGAATAAATGATGAAGGAATGGAACGTTTTCTTTGATTTTCAGGTAGTTTATTCATCCTATTTCGTTTTAAAACATAATATACGGCAGCAGCGGTAATTTTTATGGCAAGATAACGTTCCAAGTGCCATGAGATTCTTTGCGGGCCAAAATGATAGGTTGTACGTAGATGCAAGATTTTGTCTTCTATGTCCTTGCTGGTTCGCCATGGGCAAGTACCTGGACGAAATCCTGGCTTCTTATTGATCAGGCCTTCTTCTCCATATTTATCAAATGCTTTTTTCCACTGATAAAAGGTTTCTCTTGAAATTCCAAAATATCTACAGGCTTTGGAAACGTTATGCAAGTCTTTAGCATAATTTAGAACTTTAATTTTTTTTTGAATACATCTCTGAGATTCGGTTGCCATATTCACTCCTGAACTTGAATATTATACTATACCTGTCAACCGAGGTCATTAGTTTCATATAACTAGGTTAAATCGAAAATTTATTTATTTCCTATTTCTGTGAAGGTATCAAAAGGTCGATATAAATAGGCTGTTCAAAGTTGAGAATTCAAATAAAGGAATGAGAAAGCAGAGCCCGCTCGTCTTTTGTTTGAAATATCTGGATAAAGAAAATTTAATCATTTTTAAATTTCTTTTCTCGAAATTCACGAATAGGTTTTCTTCCGTGCGGAATCCCGAGTCCGGTAAGAATCTCTAAGATAGCAGGATGGTTCGATTTTCCCATAAATACATGAAAAACAGTGTAGTAGGGGATCCCGAGCGGCTTTACAATTCGAGCGATCTCCGCAATTGGTTTTTTCATCCTTGCAATTTTGATACACGCTTCTATCAATTCATCCTTCGTTAGTCTTCGAATAGGATCAGGTTTTGAACCATCTACTGAGCTTGAAATGTTTTCAGGCATTGTTCTTTGAGAACTTCTCAGTCATACGCCCATTCTTCGAGACCTTGGTTGTCTAACCAATCATGATACTTCTCTAGTGATTTCTGTTCTTCGAGATAATACTCGTGAAGCGCACATCTTGTGATGAGAATATCTATCATTTCTGAATCACTTCGTAATTTCCCATCGAGGTCGGTTTTATCAAATAAACGCATACTCATCTTCAATGATTCGAGCCTATATCTAGTCATTTGCAAAAACCTGAATATCCTAAAGTCGTATCATTCTTGATACGTTTGGAACCGAATCCCTTAGTTCTACTATCGATTCATGCTGGTTTTGAGGAGAAGTTCCGTTGGTTAGGAATTGTTCAATATCCCATTCGTATTCAAATAGAGTATACGTATTTCGATTTACCATAATTAATCCTCGGATGCTACATGTAGCGGTTCGCGGCATTTCAGATTTAGATTGCACTTTCCGACTATTGAATTTTATTATTCAGGTCGTGAAATATGCCCTTTTTGCCTACATTTATGATTATGAATAATTCATATATTTTGACAATAAAAAAATGATTCAAGATATAATTAAATGAAAAAAATAGAATTTGATCTGGATACGCCAGGCGGACGATTGAGGTTTGTCAGGTTCAAGGCTAATGAAAAAAAGATTCTATCACAGGAAGAATTTGGTGATTCAATCTATTTATCTCAAAGTGCTTTGAGTAAGATGGAAAATAATGAATCCGATATCATGGACCAAACATTGACTTTAATTGAATTCATTTATGGATTTCGAAAAGAATGGATCGCTTCAAAAATTGGACCCGAAAAAATCGATGCAAGGAAAGAATTAGAGTTAGCAAAATTAAAATTGGAAGGAATCGATGAACGTAATAAGCGTATTGAAAAATTACAAGGCTCTAGTAAAACCATAGATATTTATTTGAATCTTCCTAAGCGAGAAAGAACTTTTATAGATAATTATGTTTTGCGCATTCTTAAAAAGAGAGAAGGAAATTAGAGTAAATCATTTAAGGTAATTATTATATTTACGTGCTAGGACTTCGGCTCTTTTGTTTGTATTCAAATTAGTTGTTGATTTTAAAATCAAGTCACTTGAAAGAAAGTCCGATACGGTGTTTGACTTAAATTCATGGCTTAGTATTTGGAATTCTTTAGGATCAAGGATGAAAAATATTCCTAAAAATGGATATAGAGTAATTCTTTTTAAAAGTGGCACATATTTCCCCGACAATATGTCTGATTTTAACTCAAAAGCATTATGCTGTAGAATTGCTACTGACCATAGCGAAAGCGCGATTATTGCGCCGATTGTCGCTAAGTAAGATTGGAAAATTCCCATTAAGGGTAAAATGTAAATAAAGGTTACAGCAAATATCAATATGATAATTACCCCAAGAGACATTAGCTTAAATTGTACTTTTTGATTTCCACGAAAAGTATTTGTATAATTTTTTAGCTTATAAGCACAAAAACAAGAATAAGATATTTGGTATAATATTAAGAAATGATAATGGATTGTTGATGTGTAGGTAAAATTATCGGTGTCGATTATTATACTGTAGGAACAATTGAAAGCCGCTATCGAAAAATATGATGATAGCGTCAAGAGTGTTGCGAATTTAACTTTAGAAATTTTGTTATTTGGGTTAGAAATTAATGTTACAATTCGGTCCAGGAGAATTGGAAAAAATATTGTAGGTATTAGCATCCAATCAAAGGCCAAGTGACGATATTCAGATTTTACAAATTGCCTCAAGGTAAATGAAATTACCCAAATAGCAATCAACATGCAAAGGATTGAAAAGTTTGTTTTTACCTTTTTGCGATCTGGCAAAAGATAAACAAATATCCCCAAAGTGAAAATATACAAAGAAATAACAATACAAAGATAATTTGAAATATTCATGTCTGTTTACAGCAAAATACTACAAATTTGACGCGAGCTTTTGTAAAGCTTTTTCTCCAATTTCAATCAATTGAAATAGTGCTATTTCTCCATTTAATTCACAACCAGGGAAATATACTAAATCAGGGAATTCTTGTGAGTTTATTGCCCCTTTTTCATAATAAACCCTTTGTAATCCGGTCCATTTTGGGTTTATCATCCCATAAACCAAATTGATCTTTTTATATAAGCAATAGCCCGCTACGGCTTTTGCAGCGATACGAAACGCGAAAGCACCTAAAATTGTTTGTTTAAAAGTTACTGAATTCCAATCAGCGATCCCGGTTTTATTTACTTTATAATTTTTTTGTGACGGATGACGTAGGGCAATTTCTAAAGGGATTAAATTATCATTTGTTTTTATAACTATCCGGGTAGCCGCTTGCAATTCTCCGTCATAAGTAACATAGAACCATTTCGACCATTCATCTAGATCACTTGTTTCGTAATCCGAATATCCTGCTTCGCGATAAATGGTTTTTCCAAATTCTTTTACTTTTACTAAATCTTCTTTTGTCTTTGAGTTATCCCATCGATGTAAAAGGAAACGTCCAAATCTTGAATTCGTTTCTACCGTATTTGTTTTTTCATGAATTATATTATGTGCCATTAAGAAAATTATGTCACATAAAAGCCGTTATTCAAGCATATATTTTGAAACTCGGGGTAGGGCAGTTAATTCATAAGAAGCATTTTTTCGGGAGTTGGATTCATTAATATAGGAATGATGATATGTCGTTTTACTTCCCATAATGATTATCATGCCTCAAAAGGAACGTTTATTCATTTGAGAGTGCCCATTCTTGGGATCAAATTATTAATTTGCGTTACGGAGGTTTGCGGCTTCGAATTATAGAAGCTTTGCCTTAGTTTGCTCAAGATTAACAATTACTTCATCGATTTCATTCTTAACGAGAGGGAGAGAATCTATAAGATATTTTAGATTTCCTTTATATAGCATAATCATTTCTAATTCATTTTTCATGCTACTTCTTTGTAGGTTCTAATCAAATTTAATACTTTTTTGCGATCATGTTCGATTTTGCGAAGATCGTACTCGTTCTGAAGTTCAGCCAAAACGAATCGAACTGCATAATAACTCCAAGTGGCGCGGAGATTTCCATTTCTTCCAGGACGTCCTTTAGAATTTCGCCAGGGCGTGGATTAAAAATTTTTTGCCGCCCTTCTTTCTTACAACCTTTTCTTTAAAGTCATTTTTACATTTTTTAATTTTAATTGCGAAACCATAAATTGCAAGTAATCTGGTCAAATGCCTATTCACGAAATTATTGGGACCAAAGGAGTTCCAGTAAAAATTTTTACTGATCAAATTGAACCGCAAGCGTACAAAGATATTAATTCTGTCATGGAGTGGCAGAAAGATCTTGTTGAAATCGTAACAAAATTCTAGCCTTTAATAGTGCAATTTCGTCTTGGAAACAACCTAAAATTTCTGTGCTATTTGAAAACTCAGATGCTTTCCAAATAACGATTTCAAGTGTGATGGTTTCAAAATCAGAAAATTCAGGTAAAAAGAATGATAACGAATTTATTTCCTATTCTGAATGGAAGCAAGGAGGCGGTGGATTCAGGAAAGGAAATACTATCCAAACTTGGGTTCAGATCGAAGAGGATCCAGAAAGAAAATATCTTTTGATTAGTTCTGTAGTCTCATCTGATTCAGAGAAGGCAATTTTAAAAATTGAAGAAATTCAAAAAAAGGAGAAGATATAATTAAAGCCCTATTGGATCTAAGATAATATATATCTAATATACCATTCGATTTCCTAAGTTTTTTGTAAAGTCCCCGCAATTTTGTTCGTTTTGCAAAATGATTTTGATCTCGAATAAGAGAAGATAAAAAGAAACGTAAGCTTGGAGCATTTCATAACTTCAAAGTAGAGGATAATCAGGCGTCATACCTATTAGATTGCGGCTTCGTTATCTGGAATTCGTTCGTTTTCCTGAAAATTAGAACATACAAGAGGGTAAGTGCCAGCTTGGGACAGAATTACATGTTATCGGAAGTGGTTCAACGGGACGCTTCAAATAAGTTTTTAGAAAGAATGTCTAAAACCGACCTCTAATATATTGCAATTTACCATAATGTTAAAATATAATCAAATTAAACAAAATTGAAGGATTGCGGATGCCTATTAATCTATATTTGGAAAAAATAAATAAATTATATAAAACTGGAAATGCTAGAGAACACTCATATCGCGGCGATTTACAAACTTTAATTAGTGCAATCGAACCAGACGTTGTAGTTACAAATGAACCTGCTCGAATCGAATGTGGGGCACCCGATTATATTATAACAAAACGTGATATTCCAATTGGTTATATAGAAGCGAAAGATATTGGAGTGGACTTAGAAAGTAAATCGCACAAGGAACAATTCGATAGATATAAATCATCGCTTCAAAATTTAATTATTACAGATTATTTATCTTTTCATCTTTATGTAAATGGTGAATTTAAAACAAAGATTAGCATTGCGGAAATAAAGAGCGGAAAAATCGTTCCTATACAAGAACATTTTACAGCTTTCAAAGATCTCATTAGAGATTTTTGTATCTATAAGGGACAAACAATAAAATCATCTTCGACTTTGGCCGCTATGATGGCGAAGAAAGCAAGAATGTTAGAAAGTATTATTGAATCAGCCCTAGTTTCCGATATCAAAAAAGACGAAAGCAGTTCTTTAAGAGATCAAATTGACGCTTTTCAGAAAATTCTCATTCATGATATTAAACCGAAAGAATTTGCTGATATTTACGCCCAAACAATCGCGTACGGAATGTTTGCTGCTAGGTTTCATGATAAGACTTTGGATACTTTTTCTCGTCAGGAGGCAGCAGAATTAATCCCAAAATCAAATCCATTTCTAAGAAGTTTATTTAGTTACATTGCAGGTCCAGACATCGATGACCGAATAAAATGGATTGTCGAATCATTAGCGGAGATTTTTAGATTCGCCGATGTTGCGTCATTATTAAAAGATTTCGGGAAGGCGACGCAGACACAGGACCCTATCATTCATTTCTATGAGACATTTTTAACGGAGTATGACCCTGTGCTTCGCAAAGAAAGGGGAGTTTGGTATACTCCAAGTCCGGTTGTAAATTTTATTGTTCGAGCAGTTGACGACATACTCAAAGTAGAATTCGGAATTATTGAAGGAATAGCTGATAGTGTAATGACAGACATAGATGTGAAACATCCAGGAGAGAAAAAGGCAATTAGGAAAAAAGTCCATCGTGTACAAATTCTAGATCCAGCAACGGGAACTGGAACATTCATCGCAGAACTTATTCGTCAAGTGTATCAAAGGTTTCAAGGCCAGGAAGGTATTTGGAGTAATTATGTAGAAAAACATCTTTTACCGCGATTGCATGGATTTGAATTACTAATGGCATCATATGCAATGGCCCATTTGAAAATAGATATGTTGTTACAAGACACAAGCTTTAAATCAACAAAAAACCAGCGACTAAAAATCTATCTGACCAACTCTTTAGAGGAATACCGAGAAGACGATGGTACTTTGTTTTCATTAGCTCGATGGCTGAGTGAAGAAGCTCAGCAAGCAAATGATGTTAAGCGAGATACGCCTGTCATGGTTATAATGGGGAATCCTCCGTACTCAGGTGAAAGTGCAAACAAAAGCGAATGGATTATGAATTTGATGGATGACTATAAAAAAGAACCTGGTGGTAAGGAAAAGTTAAGTGAAAAAAATCCAAAATGGATAAATGATGATTATGTAAAATTTATTCGTTATGGACAACATTTTATTGAAAAAAATGGAAGCGGTATATTGGCATTTATTAACCCTCACGGTTTTTTAGATAATCCAACTTTTAGAGGAATGCGTTGGAACTTACTAAAAACTTATGATAAAATTTATACCTTAGATCTACATGGAAATAGTAAAAAGAAAGAAACTTCGCCAGACGGAAGTGTAGATGAAAATGTTTTCGATATACAACAAGGCGTTTCTATTAATTTTTTCATAAAGACTGGAAAGAAAAAAAAAGATGAATTAGGTAAGGTATTTCATTTTGATCTATATGGGAAGCGAGAGGATAAATATAAATTTCTAAATACTAAAACTATTAAAAATATAAAATACGGAGAATTACCAAATATTGCGCCAGATTATTATTTCGTAAGAAAAAATTTTGAAAAGCAAAAAGTATATGAGATGGGATTCAAGATAAATGAATTGTTTTCTCAAAATACTGTCGGTGTTGTAACTTCTAAAGATGCTGTCCTAATAAAAGACTCGGTTGATGAGCTAATAAAGTGTGTAACTGAGTTTTATAATATTGAAGCCGATAGAAAGTTTGTTCAAAATATTTCGTATCGACCTTTTGATGAAAAATACATCTATTACGATACGAACATTTTGGAAAGAGCTAGAGAGAAAATAATGAGGAATTTTCTTAGAGGTGAAAATTTAGGTATAGTCGTTGGAAGGCAGAGCACAGAAGACTACTGGTCTAATGTGCAGGTAAGCTCTTCGATAATAGATAATCGGTACCATTTCAGCTATAAAGGCATTTCATCCATATTTCCTCTCTATCTTTACGCAGATTTCGAAAATCCAGAATTATCCAAAATGGAAAAGAGAAAACCAAATTTAAAATTGGAAATTGTAAAGAAAATGGCGAGTAAATTAAAATTAACCTTCACAGAAGAAAAAGAAAATATAAGCAATTCTTTTGCACCAATTGATATTTTGGATTATATCTATGCAGTATTACATTCACCGACATACAGAGAAGTATATAAAGAATTTTTAAAAATAGATTTTCCTAGAGTGCCCTATCCAAAAGATAGAAAAATATTCTGGAAATTGGTAAAATTAGGAGAGGAATTGAGGAAGATTCATTTGTTAGAGTCAAATGTGCTTAATTCTTATAAAACGTCCTATCCCATTTCTGGAATGAATATTATCGATAAAATAAAATATGAAAATGGGAATATCTACATTAATGAAACGCAATACTTTTCTGGCGTTCCAGCAGTGGCATGGCAATTTATTATTGGCGGTTATCAGCCAGCACAAAAATGGTTGAAAGATAGAAAAGATAGGGAGCTGAATTATGAAGATATAATCCATTACCAAAAAATCATCGTTGCTCTCAATGAAACAAATAGGATAATGAAAGTTATTGATGGCATAGTTTTCGAATGATTTTAACAGAACGTAAATAAATCTGTTCCAATTCATTGAACGTGAGTTACATATTTCAGTTTCAATTTGTAAAGCATGTATTGAGTACGACTTGTAAAGGATGAATGGGTACTCCCAAGATGAGACATAATCCGAATGCGACAGAACATACATTATCGGAAGTTAAGCAAATATTTGATAAGTTAATTAGTTTAAAAATAAACAAGTAAATTTTACTTATCGCCTGCCATTAAGAATCAGATTCAAAATATAAACTCGATATATGTATTTTAAGTAGGCTTTTGAAAGACATCGGAAACTCTCCACCCTGCAAATTTTACGGAAAAAAACTTAAAGAATTTGATGTGAAAGTTGTTTTATTCCTTAAATTTATAATATTTCGCCAAAATTACTTAGAAAAGCAAAAAGCACATTAAATTCGAGTTAATCAATAATATAAATTATTACTTGCAATTTAACACGCTAAGTAGTATAAAGTGGTCTAAATTTTATGTTACTACAATTTACGGTTACTAATTTTAGTTCATTTAAAGATGACGTGGTACTCTCAATGATTCCAGCAAAAAGCCGATCAATGAAGGATCATATTATTCAAAGTGTGGAGGGAAAATCTACAGAAGCTCTTCCTTTAGTAATTATATACGGGGCAAATGCGAGCGGTAAAACAAACTTAGTTAGGGCTTTTCGATTTCTTAGAAAAATCATCTTACAAGGAACCCCTGCTGATCAAAATATTCAAATTACTCCACACAAACTTGACCCAATTACCGAGAAAAGTCCAACTAAATTTGAAATAATATTCAAACACAATAATGTAGTGTATACTTATGGGTTTTTGTTAAATTCTAAAATAATTTTAGAAGAATGGTTATTTGGATATTATACTTCGCAAGAATCAAAAATATTTGAAAGAATTACAAAAGGAGATGAGGCGATTGTTGAAGTTGAAGCGGGTCAAAGGTTAATTTCTGACGTTGAAAGTGCTGAATTTATTAAATATGTAGCGAAAGGCACAAGACCAAATCAACTATTTTTAACAGAAGGTAATGATAAAAATATCAAATTATTTAAACCTATTTTCGAATGGATACGCGAAAAATTAATAATCATTGGCCCGGAATCGCAATATCGAACTTTAGCATTTCGAGCTTTTAAAGATAAAAAATTTATAGAGTATTTATCTAAATTCCTTCAGGTCGCTGATACAGGAATTAATAAAATTCAATGTGAAGCAGAAGTATTTGATCCAGATAAGCACCTATCTGGACTTCCATCACAATTTAGATCGAAAATTATGGACGATGTAAATTCTAAATCATCGCAGTATATATCCATTGGTACGCCCGATTCGAAAGTGGCAATATCAAAGAATGAAAAAGACAACTCTCTAACTTTCCTCAAATTAAAAACTGAGCATACAAGGACGGACGGTGAAGCAGTTCTTTTTGACATTAAGGAAGAATCTGACGGAACTCAAAGGTTAATGGATTTGGCACCTATGTTTGTAGATATGGGAGATGAATCTAGGGTGGTCATCATTGACGAACTTGATAGAAGTCTTCATACTCATTTATCAAGACTTTTTATTCAATCATGTCTTGAAAGAGTTTCAGAAAAAAAAGCTACAGATCAGTTTATCGTCACCTCACATGATACTAATTTACTTGATCGCAGTTTATTGCGTCGAGATGAAATATTATTTATGGAAAAAGATAAAGCTGGAGCCAGTCATTTGTCTAGTTTAGCTGAATATAATGTTAGCGAAGGATTAAATTTTGAAAATGGATATCTAAATGGCAGATTTGGTGCTATTCCAATTATAAAAAATACATTCTGATAACGTAAAAATGGCTTTAACTTCTAGAAAAAAAAGACCTTTAAAGAGAGAAGTTCTACCACTTAGAGATGCGAACTTAATTATAATCGCCTGTGAAGGCCAAAAGACTGAAAAGCAATATTTTAATTCCGAAATATTTCATAGTTCAAGATTACAAGTAATTGTATTAGAGACTAAGGATGGTTATTCGGCACCAAAGCATATTTTAGAAAGGTTACGTGAATATAAAAATTCCCATAAATTGGAAGCGAGCGATCAACTATGGTTAATGATTGATGTTGATCGATGGCCAAATGAGCAAATTTCAGAAGTTTGTAGCGAAGCGCTTAAAATGAAAAATACATCTTTGGCCGTCAGTAATCCCTGCTTTGAAATTTGGTTATATCTCCATTTCGAAACCCTTAAACAAACAGTAAATAGTCAAGATATTGAAATATTGCTTAGATCTAAAATGGGTGGTTCCTATAATAAATCGAATTTAGCAATTGAACACTTTAAAGATTCTATTAATGAAGCGGTAAGGAGATCCAAAGAATTGGATAAAAATACAGCAAGCGCACGTTGGCCGGAAAATCCGGGAACGCATGTTTACAAAGTAGTTGAAGAAATACAGAAAATAATAAGCCCTAATTGAATACTTAATCGAAAATATAGGGGTAGATCTTCCCTATCACATTTTAATATCCTGTTTCAGCGTATTTTACAAATACGATTTAAAATTAAAAGAAAGAATTGAGGGAAAAGAAATTTAAGGTTATTATGTCTTATTTATTCAAATAATCTCCAAAAAAATCCTTTCAAAATGCAAAATCCAAATAATTTTGTCCGGGGTCTCAGGCAAAATATCTTAAATTAAATTTACTGTGTTTTTTAGAATATTCTTCTCTATGATCTATAATTTCTAAAAAATAGCGAGATAATAATTATGAAGAAACTAACCATTGAATTAGAAAATTGTTATGGAATTAAAAAATTAAATTACGAATTTAATTTTGAAAATAGAAATACGTTCGCGATATACTCACCAAATGGAGTAATGAAAACATCTTTTGCCAAAACATTTATAGACTTATCAAATAAGCAGGATTCAAAAGATATTATTTTTCCAGAAGAAATAACCAAAAGAAATATCAAAGATGAAAACGGTAAAGATCTATTACCCGAAAATATATTTGTTATTGAGCCGTATAATGAGTCTTACCGATCGAATAAAGTCTCAACTCTTTTAGTAAATGCTCAATTGAGGACGCAGTATGAAAATATTAATATTAGTCTAGAGCAAAAGAAGACTGAACTCATAAATTTATTAAAGCCACTTTCAGGGCTTAAAAGCGGTATTGAAGAATTAATAATTAAAGCTATCACGAAACTAGATAACGATTTTTTTAGAGCAATCGCAAGAATTAAAGGTGAGGTGTTAGATGGCCGTGAGCCTGAATTTATAAATATAGAATATAAAAAAATCTTTTCCGAAAAAACGGATAAATTGCTACAGACACCAGATATAAAAGAAAAATTAAAAGACTATATTCTTAAATACGATGAACTTCTGAGTAAATCAAAATACTTCAAGATCGGTGTTTTTAATCATACAAACGCATCGACGATCGCTAAGAATTTAAAAGAGAATGGCTTCTTTAAGGCAAACCATACTGTGAATTTTATCTCTAAAGAAGAAAGAAGCGAAATTAAAACTGAAAAACATTTGGAAGAAATTATAGAAAACGAGAAGAAAGAAATTCTAAATAATTCCGACTTGTTGAAAATCTTTAATGAATTAGATAAGAAAATCGTAGCAAACGAGGAATTAAGAGAATTTCGTGATTATCTTCAATCTCATATTGAAATACTGCCTGAGCTATCAGATCTTGAAGCGTTTAAAGAAAAATTATGGATATCATATTTTAAATCGCATAAAGATCCCTTTCGCATACTTATTGAAGAGTATGAAACAGGAAAGAGCCAAATCGAAACTATTATAGATCAAGCTCGAAGTGAAAGCACGCTATGGTCTGAAGTTATAGATATTTTTAATCTAAGATTTTCAGTTCCTTTTAAGCTATCAGTCGGTAACCAAGATCAAGTGATTTTGAAATCTTTTGCGCCTGTCGTGCAATTTGAGTTTGTAGGATCAGCATCAACAAAAGTCGTAAATGAAAACGACTTAATGAAGGTATTGAGTACAGGTGAGAGAAGAGCTTTGTATTTGCTAAATATTATATTTGAAGTCGAGGCTCGAAAAACCGGAAAGATAAAAACCTTATTTATAATCGATGATATTGCAGATTCTTTTGATTACAAGAATAAATATGCAATCATTGAATATTTAAAGGATATTGCAGGATACGACTATTTTTACCAAATACTATTGTCTCATAATTATGATTTTTTTAGAACAGTTTCAAGTCGACTAGACATGCTTAGAGAAAATAAGCTGAATACTGATAAAGATGAAGCCGAGATACGAATTTATGTAGAGCATTATCAGAATAACCCCTTTGCGCATTGGAAAACAAAATTAAATACCGACAAAACAATGTTAATTTCTTCAATTCCATTTGTTCGTAATTTGGCAGAGTTCTCCGGAGACGAATATATTTTTGGTAAGCTAACCTCTTTATTGCATTTTAAGCCGGATACTGAGGCATTTCTAGTAAAGGAACTTGAAGATACTTTTAAGAGGGTTCTCAAAGATCAATCTAAATTAACTTTGGATGATCCAACAAAAAAAGTTACTGAACTTATATTTGAAGTCGCGGACGAAATACTTAGAAATTCAAATGAAAAATTGAATTTGGAGTATAAAGTAGCACTTTCGATCGCCATTAGGTTAAAAGCTGAAATTTACATGGTAACAAAGATAGACGACAATTCATTTTGGAAAGATATAAAAAAGAACCAATCTAATGAGCTATTAGTGAAATTCAAAAATAAATTTCCAACTGAATACACTATCACCCAAATATTGGAACAAGTGAATCTAATGACTCCAGAAAATATTCATATTAATAGCTTTATGTATGAGCCAATATTAGATATGTCTAACCATCATTTGCAATCTCTATATAAAAACGTCTCTGCATTGAATAATATGTAATAGCCAAAATAAGATCTGACACTCCGTGTTCCTGTTGATTACGAAAATTGTAAGTTGTCGAGATACTTATTCTTAGCTAACTCCTTCGTGTCAAGAAAAGTCTGGAATGGGGTTTTACCAAAACAATACTTGCCTTGATGTGTTCTTTCGTTATTATAAGAATCGATCCAGTGATCCAAATCTTTTTGCAAATCTTCAATCGAGCTGTATACCTTTTTCCTGAAAGCAATGGCATAAAATTCGTCTTGAATGGTTCGGTGAAATCTTTCACAAATTCCATTAGATTGAGGATGCCTTGCTTTTGTTTTTGAATGGTCTATATCTTCCAAAGCAAGGAACAACTGAAATTCATGGTGTTCTCTATTTCCGCAATACTCGGTCCCTCTATCCGTTAAAATTCTCAACAAGCGAAGGCCTTCTTCTTCGAACCAAGGAATCACTTTGTCGTTTAACATATCGGCTGCTACTAAAGCATTTTTTCTATCGTAAAGTTTTGCCATCGCCACTTTAGAATAGGAATCGATAAAGGTCTGTTGGTAAATCCTTCCTACGCCTTTGATTGTGCCCACGTAATACGTATCCTGACATCCCAAGTATCCTGGGTGTTCTGTTTCTATCTCACCTTCAACTTGCTTTTCTAATTTTCTTCTTTCTAATGCCTGCACTTGTGATTCGGTTAATACGGGAGAATTCCCTTGAGCCATGAACGCCTCTAAAGCCTTCAGTCTTTTTTGAAAGGTCTCCAGATCGTGACGAACCCATACACTACGAACGGTCGCAGGTGCTACTATGATTCCTTGTTTTTTCAATTCATTCGATGCTCTCTGTTGACCGTAAGCAGGAAAGTCGATCGCCATTTTTTTTACCGCTTCTTCTTTTTCAGGTTCGATACGATTTTTAGGATTCGGTTTACGTCTACTCAGATCCTGGAGAGCGAGTTCGCCTCCTTTCTCATATAACTCTTGAAAACGATAGAAACTATCCCGTGAATAGCCCATAACGTTACACGCCTTTGAGACGTTCCCTAAGGTCTCTGCTAACTTCAAAAGACCTACCTTGTTCTTGATTATTTTTTGTGCCGTTGTCATCTTTTTTCTCCTTATTTATTTTAAGGAGTGTAAGATCAAGTTCTAACTATTACAAATCCTGCAATCGACCTATTTTTGATTTTGTTCCTCTGTCAGTGCGAATAACGCAACCACCGTTTTCCAATTTCTTGTGGTGGCAGAAACTTCGAGTTTCTTTTCTAAAAAATTGTTCGATAATTTCGTGGTCCCGTAACCCTTCGGAGAAAAGAAATAAATCTCCTTGCCCTGAACGATCAATTCTTCTCCTTTGATTTTCACTCTTTCTATTTCGGTGAGATCCGGATTTTTTTTTACTTTGTTTAAAAAAGAAACGTAGATTCTGCTCGAATCTTTTTTTGAAAACGGATTGGATCGGATCACGGTTCCCAATTCTTCCTTGGTTCGGATCAATACAACAACTTCGAATCCGAATGTATCCACGATTTTTTTCTCGATGGAAAGAATCAGTTCGTTTACGTTCTTATTTTTGCTCTGAAACAAAACGTTTCCGCTCTGGATATAAGTTTTGACGTTTGTAAATTCCAGAGACTCGAAAAGTGCGGAAAGATCTTTCATCAGAATCTTTTTCTGACCGCTTACGTTGATTCCTCGCAACATCGCTATATACGTCTTCATATCATTCCTCTGCATCCACTGATCGGACTTAGAAAACTCGTTCAAGAAGAATTCTTTTTTTGAAGAAGAACTAAGATTTACTCAGTTTTTTTCCAGGATAGTCGTCAGTTGATCGGAATCAAACAGGTCCGAAGGAGAGATCACATTCTCATTCAACGGAATTTTATTTCCATATCTTTTTTTCATCAGAGTTTGGACGAGAGGATCGTCGAGGTCGAAGTCTTTCAGTTTTGTCAAAGGGCTCAATTCGATAGAGAGAATTTTTTGATACATCTTCCAGACAAGTTCCGTGCAATAAATTCGATCGTCTTTCCATTCGAAATAAGGATCGTAGTGACGTCCGATCAAAGAAAATCCGTATTGTCTCATCTCCGATATTTTTTTCGGATTCAATAGATTATCCCTGTTCTTGATTCGTTTTACCACGAAGTGTTTGTTTTTTCCCCGTTTTATAAAAGTTTCAAAATTTGTGATTCTTACGGGTTCGACAGCTTCGATTACTTTGAATTTTCCTTTGATTCTAAATAGAACACCCACGTGGGTATAACGGGATTTTGTGGCAATTTGTATCGCCTTGCCTTGTTCGCTTTTTGTTTCTTGAAAGATGATGTCCCCATCTAGGAATTTGGATGTGTCCGTATCCGAACCGGAAAGAGAACATTGAGTGATCCAGAAAACGCAGAGGATCACAAGTTTCAGTTTGAAAATATTTTTGCGAATCATATTCGGTTCTCCGAATCCGTTTTGTTTTTTGGACCCTGCCGCGTTGATTCGGTTCCTGGGAATTTGGATTCTTTGCGGCGATTTGATCGAAACGATTATGAAATCATTTATGGATTTTCGACGAAATATCGTTCCGAAATTCTTTTTTTGAGAACGGATCAACCTGAATTCTAAAAGCGGATGCGGATGAAATTCGAATTCTCCACAGTTGTTGATTTTTATAGATTATTTTAGACGGTTTGTTTCAGATAAAAGAAGGTGAGATGAAAGATTCGATTTTTGTTGATTTTGATTCTGTTTGCCGCGTGCTCTTCTTTAAAAAAAGACAATAATTCCAGCCAGTGACAGATGACGTGATAAAACAACTTTTCGATTTTATTTTCGAAATTTAGACTACCTGAAATATTTGAATTAGGTTCTCGCATGTATCTTCCAAAAGAGTTTCGATTCCCGTTTCCACCATTGTCGGCTCCGATCTAAAAATAAGGCCGAGGCTTTTTAACCGATCGTATCCTTTGTGAATATCGTCCATTCCGAATACGATGATGGGTAGGTTTGCCTCGTAAATTCCTTCCTGAAATGTTTTGACGATAAGTGTCTTTTTTTAAAAGGATGCCGGCTCCGTTTGAGTCTTTGGGTGATACGACGATTGCGATCATTGCTTCGGGAATGTAGGGTTTTTGCTAGAAACCTAAAATGTTTGTATAAAATTGAAAGGCATGGATCGAATCTTCGACGATCACACCAGTCAGTCATAATTTCATAGGGTTCGGCTCTGGGTTCGAATTCTTTGGGAGTTTTGCTCTGAGATCTTTGAGATTTGTAGGAACTCCCCTGATTCAAAATCGCCGGAGATTGGAGTTCCTACATTCTATTCTGAAAGGAACTTTCAATCCGGTTCGAGTATAATTTCAAAGCGATTGTTGTGAGGCACGAGACAGACGTTCGCAATGGATTGAAAGACGAACCGAAAATGTGGGAACTCTTACGTTTTGAAAAATTCTACCGAGAATTGATCCGATTTTATTCTAAGAGGAAGGATTTGTCGGTTTGAATCGGGATTTCATTGCAATATTTTGTCGGGAATCATTGGTAACAAAGGCGGTGTTTTAGAGATAGGATGGCTGTTCGAAAAAGTAGGAACTCCTCGTTTTCGGTTCCCCGCAGTACGGATCAAAATTGAACTTAGCAGAATACTTTTTACGAATCGCGTTTTGGGGTCGATCCTCTGCTGATAACGCGATGCGCTCTCTTCCGATCGTTGCATCGCAAGAATCGTCCGAAACTTGTGGGAACTCCCCGATTTTTTTACAGGAGATTTCCCACTCCGGCACTCAGTCGTTTTGAAAAAACTGATTCAGGGAAAGTAAGGAAGTAAATCCCCAAGCACCCAGAAAAGCGTAGAATTTCCAACTGAAGATATAATCTTCTTCCCTCAAAAAATTCACAAAAAAAGATTCCGGAAAAAAGATTCCGACTAACAAACCTAAGCCGAGAAGAAATTGAGCGCTTAAAAGAAGAGAGCCGAGCCAATGAGAACGCCAGAACGATCCGAAGAAAAAAACTCCGGCGGACAAAAAGATAAAATAAAAGTTAGACGAAACACGGAGCCCTTCGGTTTCTTCTCCTCCGAGATTGATCGTATATTCGATCCAGGTCGAAAGACTGAAAAAAAGTTGAAGAGTCACCGCGACAAAAAGAATCTTTTCGGTTGCCGATTTCTCTTTCCAAAATTCGGCGAATCTTCCGGTAAAGGAAAAATAGAACTTTAACCATTCCTGCAAAAGAAGAGGCAGCGAATGGATACTCCATTGAATGTCTCTCCAGAGATTACGAAACATCTGCTACCTGAAAAATAGCTTCGATTTCCACCGGAGCTCCGAGCGGAAGAGAAGGGGTTCCTACGGCAAAGCGCGCATGACGTCCCGCCTCTCCGAAAACTGAAAGAAGAAAACTACTTCCGTGATTCGCGACAAGATGATGTTCCGTAAAGTTCGGATTGCAGGCGACAAAAACTCCGATTTTAACGATCTTTACGATTTTGTCCGGTCCGCCGCAGATCGCGGAAGCGGCCGCGATCGCATTTAAGCTCGCCTGGATCGTCGCCTCCTTTACGTCGTTTACGGACAAGCCGTCTCCCAATTTTCCGGTAAGCATCAGTTGTCCGTCTTTGAGGGGGAGTTGACCGGATGTAAAAACCAAATTCCCGCTTTGGTTTGCGGGAATGTAAGCGGCGATTGCTTGAGGCGTCGGCGGGAGTTTGTATCCCAGGGATTCGATTTTAGTTTGGATGTTCATATGGATTTGTTTTGAGAATTTTGGAAGGATCCTTCCAAAAAGACAGGCTTCCTTCATTTTTCAAGCAGTTTCGAAAAAAGGAATTTTCTTTCTTTTCGCTTTGGTTTTCCCTAGATCCTAAGAAATGTATCCCAAACTCGAACTCATTCCCCATCCGGAATATCCGGAACAATATCAAATCTGCAAACGAACCGGGGTTTGTTTTTATAAACCCGCCAAAACACGAGAATACAAGGATTCTTACTTTTTAGAAGAATATAAAAATCAATACAACAAGACGTATTACGAAGACGAAACCTCTCTTCGAGAGCTCGCTCAAAAGAGACTCGGAATATTGGGTCGCTTTCAAGATCCGAAACATTCCACACTTTTTGAATTGGGTTCGGCTGCGGGATTCTTTTTGGACGAGGCAAAGAAGGCGGGCTATCAAGTCAGCGGTTTGGAGATTTCCCCCGCAGAAGTGGAGTATTCTCGAAATACTCTCGGTCTGGATGTTCTCCGTGCTTCCTTTTTAGAGGAGAATGTTCTGAAAGGAAGTTCTTTCGATGTGGTTGCGGCCTTCTTTGTGGTGGAACACTTTCCGGACGCGGACTTTGTTTTTGAAAAGTTAACCGGTCTTGTCAAGTCCAGGGGCTTTTTGTTTCTGGGTTTGCCCTCTCTGTACGGTCCGACGTTTCAGACCAATCCGAAAGAATGGTTTCGTACACATCCGGAAGACCATTTTTGGGATTACAGCCCAGCCTCCTTGAAAAAAATGTTGAAAGGATACGGTTTTACAACTGAGTATAAGAAACCGATGTCCTACCACCCGTCCCGAGATAGGGGTTGGAGAGGAAAAACCCTGAGTCACCGTCTTTTTGCACGTCTCTCAGACCTCACCTGCTACGGTGATACATTCCACTTAATCGCTCAGAAGCAGCACACATGAAATTCGAAGAACTTTCCATCCATCCGAAATTACTTTCAGCCATTCAAGAAATCGGCTACACCGAATTAACACCGATCCAGGAAAAATCCATTCCTCACGGATTGGAAGGAAAAGATATCACTGGACTTGCTCAGACCGGGACCGGTAAAACGGTGGCCTTTCTTGTTCCAGTCATT
Source organism: Leptospira sp. WS92.C1 (assembly GCF_040833975.1). Classification (NCBI taxonomy): domain Bacteria; kingdom Pseudomonadati; phylum Spirochaetota; class Leptospiria; order Leptospirales; family Leptospiraceae; genus Leptospira; species Leptospira gorisiae. Next base: position 832,360 of record NZ_CP162130.1, read on the forward strand.
CATACGATTCTCACCAAAGACATTCCAGGGGTTTCCGCATTAGTTCTCGCACCCACGAGAGAACTTACGATGCAGATCTCGGACGAAGCCAAAAAACTCCTCAAACATTCCGAGGGAATCCGTGCGGTTCCGATCATCGGGGGAACGGATTATAAATCTCAGAATAAAGATTTGGAAGGGTTGAAGGGAATCATCGTAGCAACTCCGGGAAGATTGATCGATATGATCAAGTCCGGTTCGATCGATATTTCCAACGTGGAATTTTTCGTTCTCGATGAAGCGGATCGTATGTTGGACATGGGTTTTATCCAGGACATTCGTTGGCTTCTTCACAAGTGTAAGAATCGTAAACAGACATTGCTTTTTTCGGCGACTCTTTCCGTGGAAGTGATGAGACTCGCGTATCGTTTTCTCAACGAACCCGTGGAGATCCAAATCAATCCCGAAAAGATCATCACCGAACGGATCGATCAAAAGATCGTTCACCTGGGAAGAGAGGAAAAAATTCCCTATATGACCAATTTGATTCTGAACTCAAAGGACGAAGGACAGGGAATCATATTCACAAATTATAAAGCAAATATTCCCAAAATCGTTCATACCCTCCGTAGATTTGCCGTTCCGGTTACCGGAATTTCATCCGAGCTGGATCAGAAAAAGAGACTCAGACTTTTGAGGGATTTCAAATCCGGAAAGTACCGCTATATGGTGGCGACCGACGTTGCTTCTCGAGGGATCGACGTGGAGAACATCGACATCGTTTATAACTACGATCTTCCTCAAGACACCGAAAACTACGTTCACAGAATCGGCCGTACTGCGAGAGCCGGAAGAAAAGGAAAGGCGATCGGCTTTTGTTCCGAATCCGATTACGTGGAACTCGAAAAGATAGAAAAGTATCTGAAACAAAAGATAGAAGTTCTCGAAGTTAACGAAGAATACATTCAATTTCCTAAGGGAGAATTTCAGGCTTTTATCGGCGGCGATTCCTACGATAAGGAAAAAGAAACCCATTTCAAACAGAACGGACGACGTCCTCACGACCGGGAACGCGGCGGTGCTCCTCATCAGCACGGTCGTGATAAACGAGGGGGGGACAAACGTCACGGCGCTCCTGCTCACGTGGGACATGCACATCCAAGGGACGGGCACAAGAAAAAACCTGCGGCTGCGATTCAAGAAGCGGAATTCTTTTTGCAAAAAGCGGATTCGGTTTTATCTTCCGAGCCGAAACAAAATAAACAAGGCAATCATCAATCCCAGCATAAATATCAGGGAAACAAGGACAAGCAGCGTCAACCTCAGCACGGGCAACAACGCAATCAAAACCAAAATCGTTCTCAGCAATCGAACAAACAATACGACAAGAGCAAACGAAATCTGTTCGATATCAACGATACCAGAAGAGAAGACAATCAAAAGAAAAAAGGTTCGGTTTGGCAAAAAATCAAATCTATCTTTGGGGGCTGATTCTATTCTTTGCCGGTCTATGGGAATTACAGGCAAAGGTCGCGATTCCCACCCAATCCTCAGAACGTTATGTGCGCTTTGAGGATATTCAAAGGGAATTTCCCTCTCTAAAATCCTCATTTAATCCTGCAACCTTTGTGGGAGCGATCAAACATCCTTCCGGCGAAATTAGGTTTCGTGTGGGCTCCTCGTTTTACACTTTCAACCAATCCATCGAAAAAATATCGGTTCCGGTTTTGTATAAGGAAAAGGATTTTCTTCTTCCTCCGGAACTTACGGAGGCTTTGTTTGTTCAACTGATGTCCGAAGACGTTCGCTATGAATATAAGGAAAACGTGTTGGAGTTGGAAGTATTGCCAGGAGCCGAAAAGCTCGGGATCAAAACCATTCTCATCGACGCTGGCCACGGAGGAAAGGATCCCGGCACCGCATCCGACGTCGGGGCCAGTGAAAAGGAGATCGCGTTGCAGGTCGCGAAGATTCTCAAAAAATTTTTCGAGAAGGTTTATCCGGAAATCACCGTAGTTTTAACAAGACCGGATGATACGTTTATCGAACTCGAGCGTCGTTCTGAAATCGCGAACAGAGAACTCAAAAAAAAAGGAAGTTCGTTGTTTATCAGTCTGCATTGTAATTCTTCCATCAATCCGGACATAAACGGGTTCGAGATCTACTATCTTTCTCAAACTCCTTCTACTGAGTCGGCCAGAGAGACCGCTCTTTTGGAAAATCGGATCTTAAAAGCCAAAGGAAATTCTACGATTAAAAAAATTCAGGCGGGAATGATGTCCTCCCTCATTCAAAGAAGAAGCAGAATCTTAGCACGATCCTTGGAATCGGAGATGAAAAAAAAACTCCAGCCTCAAATCCTGTCCAGGGGAGTGAAAAAAGCCGATTTTTCAGTCCTGAGAGGAAGCCTGATGCCTGCAGTTCTCGTGGAAATGGGCTATCTCTCTCATGAAAAAGAATCCAAACTTTTGCAAAACAAAAGTTTGCAGGTAAAGATAGCGAAAAGCATAATAGAAGGAATCCGGGATTATGAATTGGCAAAAAATTAAAAAATCTGCAATTGCAATCAGAGACGCGGTTTGGGAAGCGATACAGGCTGCAGGAGCGAAAATCAATCTCGGATATCTTTGGTTGTTTCGCACGGCGACCGAAGACGGAGTTTCTCGAAAAACCGTATTTCTTACCTATGCATGGATCGGAGTCATTTTATTTTTCACCTCCTTTATCCTGGCGGGACACAATCCGTTTGTAACTCTCGTTCCGTTTTCTCTTTACGAAGTCGGAAATCGAGATCCGAGAACGACAATCACCATCTACGGATCCGACGGAGAACGTCAGATTTTTCCAGTGCGAAGAAAGGTCCTTTTGGAAGACGAGGAATATCGTCATAAGACGATGACCTTGATCGGAGAAATCAGCGAATCCTCTTATTTTGACAAGGCCTTTGAAAGCGGTAAGGGGGAACATTATAAAAATCTAAAACGTCTTCCGGAAATCCAGTATGCGGTAAAAGCGATCTGGAAAAGCGGAAATATATTGATTCTCGATTTTAGAAAATCGACTCTGCAGGAGATTCTTTCCGGTATGAAGTTTAGAATCGATTATACTTATGTGCAGCAAAATATGAAGGAAGAGGAAAAACAAAAGGAGATCGCTCGTAAAAAGATGGCACTTTTGGATTCCACTTTTATGGCCCTGGAAAAAACACTTTTTGAAAATTTTCAGGACATTCAAAGCGTGGAATATCGTCTAGATGGTCTGCGCGAGAGCATTCCCGGAATGGAATATTCTTTCAATTTAGCTCATAAAAGAAACTGATTTCCTTTTTTCCTTCTATCTTTTAGCCGATATTAAAAACAAGATGAAATCCAAACTTATGGATCGCTTGTTTCCCATCAGAGGACGCAGGTTTATTCTCGTTTCCATACTTGCGCTCGCGTCGTTTGACGCACGGATCTGGTCTTCCACGGATCTGCAAATCTCACCCGATATCCTAAACATCACCGATTTTCGAACGGATCGCATTGCGTTTCATTTTATTCAACTCGTGGATAAGGAAGGAAAGGCGCTACCGGATCGAAATCCTAACAAGGATTCCTCCGAAGCCACTCTTTTGATCATCTATAAAGGACAGTTGACTCTTTTAAAAGACGGTTATGATGATCCCAACGGAGTTCGAGAAAAAGAAAGAGACTATCTCGTCAAAATCTCCAATTACGCAAGACTGAGAGAATTGGAAGCGGACTATTTCAGATTGCCCGAGTCGGAAAGAAGCGTAACCTCTGTCAAACCGGTCGATTCAAGCCCGCTTCCGAATTTTTCGACAACTTCCGTTGCGGGATCGCCTAACAAAGATGATGCGAAAGTCATCTCCGTGGAGCCTGTAAAACGATCCAAAGAATTGGATCTTCTCATGAAATATGACGAGGAACTTCTCAAAAATTATTCTTCCGAACGAGCGGTGAGCACCGAGTTGGATCGATCGGAACGTTTTTACGGAAAGGATTCTCCTAAGACGAGTACACTTCGTTTTAGAGCGGAGGAACTCAGAAAAAAAGTAAATGAAAAAAGGGATCGTCTTATTTCTTTTTTAAGAAATCCGGGTTCGGAAACAAATCCTTATCCCGGAGACAGAAAGGATCAAACTTTTTATACAAACGCGGTTAACGGTCTGCCGGATTTTTATCTTCATTCCACAACTCCTAGGGAGCCGGACGGACAGATGAAAGGGGAGGAAGAGGTCGGGAAAAAATACGGGGAATTGTATAAGACCGCGAGAGACAGGCTGATCGATTCCCAAATTCGAAAACTCTACTATTATCTCTGGAATCGGGAAATGACGAATACAAGAGTCAAAGCTGATAAAGTGAAGAAGGGAAAAAAGGCGATCGTAGTTACCGGCGATTCAACCGTGTTTACGATGATCGATAAGGAAGGAGACGGAGTTACGGAGTCTTTTTTTGTGGAAAGTCCAGGTATCCGATTTTCTTGGGGAAGAGATCTTCCCAATATTCTTTCGATTTCAAACTGTACGGACGAAACGATTCTTGCAAAAATCAAAAATCTTACGGATGACGTTTTGTCCGGAAGAATTCCGGATAAGGTAGAGAAGATCGATCTTACTGTTCCGGAAGAACAACTCGTAATCGAACTCGGTCCTAAAATTCCTCAGTGAAGGATTTTTTTTGAACGAAATGGTTGTTCCGACAAATTAGTTTTACTGTAAAAAAGGATTGCGTCGGACTTGAAGTCCGTTTTCAGATAAAATTACGGTGGACTTTGTTTTCGGCTTGTGATCGCGAGTTAGAATTTCAAATCGTAGAAACAAAATGTCGAATAGATTTTAAAAATTAAAGAAATATAATATTTGTACTCGAAGAAATTCCTATCTTTATTCTGAAGCTTTCGAAAAAACAAAAGAATTCCAATTCTTCTGATAGAATTCTTTTGTTTTATGGGAACGGTCGGAATCGGGAATTCCTTTTTCAGACGTTGGTATTGTCCGATGGAGAGGTTTTCTTTTCCCTAAAAATAAATTTTTTCAAAATTCCCAGACCTCCGATCGCCGCGATGGCGATCACTTTCCAAAATTTTAATAAAAGCGCAAAAAAGCCGGCCTTTGCCAAAACCTTTCCCGCGATCAAACCCCCGATTCCGTACGCCGCCACGCTGTCCAATCCGGGATTGAAATCCGCGTAACGATTCCCTTCGTTAAATTCGGTTGAATTTACGATCGCATCCAATTCCTGATTTACCAACGGAAGTTTATCGATGTCTGCGATTACGTTTAGAATGAGTATTCCCTTTCTTCCTAAAATTCGAATATTGTAATTGAGGGTGTCTTTTTCGATCCCTTCAAATCGTAGAGTTTTAGCCCAATGTAATTTTTTGGATTTTTCATCATAAAAAGGAGGCGAAGCCCAATCGACAAGTTCAACACTTTCGTAACCTTCCTGTTTTCTGGCCTCGTTGGCTTCCTTTGTATCCTCTTTCATTTCGTCTAAAAGATCTCCATAGTCCAGATCTTTAGCGTCGTCGTCTTTGATATAACCTTCTTCGGAGAAAGAGATGGTGATCGCGTATGTAAAGTTTTCACTGATCGGAGTTTCGTTTTTTAGGAACAACATTCCCAGAGATTCCGAACCGGGCGGATTTCCCCATATGTTTTCCAAAACCAGTTTGCTTTGTTTTCCGTCTATATAACGAAAATTGGGAGGAACTTGCAGTGTGGCGAGTTTATCTCCTAAGACGATTTTACCGGTTTGGTATTTAAGATTTTTTACAATCTTAAGAGAGTCTTCGTTCTGTTGAGCCGTCAGCCCGATGGAGAGGAACAACAGTAAAACTGCCGTGATTCGATGTTTCATATGGATTTCCTTTGTATAATTGATTCTTGTTAAAAATCCGAAAATTCTAATCGATCTGTCTGAGTTTATCCAAGGTCATTTGTAAATATTTATATTTTTGAATATTATCCGTAAATATTTTTTCAAGAACCAGAAGACGATCATACAATATCGGATGTCGTTTTGGAAGATCGTAATCGGATTGATCCGGAATTTTCTCGTGGATCGTATCTATGTTTCGAATCGATTGCGGTGCAAATTGAAGAAAGGAATACATGGGAACCACTTGCATATACTGATTCCAAGGATCGGCTTTATCATTGAGTGATACCGAAAGGATCTGATCGAGAGTTTTCTCGAGGAGTTTTAACTTTTCCTCATATGAAAGTTTAGAATTAGGCAGGTTGTAGAGATACGCGGCTAAGGATAAATCGTGTCCGAGAGCCACATATGAGAAGTATTCCAAATTATCTTTTTCAAAACTTGTCGAGAGTAGTATCTCGAAATGGGTCAGTTTGTATTTTTTATTCTTTTTTAAATATTTTAGAATGAATTGGGACTCCCGATTGTAAGAATCCAATTCGTATAAGTATTTTTCCAAAGTGCTTGTGGTTCCTAAGGATAAAAAACGTTCGGGATCGTCGAAATAACTTTTGGAATGCTGACATTCGTGAACAAAAGCAGAAAGAACGATGGAGGGGCGAGTTTGATAGAGATCGAGAAGATAAGGACTTAGGTCAATGCTCGGATCGGGGGTCTTTTCGGATCGAAGAGAAAATACCGCAGAACCGAAGATATCCCGTTCCAATTCTTCTCGAACCCCGATTTTCAATGTTCCCGTTTTTAATCTTCCGATCGTTTCCTTGAGTAGAAGATAAACTTCGTCTTTTTCGTTGATAGGTGTTTTTAGAACCAGAGTCTCTAAATCTTCGACAATTGTATGGACGATCGCGACCAATCGTTCCTGTTCTTTGTTGAGTGGTTGCGCATAAAGAGAGAATGTGAAGAAAAGAGTAATAAAAAAAAGAACGGTTTTGTCTAATTTCATAAACGATCCTAAAGTGAAATGATCGTCCTCGGATCAAATCGATTTAATATAATCAATCCAAATCGGATTAATTGAAAAAACTAAGGCTCTTCTATTTCAATATTCTCTAATGTATCAAAAAAACCGGTTTGGAGTAAGGGAGCAAAATCCACCATATCCTCCGCGTTTAGTTTGAGACCGTTTTCCATAGAATATGCCTGTAAAAGGGAAGCACAGGCCAAATGACTTTCTCCGAGTTGAGCGTGCGCTCGAGCTTTGATGATAAGAATGTCCGTATCCGATTCCCCAAAATAAAGAATATATAGATCTATAAATTTCAACGCGTTTTTGTGGTCCGCAACTTTGAGATAACACTGAGCGATCATATCGTAGTGCAGAAAATTCTCGTCGCTATCCATTCTCATGGAAGTTTTGAGAGAAGCGAGCGCGGAATTGTAATCCCCTCTTTGATAGTAAAGATGTCCAAGTTCGGCCCAGATATCCTTGCGGAGAATTCCTCTGCCTCTGGAAAGTTTTTCCTGAGCAAGGGCTTGTTTCAAAACCGAGATCGCTTCGTTGGATCGATCCGTGTCTTTTAAAAGAGACGCTAAAGTCAGATAAAGTTCGAGCTGATCCGGATAGAGATCGATTCCCTTTGCCAGAATTTTTTTGGCCTGTTTGAAATTGCTGACTTTGATTAAATAATTGGAATAGTAGAGATAGCTTGCGGGTTCATCCGGATATCGAGTGATGATCTCGTGAAACAAATTTAAGGTTTCTCGGGTGTTTCCGATATGATATTGGCACCAGGCTTGACGGTTTCTAATTTTAAGAATGGTTTTTGGACTACTTGTAAAAGAAAGGGCTTCCTTATACAGGTTAAAGGCCTTGGTGAATTCTCTTTGATTTTCCCTCTGAATCGCAGATCTGATCAGTGTAGGGAAACTCACGGTTTGGACAGGGTAAAAATTTTCAAAAAATAATCAAGTTTTCTATTTATTAACCGAAGATAGAATTGGGAGAAAAAGAAAGAAAAACCCCAAATTCTCATAAGAGGGAATTTATGAATATCAATGGAAACACAAACCAGAGTAACCTTTTGGAAAGGGTAGCAAATCTACCTCGGGAAATTTTTCAGGCCCAGAGTGATCTAAATCGAAAAATGCTTCATCTCGCCGTCGAAGCGGGAGTCCAGAATTCCAAAGAAGAAGGACAAAAAAGAATTCTGGACCTTTACGCCTGATCAGTTTTGATTGTAGACGGGGCGTTTGCGCTCTTTAAAAGATTGTTGTGCCCCTCTAAAATCCGCCGAATCAAGAAAGCTGGAATTCCAAAGAGCAACGTAGTTTAGTCCCGCCTCTAGGGTTTTTCCTTCCGAATATCTCATTACGTCCTTTACTCCGGAAACCACCAACTTCGGATTTTCCGCGATTTCTTTTGCGGTTGCGAGAGCGACGTCCATCATTTCTTCTTCCGTCTGAAATACCTTTGTGACGAGTCCGATTCTTTCTGCTTCCACACCGTCGATATCCTTTCCTGTCAGAGCTAATTCTCTCGTATGTCCCTGTCCTATGATGGAAGGAAGTCGATTGATCGATCCCATGTCGGCTACGATTGCGACCTTTGCTTCTCTGAGAGAGATGGAGGCGTCCACAGTCGCGTAACGAATGTCACAAGCCGAAATTAGATCCAGACCGCCTCCGATACAATGTTTTTGAACTACGGCGATCGAAGGTTTGGGCGAGTTGTAAACGGCGTTGATTCCTTTTTGCATTTTTAAAATGAGATCAAAGAATTTTCTGCGATCGTCTCCTAAGGGAGCTTGGATGAGGCTGCCGAATTGCTGAAAAAAGGAATCCAGATCCAATCCTGTGGAAAAGGATTTTCCACGACCTGCGACCACAAACGCATGAATATGCGGGTTGGCATTGATCTCTTCGATGACATCCGGGAGATCTCTCCAAAAAGGCCAGCTCATTGCATTTCTTTTTTCGGGGCGGTTCAAATAAAGAATGGCGGTTTTATCCTCGGGTCTTTCAAGAATTTCAAAAAATTCAAAATGGGTTTTCATCTCGGTCAGTCTGGGAGGGAAAAAAAATCTTACAAGTCATTCCCGAGCTTAAGAAATAGTAGACAGGGTTTTTAATAATGAGAATGATTCTCATTATCTTGGAGTGGGTTCAGAATGATCATCAGTTGGGAAAAAATTCGACATCGGCATCCTAAGGAAGAATGGAAGGAGCTCCTACAAAAGCTGGATTCTTCCGTGGAGATCGGGAGCGGGAGTTCCCACGTTTTTTCGAATCTAGGTTCTTTGAGACGAAAGTCTTCTTGGGATCTGGGAGGGAGTTCCTACATTCTTCGGTATTATTGATTTTCTACAGCGAATTCTGGTTTTGTGGGAACTCCTCGTCCTACGATTTTCCAGGGATCTCGAAATCGTTCGCAGAGTCTTTTTCAAAATACTTTGATTGGATCGTGAATTGGAAAAGAGGGGAGTTCCTACTTTTTCAATGTGTCACAGGAAAACGAAGTTTTACACAAGCCCCTTCCTGATTGAGAATGTCGACTTTTCCGCCGATTTGTTTGGCAAGAGATTCGACTAAGGAGAGCCCCAGTGAACTCGGATTGCGATTGCGGAGCGATTCTTCGGGAAGGCCGTTTCCGTCATCGGAAACTTCTAAGGTAAGAGAATTATTTTCTCTCGTAAAATGAATTCGAATCGATCCGGACGAAGAATTTGCCAGTCCGTGTTTTAAAGAATTTGTAATCAGCTCGTTGATGATCAAAGCCAAATTCATTCCGATTTCCGCTTTTACTTTGGCTTCTTGAATGTTGAGTTCTAAACGAATTTTTTCCCGATCTACCTGATAGATTTCAAACAGAGCATCCGTGAGTTTTTTCACATAAAGTTCGAAACTAATCGAAGACAGATCCTTGCTTTCATAAAGAATTTCGTGCAACAACGCGACGGCTCTCAGACGATTTTGACTTTCTCTGAGAACTTCGTTAGATTCACCATTCCCCTGTCCGGAACGAAGACTGAAAATCGAAGAGATAATCGTAAGATTGTTTTTGATTCTATGATGAATTTCTTTGAGATATGTATCCTTTTCCCCGGGTGTGGAATGTTGTGCTTTTGTTCTCAAAATGTTGAATGTTCCGGTGAGTCTTTCTTCGGTTCCTAAAATCGGAGAACTCTGCAGCTGCACTTCTTGGCTGCTTCCGTTCTTAGAAATCAAAATGAGGTTTCCGTTTTCTTTCGGACGTCTGGATTGTATCACTTCTTCCACAAGACCTGGAATCGTTTCTCCCGTTTCGTTTTGAAAGAATAGAACTTCCTGAACGTGTCTACCCAAATGATCCTCATATCTGCAGCCGGTCAGTTTTTCGGCGGCGGGATTCATAAAAAGTAAAAGTCCATTTTCATCCGTGGTGACGATTCCCGCTCCAAGCTGGTCCAAAGCGCCTTTGAGTTTTTCTTCGGTTTGTTTGGATCTCTGTTCGATTTCGTTTTTATAAAGTGCTACTTCTATGGACGATCGGAGTTGATCCGACTCAAAGGGTTTTACGATATAACCCAAGGGCTGGGTTTTTTTGGCCCGGTCTAGAGTATTTTCATCTGCGTAGGCTGTAAGATAAATAACGGGTGTATGAAAGCGATTTCTGAGGACTTCTGCTGTCTCGATACCATCCAGACTTCCTTCTATATTGATATCCATCAGAACGAGATCAGGGTGATTTTCTTCCGCCTTTTGAATGGCTTCTTCACCGGAGGACGTAATTCCGACCAGTTCATAGCCCAATTTCTTTAACTTTTGGCCTAGATTGACTGCGACGATAATCTCGTCCTCAACCACCAAAATTTTGGGTTTATGAAGCATATTCATTGTTTACTAAGAATAATCCCGAATTCAACAAGATAATTTGTCAAAATGCGGAAAAAGTTATGGTAAAAGTATGTTTTTACTTTCGAAAAAGGGTTTCAAAGCATTTTCCCTTTTCAAAGGTGACTCTTTGAGAAAAACACATTTCGATTTCAACACAACTGTTCCTTTAGACTCGTAGGAATGAGGATTCCCTATCAAATTTCCAGATTCCCTTTGAATTCATCCTGAAATTCTTTTTAGTTCCTCAAAATGAAATTTTCATTGCCCGATGATTTTCGAATAAAGAGACGTTTTTCCGCCCTGACTCCAAGAAGAAGTTGGTAGATATCCGTTAGCAAAGGTTTGGAGGAATAGTATCCGTGTCCCATTGAAATCAAAGAAGAATCGATCGGATTTACGTTGATCACGTCTATGCCCGGAATCTGGGTGCAAGTCCCAAGACGGCCTCCCTGATTTACTGTAGCCGATGCCTGCAGAGCGCTATCACCTGGAGAACAATAGAGGGTGGTTCTTTTGGCGGCTTTGGAAAGAGAGTCCGAGATCAATCTGAATTCTCCGGAATCAAAATCAGGAGCGTTTAAAATCAACTCCTTTAAAATCGGTTCTTTGGAATCTCGTCCGATTTCGGCTAACGCAGGAAGTGCGACCTGATGTCCCATGGAATGTACGATCAGATGAATTTTTTTTCCGATGGATTGCATGGACTTGAGAAAGTTTTTAAATTCCTGTCTGGAACTTCTTGCGGATGCTAGATTTTTTTCATAGGTTCCTTTTAATAAAACTTGATTGATAAGCCCGCCTTCGCTTCCGGCAGGCCAGGTAAAGATTACGATCTTTCCGGGAAATTTCAGATCGTAACGAATTTGACCGCCTCTTAAAATCGCCTCTTCGAACTTTACATTAAAGCCGTGAACAAAAACCAGGACTTCGTCGAACGGATCTTTTTTGAGATCTTCCAAAAATGCGTCTTTGTTTTCAAAGGGATTGTGTCCGAGAAACTGAAAGAAATTTTCTCTACTACCGAGTCCGGTCGGCAAGGCTCCGATTTCGTGATTTACCGGAACGTTTACGATACAATACCCGGTTTTGAGTTCGTTGTTTCCGGATGTCAAAAAATAAGAATCGTTACAACCGATTTGTCCGCTAGGATTTGCGCCTCTGAGCGTAGCATAGTATAAATTCAGAGTTTCTGTTTGATCATAGGTTTTGATGAATCTTTTATCGAGAAGATCTCCGATCGTAGGAGATGCACAATTTCCAAGGATGAGAATTCCGATGAGTAGGGAGAATACATTCTTCATTTTGCAAATCATTTGATTTTCGATTTTAGAATGGAATCAAATTCCAGTTCGTTCAGGAGATTTTTACTCGGATGGACTTAAAGTTGATCGACGGACCTTTCGGATTTCAGAAAAATCCATTCTTTTTTGCACTGCTATTTTGTCTGACAAAGGGATTTACTACGGTGTTTTTGTACGAAGATGATGTTGCAGATCCTACAATATCATTTTAACAGAAGAATTCGGTTCGATTTTAAAATCATTTGAATTCGAAGGAAATAGGGAGGAATTGAGAATGGGAAACATGGTAGATTGATCGAATACGTTCGAGCTTTTTGAGAGATGAGGTCTTGTTTCTCAAAAAGTAGGAACTCCTATTTTTAGAACAGGGAGTTCCGATCCGGATTCTACGGAATCAATTTTTTAAACAAAAGAATCAGGATGCGTTGTGGGAACTCCTTCATTCTCCAAGAAATGAATTTTTTCAAAGCAGGAGTTCCTACTTTGAAACGGAACATTTTATAAAAAACGATTCAATCGAATTCTCCGAGTCAAAGAAGCGGACCAACGTGTGTGGGAACTCCCCGTTTTTGAGATAAATTCCTTTTGAAGTTGTGGGAACTCCAGCAAAATATTTACAGGAGTCTTTTGAAGGTGGGGACTTGCCGAAACATCGGCGCTTTAAAAGTAGGAGCTCCTATTTACTACGATACTTTGAGGAGGCGAGTGACAAAATTCGATTCCTGAAGGGAGCCGTTTTCTTTTAGTGGGTCGGTCCGCCCTTTCGAAAGCTGAGACCTTTTAAGTATTTTGAGGGATTGACCGGTTGTCCGTTTTTGATGACTTCAAAATGAAGGTGAGGACCGAAGGAATATCCGGTGGATCCCGATCTCGCGATCTTTTTACCGGCCAGAACGTAATCTCCGCGCTGAACAAACAGTTTGGAGTTGTGAGCGTAGAGTGTTTTGAAATCGTCCGTATGCTCTATGACCACAACGTTTCCATAACCGCCCATCCATCCGGCATAGATGACTTTTCCGTTTCTTGCCGCTGCGATCGGTTCGTAAAACGCCTTTAAATCGAGACCTTCGTGAAACTTTCTTCTGGGAAAGGTTCTAAATCCGAAGTTGGAGGTTACAATTCTTGAAGCGACCGGGATCATCCATTTCGGAGTTGGATCGGGGATCACCGCTCCCGGTAAAAATACTTTTTGACCCGGTCTGAGAATGTCCAGATCGTCGAGTTTGTTTTCGAGCGTGATCTCATCCAAGTTCACCTTGTAAAGGCTTGCGACCTTAGCTACGGTGTCCCCGGTTTTCATTTTGTAGAGAAGACCTTGTTTATTAGGAATGCTTAATATTTGTCCGGGATACAGAGTGTCGTCTATCTTGATCCCGGAAGAACCCGCGATCGATTCCATTGAAACCTTGAAACGGGTAGCAATTTCGGCTAACGTTTCGTTTCTTTTGACCCGATAGGTCGTCACCTTGAGTTGTTTCTTTTTTTCGGAAGGATTTTTGAGTTCCTTCGCCATCAGGATCGTCAGTTTTGCTTTTTCCGATTCTTCCAAAAACTTTTCGTCTCCGGATTTTGCCTTGAGATCTTCGGAATCATTCTCCGTAATTTCATGACCGGAAGAATCCATCATCGCGTTGCTCGGATTCATTCCAAATCCCAGGAAGGCGATAAAAAGAAGGATCGATGCAAAGATCGGAATCAGTTTGAATTTTTTTCTTCGGAAGTCGAGATTCCCGTGATAGAGATTCCCTCTAAAGTAAAATGAATAGTGAAAGTGAAAAGCGCCCAGATAGATCAGGGTGAAATTATCTGTCCGGAGAAGTTCTTTTCCCGCGGTCAGTTGTCTGGGCTTTTTAAAGATCATACAGGAAGATTATCGGCCGGGTGACGGCCTTTCCTATAGTAAAGAAAAAGGACCTATTCGTCCTTTCCGTTATCCAGGGTTCGAGTTCCGCCGAAGGATTCTTCTACGATTTTCTTCACGTCTTTCTTTTGTCCGCCTGTGACCGTGATGTTTCCTTTTGCGACTACTCCTTTTGCCAAGTGTAGGGTGGGGGCTACGATATCCCCCAAGAGTCTTCCGGTTTCTTCGAGGCGCACTTCGTTTTCGGCTTTGATATTTCCGATCATAGTTCCGGAAACGGTTACTTCTCGCGCCGAGATATTGGTTCTTACTTTACCGGTTTCTCCGATATAAAGTGTGTCATCTGTTTTGATCTCTCCTTCGAATTTTCCGTCGATACGGAGAGAACCTGCGATATAAAATTTCCCTTCGAAAATGGACCCGGGACCGATTACGCTATTATTATTTTCCTTGCCGATGGCCATCTAAAACTCCTGGTAGCAATCAAAACCTGCCCCAACACTTAGGACACGCTGTAAATCTATTTGTGTAATCAATCCCAAAACGACAAGTATTTTTGTTCGGAATTACCGAATCAGGTCATCGTCGCCCTGGAAAATATTAGTTTTCTGCTTCTTTTTAACTTTAGTTTGATGTGAAGACGGGGGTTCCGGTTCCGATTCGGGAATAAAACCGGCTCCTCTATGATCATCACAGACTTCTTTTGGGACCGTATTTTTGGTGAAGTATTCTTCCTCGGTTTGGCTACAATGAGAACCCGGAAGTTTTCCTGAAATGGAACAGATCTGTTTTCGAATCACATGCGCGTTTCCAAAGTGAAACGGTTTGGATTTTTCTTTGGAAAGAGCGTTGGACATAAACCTCCCCCAGATCGGAGCGGCGACTATGCCCCCGGACATTCCCCGTCCCATCGAAAGAGTTCCTGTATCGTATCCGATCCAAACCACACTTACGAGTTCGGAAGAATATCCCGCAAACCAAGCGTCTCTAAAGTTATTCGTGGTTCCTGTTTTTCCGGCTGCCGGACGAGATAGGCCATAAGCGGAAGCTCCCGTTCCGGTTCCTTTTTTAATTACGTCTTCCATCATCGAAGTAAGAATATAACAAATCTCCGGGGAAAGAATTTGTTTTCTTTCTTGTTTGGCCGCGTCTTCCCTAAAGTCGCGGATAACGTTGCCGTTTATGTCTTCCACATAAAGAACGCTCAACGGGAAAACTTGTTTTCCGCCCGAGGCAATGACCGCATATGATTTTGCTAATTCATACGGAGAAACCTCAAAGGTTCCCAAAGAGATGGAAAAGTTTCTTGGAACGGATCTGTTTTCGATCTGAAGAATTTTTTCCAAATTCGGCATTAAGTTGCTGATTCCGGTATGTTCCAGGACACGGACCGCGACGCTGTTTCTGGAAAGTTCCAAAGCTTCCCTCAGCCTTATAAATCCTGAATATTCTCCAGTGTAATTGGAAGGATTCCATTCATCACCGTCTTCTAATACGTATTGTAAGGGAGAATCGGAAAAAAGGGACGCCGCCGTTACGTTCTTTTTCGGATCAGGGTGTTGATTAAAATATTCCATCGCGGCCGCGTATACGAGAGGTTTGAATGCGGATCCGGGTTGTCTGTAAGCTTGGAATGCCCGGATCTGCTGATTGTCCGATCGAAACCCGGAGCCTCCGACCATCGCTGTGATATGACCCGTATCCGGACGCATCGAGATCAATGCTCCTTCCACCGGGAGCAGGAAGTCTTCGGTTTGTTGACTTCGATAGCTCCACTCGATCGCTTCCCCCAAGGTTTCGGTCCCGCTCAAAAGATTGAGAGCGCTGAGTTCGTCTCTCAGATCTTCCTGCCAAGCGCGGTTAAAGGTTCGAATCGATCTCGAAATTTTAAATTTAAAATCCGGAACTTCATTCAACATTGCTAATAGATCGTAGATTTCTCCGTAGGCGTCGTCAAACGCGTCTATTTTTGTAAACGTTCTTTGATTGGATTGCGCCGTTTGATTTTTTAATCCCGCATACAACGCCTTTTCGGCCTGCGCCTGATGCTGGATGTTCAGGGTGGAATAAATTTTGAGTCCGCCGCTGTACAACGTCGACTTTGGGATATAACGGGTCAGATTTTTTCGAACGTATTCGGTGAAATATGGAAAACGATTGAGCCGATCCCCGAACGCAGAATCGTTCGGAGATCGATTTAGAGTTATGTAATATTCGGAAAATGCTTCGTATTCGCGTTCCGCAGTTTTGATGTCTAAGATTCCGTTCTCCACAAATTTTTTGAATACTACGCGAACCTTTGCGCTCGAAGAATTCGGATTTACAAGCGGGGAAAATTCGGTCGGTCTTGTGGTCAAACTCGCGAGAAGGGCGGATTCTCCCCAGGTCAAATCCTTTACGTCCTTTCGAAAGTAGAATCTGGCCGCGGCCCCGACGCCGATAGTCCCGTGACCCAACGGGATCTCGTTCAAATAGATTTCCATCATCGTGTTTTTGTCAAAGACCACTTCGAGAAGAAGTGCAAGCCATGCCTCTCTTGCCTTTCTCAAGAAGGATCGTTCGGTATTTAAGAATTTGAGTCGCGCGACCTGCTGCGTGATCGTGGAGGCGCCTTCCTTGATTCTCCCCGCGAGAATGTTTACCATAAAGGCGCGAAAAATTCCTCGAAGATCCAAACCCCAGTGAGAATAAAAATTATTGTCTTCCGTGGAAACAAAACTGCGGATGAGTTTGTTCGGTTTTCCGTCTTCTTCGGGAGCCAGATCTTTGATGTTTAAAACGACTCTTGAAAAACGGTAAAACTCGGCGATCGGTTCGTATTCGTTTTTATCGTTGAGGCCGTAAAGCACGGAAGGTTTTTCATACTGGTTCGCATCCGGAACTCTCCAGAAATCCTTGATCGAAAAAACGAACAAAAATCCGTTTAGAAATACAAGAATCGTACAGAGTTTGGCCAACTGCTTGAGAGGATTTTGCGAGTTGAAGATGGGTTGAAGGATTCTATCTCTGAAATGGATTACAAAAAAACGAGAAAGATAACTGATTGGCTCTTGTTTCATATTCGATTAAACTTCTTCTATGGGTGAAAATTCTTTCATACTGTCAACTCCTTGAAAACGAAGTCCCGTATCCAAGTTGTATCCCTGGTATTCTTTTAAAAATGCGGTTCTGGAAATTTTATTTTCAAGATAATTCCATGCCTGGGTTAGAGCGTCTTTTCCGTTTTGTGCGGATCGATTGATCAACTCGACAAAGGAATCGTCCCTGATGATCGTGGGGTCCGCCGGATAATTCCATTTTTTCTTTTCTTCGTTCATAATCCGCTTATCGATATGTTCCTTTAACGGAAGCATAAGAACCGAAGAACGTACCTTGTGAAACGTTAGTTTGTCTATAAACTTGAGCGCACCGCGGACCCATTTGCTTCTGGAATCCAGGACTCTGTGAAATTCCAGATAACCCAGAAAGGATTCGTTTAACAAATCGCCCGGAATGATTTTGTCTTCGGAACCTACATACCGTTTTTTGAATTCATCGGAGAAGGTGTCCTTGAGGCCTCTCAACCAGAAATGCCAGAGCATCGGATCCATTTTCCAACTTTTGTTTCCGGACTTAAAAATGGCGTCAACGTGGTGTACGAAATCGTATTCCTTCGGAGTCATTCCCCATCTGAAATCGAGAAGCCAGGAATCCAGAGCATTCTCCACTCTCATATGATTGTATTGAGCCAAACTGCTGATCTTCTTATCCTTGTTATAAAAATCTCCGGAGATATAAAAGATATAAGGATGAGTGATGATATCGACCGCGCAGTGACAGATATATCCAAGAGTGAAGGCGATGTATCGGTCCCTGTGAACTCCTTCCTCCGTTTGCAAAATCAAATCCAAAAAATTGAGAACGAGTTCGGCCACTTTGTTGTGATGACTCATGTCTCCCCAAATCGTGGCCTTTTTTGTTTTTCCGGGAGAAAGAATATGATAAAAATAAAATATATCGGGAGCGATCGCGCCGATGTTTGCGAACTTACGGTTGGATTCGGAGCGCATCAAAATCGCAATTTTTCTTTGTTCGGGAGTTCCGTGATCCAGATGTTTACAAACCTGCGATAGAACTTCGAGATGAGTGATTTTGCCAGCCATGGATGAAAATGCCTTTAAAAAAACAGGACTCCAACGGAGCCTGTTCTAAAACCATTTAGAAATGCGCGTTTCACTATGCAATCAATAGAAAAATTAAAATTTTTGACTGAATCTCAGGTGCGTTCGATCGCACAACAATTTGGAACCCCGGTTTTTGTATATTCTCGGGAAAGGATCGAAAAAAGCTGCGACACCGCGCTTGCGTTTCCGAACGCTTACGGGTTGACCGTACGATACGCGATGAAGGCGAATCCGAACCGCACCATTCTTGAAATCATGAAACGAAAGGGAATTCAGATCGACGCGAGTTCCGAATACGAGGCGCGTAGAGCGCTTCATTACGGATTCAATCCTTCGGAGATCATGCTGACCTCTCAAGAACTTGCAAAGGGAATCAAGGAATTGGTAGAGAAGGGTGTGACCTTCAACGCCTGTTCGTTGCGTCAATTGGAAGCGTTTGGAAATCTTTTTCCCGGAAAAGAGATCAGCATTCGATTCAATCCGGGACTCGGCTCCGGTCATACAAAGAAAACCGATGTGGGCGGAAATACTTCTTCTTTCGGAATTTGGCACGAAGAGATAAGTAAGGTGAAAGAAATCGTAAAAAAATACGATCTCAAAGTGTTTAAGGTTCACACTCATATCGGATCCGGAAGCGATCCTGCGGTTTGGAAAATTGTAGCCCAGGTTTCCTTGGATATCGCGGCTCAATTTCCGGAATGTAGAATTCTCAACCTCGGCGGCGGTTTTAAGGTGGGGAGAATGGAGGACGAAAAAACGACCGATCTTCAGGTGATCGGAAAACCGGTGATCGAACTTTTTCAAGAATTTGCAAAGAAGAATGGAACAAAACTTCACATGGAAATCGAACCCGGCTCGTTTTTGATGGTAAATAACGGAGTGATTCTTACCGCGGTGGACGATATCGTTTCCACGGGAAACAAAGGTTATACTTTTTTAAAAGTGGATGCAGGAATGGATGTGAACACAAGGCCTGCTTTGTATGCAGCGAAACATCCGTTTGTCATCGTTCCCAAAGAGGGAACTCATTCCGGAAAAACAGCGGAATATGTGATCGTGGGTCATTGTTGTGAAAGCGGGGATTTGTTTACTCAGGCTGAAGGCGGCGGGCCGATCACAATAACAACAGGAGAAGCTAAATTAGGAGATTATGTTGTTGTAGAAGGCGCGGGTGCGTATTGTTCATCCATGTCCGTGAAGAATTACAACTCGTTTCCGGAGACCGCCGAGGTCCTTGTGGGATTAGACGATTCGTTTCAATTGATACGAAAACGTCAGAACTTGGAACAGATTTTTCAAAATGAAGTCTCTGTTTCTCTCTGAGAAAATTTATGTTTTGATTTTGGCCGGAGGCACCGGTGCAAGGATGGGTTCGCCAGTTCCGAAACAATTTTTGGAATTTCAGAAAGAGCCCCTTCTCGTTCACGCTTTAAAACGATTTCAGAATTGGGGAAAACAAAAACAGATCGTTCTTGTTTCTCATTTGGAATCGATTTCAAAAACGGAATCGATTTGTTCTCCGTTTTTGAGAAACGAGGATAGAATCGTGGAAGGAGGGGAGACAAGACATTCTTCCATGCTTCGCGGTTTGGCTTTGCTTACGATTCAGAGCGAGGATATCATTTTAGTTCATGACGCGGCGAGGCCTTTTGTTCTCTCTAAAGAATTGGACGATCTTTGCGAAAGCGTTCGTAAGAATGGGATTGCGACTCTTGCTTCCAAAACTTCGGAAACGGTTTTGGAAGAGTTTCAAGGACAAACCGCCGCTCTTCTGGATCGGGAACATATTTGGTTTATGAAAACACCGCAGGGGATTCGAGGAGACGTTCTGAAAAAGCTGCTGACGTTCTCCGGAAATTCGATTCCGACGGATCTTTGTTCTTGGGCGTTGGAAGCCGGTAAAACATCCTCGATCGTCGAATCTCATCCTTTCAATTTAAAAATTACCAACCCGGAAGATTTGGAATTAGCGAACTTTTATTTTCCGAAGTTTCAAAATTTAGAATCTACTTTAAATTCTAAATTTCAAAATTAGAATCGGAAGATTTAAAATTTTGTACAAAACAATGAAATCCAATTTTCTATATTGGATTTCATTCAAAGTCTTGGTTGAATTCGATATTTTAGAAATATCCCTTCTCCTTGGATTCTTTTTTACGAAAACAAAGGAGCTAAAACGAAACTAGATGGGATGACTTTGACGATCGCATCAAAAACGATGTTCAACCTTCCCGGATCCTTTTTGGCAACGAAAGTCAATCAAATGTTTTCCAAGAAAATGACTTTGTATCGCGTTTCGGTTGGATTTCCGCAAGAAACGATTCAACTTTTACAAACATCCGTTGAAATAGGTAGCGGGAGTTTCTGAATATATATAGTGACTCCAAAGTGCGTATGGCATTACTTGTTGCCGTGCACGAACCCTTATGTATTTTTGCTCTCCTATGGTTACGGCGACCGCTGCAGTAACATTTGGTGAAGAACTTGCAAACGAGCTATGAAGAGTTACATTTGCATGAAAATCTTTATAGGGAGATTTATATACTTCATAGTAAAAGGTAGTTCCTCCGGATAAAGGTCGCTTCCATTCGACTGTGTTTGCTCCTCTGCACTGCTCGTTGATCATCGTGATATCGAGAGGCATGTAGGTTCCATAATTTACCAAACCTTCGGGAGCATCTAACAACGAGTAAAGGAATCGATTGGAAGGGTGTAGAGTGGGAACACCTCCGACTACAAATCGGGTTGCGGTCTGTACGATTCGCTTTTTTACTTGTGCCGGAGTCGCTTGTGGATTGTCCGCAAGAAACATGGCGGCAGTTCCGGATACAAACGGAATCGCGAAGGAAGTGCCTGTTTGTGGATAGGTTCCGCCTATTAGATTTGCCGCATCCACATTGTGTCCCGGAGCAAACAAGCTGACACAATCTCCGACACTAGCGCTGGGATATCGATTGATATTGATGTCCACGGAGGATGCGCTGATGATTGTCGGAACGTCTACCGGAAAATGACTTGAACAATAATTATTCCCATAACCATTATCCCCCTCATTTCCCGGCCCGCCAACTGCGATGATTCCTGCGTTGATTAGGTTTGTGAGAGCCGTTTTTTTCGAGTTTGTATGCGGACCACCAATACTCATATTGACGACCGCAGGTTTGACGTGATTCGCAAAAATCCAATCCAATCCTTGGAGAAGCGTGGTGTCCGAAGTCGCACTTCCGCTACAAGGAAGGATTCGAACCGGGTGGAGTAACGGTAGAGTGGTTCCAACGGTTTCCGCTCCTGATGAAGGTGCGTTTCCACCAATGACGGACGCTACCGCTGTTCCATGGCCGTTACAATCGTCGGTTCCTCTACCGTCATTGATAAAAGTGGCTCCCCCAGAGACTCTTCCTCCAAAACGAGCTATTGAAGCTTTGATTCCGGTATCCATTACATAAACGTGAACCTGGCTTGCGTTGTTTTTATAGTCGTATTGATTGTTTAAAGTGCCAGGTGTTCTGTCATCGATTGCATCCAATGCCCAGCCTTGCGGATCCGCACTGATCAGTGTATGGTTGTCCCCGTAAAGTGTGTTTGTTTGTTCGGCTTCGATGTATTGCACTCGTTCGTCTTTTGCGAGCAGTTCGATCTGTTCGTCAGTGGCTTGAATCGACATTCCATTCAATACGTGTTGGAATATATGTTGGACTTCGATTTGATAAGCTTCTTTCCATTCATTTGCAATCGAAGTGGACTTTGCAAAGGACTCGCTGTTTGGCAGAGCTTCGTCAAACACTACGATGTATTTTCCGGGAATTCTGCTTGGGAGATCCAAACCTTGTACTTTCGGATTTTTGATGGAGGAAGTAGAAGGTCGAGTTGTCAGAAATTCCGGTGATTCTACCTGCAAAGTAGATAGTAAATTGGAAACAAAACTTTTTTGTTCGTTTTGGTTTTCACCGCTGGAACAGTATAGAAAGCCGAACATACATACGGCTAAACAAATGATTTTTATTTTTCTCATAATCCCTCTTTAGTATTTTTGCAATGATTGGAAAAGTTTTTGTCAAGTTTCAATAACTTTTCGTATAACAGGAATTAAATGTTTCAGATATGGAATCAAATATGTATTGTCTCTATTTCTTTTGGGAAAAACATTCAGAGTATCTTTTTTAGATGGAATCTTGGATCCGGGGTACTTCCGTTTTGATTTAGGAAATGTTCTGACGATTTCAGATCACTTTTCTGCTTCTTAAAATAAAGGCAAAGAGTCCGAGTGCACTCTTTGCCTTTATAAAATTCAGATTCTATTAAAAAATGAATGAATGTAATCTTTTCGTTTTATCTAGATTCTTACAAACATCCGTTGAAATAGGTAGCGGGAGTTTCTGAATAGATAGGGTGACTCCAAGTTGGGAAGGGCATGAGTTGTTGTCGTGCGCGAACCCGTATGTATTTTTGCTGTCCCATCGTCACCGAGACCGCTGCCGTTACAGTGGAAGAAGAGCTTCCATAGGTGCCGTGAATCGTCACGTTTGCATGAAAATCCTTATATGGTGACGTAGCGACTTCGTAGGTAAAACTGGTTCCTCCGGATAAAGGTCGTGTCCATTCCACCGTGTTTGCACCTCTACACTGCTCGTTGATCACAGTGATACTGAGAGGCATGTAGGTTCCGTTACTTGCCAAACCTTCGGGAGCGTCTAACAACGAATAAAGCAATCGGTTGGAATGGTGTGTAGCGGGAACACCTCCGACTACAAATCGAGTTGCGGTATCTACGATGCGTTTTTTGGTTTGAGCTTGGGTTGCTTGCGGGTTTTGTGCAAGAAACATGGCGGCAGTTCCGGATACCTGCGGAGCTGCGAAAGACGTACCAGTTCGCGGTTCGGTTCCACCCGCTAGATTTGCCGTATCTACATTGTGTCCCGGAGCGAAAACGTGGATACAATCTCCTACATTCGCATCGAAATATCGATCGATATTGATGTCCACGGAGGATACGCCGATGACTGCCGGCACACTGACTGGAAAATGATTCGAACAAAAGCTATTTCCATATCCATCAATTGCATCATTCCCGGAGGCACCAACTGCGATTACCCCTGCGTTGATTAGATTTGTAAGAGCCGTTTTTTTCGAGTTTGAGTGTTGGCCCCCAAAACTCATATTGACAACTGCTGGTTTGATGTGATTTGCAAAAATCCAATCGAATCCTTGGATGATCGTGCTTTCCGGAATCGCGATTCCGCTACAATTAAGAATTCGAACCGGGTGCAACAAGGGTCTGGTTGTTCCCACAGTTTCCGCTCCTGTAGAAAGCGGATTTCCACCGATGACCGACGCCACTGCCGTCCCATGGCCGTTGCAATCGTCGGTTCCTCTGCTGTCATCGATAAAAGACGCTCCCCCGGAAACCCTTCCTCCAAAACGAGCTAAAGAGGCTTTGATTCCGGTATCCATCACATAAACGTGGACCTGGCTTGCATTGCTTCTGTAGTGGTATTGGTTATTTAATGTGTTAAATGTTCTTTGATCGATTGTGTCTAACGCCCATCCCTGTGGATCCGCGCTGATCAAAGTGTGGTCGTCCCCAGAAAGTTTCATTGTTAGTTCCGCTTCGATATATTGAACTCGTTCGTCTTGCGCGAGCAACTCGACTTGTTCGTCAGTAGCTTGGATCGACATTCCATTCAATACATGCTGAAAGATATGTTGGACTTCAATCTGATAGGCTTCTTTCCATTCCGCAGCAATCGAAGTGGACTTTGCAAAGGACTCGCTGTTTGGAAGACCCTCATCAAGCACTACGATGTATTTTCCTGGAATCCGATCGGGAAAATCCAAGCCTAGTACTTTCGGATTTTTGATGGAGGAGAAAAGTCGACCAGTCAGGAACTGTGGTTGTTCGATCTGCAAAGTCGATAATACATTGGAAATGAAACCCTTTTGTCCGTTTGGGTTTTCATTGCTAGAACAGTATACAAAGCCGAACATGAATACGGCTAAACAGATGATTTTTATTTTTGTCATAATCCCTCTCAAGATTTTGCAATCATTGGAAAGGTCTTTGATACATTTCAATAAATTTTCATATAACAGGAATTAAGCGTTTCAAATATGGAATAAAATGTGCAATGTGTTTATTTTAGAAAAAAATATTCAAAACTTCTTTGCTCCAGAGTAGATTTGCCCCGATTTCATAGGTATTTCTGTTTTGAATTTAGGAAACGTTGCGAAAATTTCAGAAATTCCTTTGGTTCTTAAACTAAAAAGCAAAAAGAACTTTACTTCCAAATCGACATTCTATGGAAAAAAATGTGTCTTGAATATACAATTTTACCGTAGTATTTCAAAAATCTAATCAATAAGAGAAATAGATGAAAATATATATTTTTAAAAAGATATTTCACAAAATGACACACTTTGCCTTAGGCTTTCTGTGCATTGCATTTGTTGGGTGTTCTCAGATTGAAAATCTGGGAGGAAAACTACCGGACTTTATGACTTTTCTGATTCAGCCGAATGAATCCGCTCAATATTCAATCAATGGCAGAAATAAAAGCGTTTCTACCTCAATCGGATTTTCTCCTTTTGATTTGAACCTAAAAGAAAAAACCCATGGAGGGACTCAATACGACATCGCCAACTCTGTCGCTGTAACTCCCGACGGAGGGGTCGTTGTTGTAGGTACTTCCGATTCCGGCCAAGAATTTTCCGGAGCTTGTACTCCCGGAGCCTGTACCCCCGGATACAAAGACGTGTATGCAAGCAAATATGATGTAAATGGAAATCGGTCTTGGACTCGTCTCATCGGTGCTTCTAAAGACGACGAAGGCTACGGAGTTTCTGTTCGCGGAGATGGTTCCATCTTGATCGCTGGTTCGACCAGATTTCTCAAACCTGACGGCTATACTACAATAGACACCTACCTTGTTCGACTGTCCCCGGAAGGAAGCATTCTCTGGCAAAGAACTCACGGAGATCAAATTGCATTGGACCGACTGTTTGCAGTTCTACCTACCGAAGACGGTGGATTGATCGCCGTTGGTGATTCTGATTCGACTACTTTTCCTGGAAATCAACCGGCGAGAGATGCCTATGTGGTTCGTTTGAATTCCAGCGGTGAAATCGTCTGGCACAAACTTTTGGGAGGGAACGGCGAAGATACCGCTAACGGAATTTGCAAATTAGGCGACGACTACTTCATCGCGGGCACGACCAAATCTTCGGATCTTCCTGGAACCGGAAGTATCAGCAATTTCTACGTAGCAAAACTTTCTTCCTCGGGACAAATACTCTCACAAAAGAGAGTCGGAAATGTAAATTACAACGAAGGAAGTGGAATCGCGTGTATTTCCGGAGGACCTCACGGAGACAGCGTTGTGATTGTTGGAAAATCTTCTTCAACCAATAACGAATACTTAGATAATTTGTATTTTGTCCAACTGACTCCGACGTTAGATACGATCTGGCAAAAAGTATTTGGCGGAGCGGGGAATGACAAAGCGACGGGAGTTGTCAGAGATCCACTCAATCCGAATTACGTTTTTATTTCGGGAGAAACAATCGGGAATTCTTTCCTACCGTTTCAAGGAGGAAGTTCGGACGGATTTGTGGTTCGTGTGAACTTGGCGGACGGAAAGGTTCGTTGGACTTCCAGCTTGGGAGGAAGCGTCGGAGATTCCTTGAGTTCCATCGCGATTCGACCCGACGGATATATTTATACGGCTGGGAAAACACAATCTTCCGACATCGACGGAGAAAACCAAGGATCGCAGGACATTTATTTGGCGGGCTTCAAACCACCCGTTCCGTTTACTGACACCACTGCGCCTACTCTAACAGGGGATCTAACCGTAGAAAGTTACGGTTGTGGGAAAGTGAGTTTAGAATGGCCTCACGCACAAATGGTTTTAGAAGAACAAAATGAATCCGGACTCAACCACTATTCCGTCTCTGTGGATTCGATCAAACGAGGGGTTACACAAGGAAAAGCCCAACGAAAAGGTTCTGACAAACGAAACTTTGTTTTGAGCGATTTAGAACCAGGAAGCACGCATAACTTTAGGGTCGCTGCCGTGGATCGAGCCGGAAATGAAAGTATCGCACTTGTAAAAACATTTCAGCTCCCGGCCAGCACTTCGAGTATCTGTACCGATACCGTAAGTCCTACGACTCCGAATGTTAATTTAGGAGGTTTTCTCGGTACCGGTTGTAATCGATCCTTTCGTTTAGAGATCACTGGAAGTACAGATTCCGGTTCCAGTGGACTTATGGAATACAGAATTTACAAAAATGAAGTCGGCCCATTGCGAATATCGGCCAATGCCAATGGATCACCGTCAGCAATGCTCGATGTATCCAAGTTTCCCGGAGAAAGGGATACATATCGTGTAGAAGCTATGGATCGTGCGGGGAATATATCCCCGAGTAGAACGATTGTTTATCATAATCCAAGCGATTGCGGATATGTGGCAACTCCCAAACGGTCCCGTCTTGCAACCTTAATTGTAACTCCGAATGAAGCTCCTCTAACGCCACCAGCAACTCGTAATGAAATTGCACAAATGGTAACAGGAGTGGGTGGAGAATTTGACTCGTATGGAGCAGTTCAATATTTAGATGAGGTCTCTTATGGAACACACGTTTTAGATCCGGTTTATATCTCTCCGGATTACATTCGGTTACCGGAACCGATTCTGAAAAACGGTTCCATCGGCTATTGTGAAAACATGAATGCTCTGAACGACGACTTTGGAGACAATTGTGATTCAGAAAAGATTTTCAATCATGCAATTGCATCATCCGGATTGAATCAATCGGACTATGATCATTTTCTAATTCTAACGGACCGAATGATTACTTCGTTAGCTAATGGGAAAAAATCATTTGCAACCGTTGTGTCGAATATCGAACAAGTTCGGCATATTAGCTTCCATGAATTAATGCATGTACTGGGTGAAAGCAGCACAGGTCATACGGGGGGAAATTGGAATTGTCCCGGTATGCCGGTAACTCTCAGTGTTCCTATCAGTGGAAGCCGCGGTCCTTTGACAAAAGCTGGTGCAAATCCGGATGATCCGTTATTTGGCTGCGCAAATACGTTAGGTCAATATCTCGACTTCTACAGCGCCGCGGGATATGGAGATGGTTATCATATTCCGGTGTATTTAAAAATGCTCAAAGGATTTTTGAGACCGGAACAAACAGCTACAGTCTCCTACCAAAATTATCCGAGTCAGTCTACATTGACATTGGATGCAGTGGAGACCAGAACCGCTGGACTCAAACAAATTTTGATTCCGATTGGTAGAAACAACAATGGCCCCGCTCTAACGGGTTCCGTTTTATCATTAGAATATCGAACTCTGCGTGGCTTTAATACGCATGAGTCGTATTTTTGGACCCCAGTGCAAGGGGTACAGATTCGATTGATTCCTTATCCAGGATCCCTCCCGAATTTAATGGAAACAATTCTTATGGGAACGATTCTAACGAACGCTGGAACCACGCAACCTTTCCACTACGGTGACATTCGAATCGAAGTTTTACAGGGTGATACCGAATCTGCTAGAGTGAAAATTTCCAGATACTGAGAATATTCGAAGGATAGATCATAAAAGTCAGACGACTGAAATCAAACAGCAAGCCGTAAAAACGGCTTGAGCCTTTTCATTCGGTGGCTATATTTCTTTGATTCTGAAAAAAAGCAAAGAGGCTGAAAGGCACTCTTTGCTTTTATAAGATTCAAGTTCTATTAAAAAATGGATGAATGTAATTTTTTACTTTTACTTCAATTCTACAAACATCCGTTGAAATAGGTGGCTGGAGTGTCTGAAGTCAGATAGTGACTCCAGGTTGGAAATGGCATTAATTGTTGGCGTGCACGAACCCGTATGTATTTTTGCTGTCCCATCGTCACTGAGACCGCAACGGAAACATTGGGAGAGGAGCTTCCATAGGTTCCATGAAGAGCTACGTCTGCATGAAAGTCTTTGTATGGTGATGTATAAACTTCATAGTTAAAGGTAGTTCCTCCGACTAAAGGTCGTTTCCACTCAACAGTATTCAAACCCCTACAATGCTCGTTGATCGTTTGAATTTCAAGAGGCATATAGGTTCCATTGCTTGCCAAATTCACGGGCGCGTCTAACGGCGAATATAAAAATTTATCCGAATTATGTGTATTGGAAACGCCATTCACAGCGTAGAGAGTTGCAGTTTCTTGAATGCGTTTTTTTACTTGAGCCGGCGTTGCTTGTGAATTGCCCGCTAAAAACATTGCGGCCACACCTGTTACGTGAGGAGCTGCAAAAGACGTTCCACCTTGTGTTACAATCGCACCTGTATGATCGAGCACCTGAAGCTGATCTCCCGGAGCGAAAATATGAATACAATCTCCTACGTTTGCTAAGGGAACTCTATTCATAGCTATGTCTGTCGATGAAACGGTTATAACTCCCGGCACGTTTACTGGAAAATAATCCGAACAATAAGGATTATTTCCATAACCATTCGTTCCGTCATTTCCTGAGCTTACGACCACCGTAATTCCTAAGGAAATCAAATTCGCCAGGGCCGCTTTTTTCGCCGGAGTACTGCTACCCATTTTACCAAAACTCAAATTTACTACAGCGGGATCGATATGATTGTCAGCAATCCATTCAAATGCTTGAATCGTTCGACTCGATGGAGATCCTGCATCTGGGTCACAAGGAAAAATTCGGACAGGATGTAAATTGGGTCGCGTCATTCCAAGCGTTGAGGTTTCGCCAGAAATTGGATTTGCGCCAACAATCGATGCGACCCCTGTTCCGTGACCGCTACAATCATCCGTTCCTCTCCCGTCATCGATAAAAGATACTCCCCCGGAAACTCTTCCTCCGAACTGAGGTAATGTGGCTTTGATTCCAGAATCTACGATATAAGCGTGAACCAGACTTGCATTGGTTCTATAATGATACAAATTGTCTAAGTCGAAAAGTCCCAAATTACGTTGGTCCACAATATCCAGTCCCCAGCTCCTTGGCTGCACGGTGATTAAAGTCTGATTTTCTCCGTGAAGAAAGACCGTTTGATCGGCTTCGATATATTGTACTCGTTCATCTTTTGCGAGTAATGCAATTTGTTCGTCAGTAGCCTGGATGGACATTCCATTTAGCACGGATTGAAATACGTGTTGCACTTCGATTTGATAGGCTTCTTTCCATTCCGCAGCAATCGAAGTAGATTTTGCATAGGACTCGCTGTTTGGAAGGGCTTCGTCAAACACTACGATATATTTTCCCGGGATCCGATCGGGTAGATCTAAACCTCGCACTTTCGGATTTTCAATGGAGGAGATGGAAAGTCGACTGGTCAGGAACGCTGGTTGTTCGATCTGTAAGGTCGATAGTAGATTGGAAACGAAACTTTTTTGTTCGTTTTGGTTTTCACCGTTGGAACAGTATAGAAAGCCGAACATGAATACGGCTAAACAGATGATCTTTATTTTTGTCATAATCCCTCTTCACAATTTTTGTAATCTTCAATAGAGACTTTGGTACATTTCAATAACTTTTCGTATAATAGGAATTAAGCGTTTCAAATATGGAATCAAATATGTATTGTGTCTATTTCTTTCGGGAAAAACATTCAGAGTATCTTTTTTAGATGGAATCTTGGATCCGGGGTACTTCCGTTTTGATTTAGGAAATGTTCTGACGATTTCAGATCACTTTTCTGCTTCTTAAAATAAAAGCAAAGAGTCCGAGTGCACTCTTTGCTTTTTCTTAAATTCAGATTCTATAAAAAAATGAATGAATGTAATTTTGTAGTTTTACTTCAATTTTACAAACATCCGTTGAAATAGGTCGCGGGGGTGTCTGAATAGATAGGGTGACTCCAAGTTGGGAAGGGCATGAGTTGTTGTCGTGCGCGAACCCGTATGTATTTTTGCTGTCCTATTGTCACCGAGACCGGTATAGACATTTTGGAAGAAGAGCTTCCATAGGTGCCGTGAATCGTCACGTTTGCATGAAAATCCTTATATGGTGACGTAGCGACTTCGTAGGTAAAACTGGTTCCTCCGGATAAA
Source organism: Leptospira sp. WS92.C1 (assembly GCF_040833975.1). Lineage (NCBI taxonomy): Bacteria > Pseudomonadati > Spirochaetota > Leptospiria > Leptospirales > Leptospiraceae > Leptospira > Leptospira gorisiae. Next base: position 862,494 of record NZ_CP162130.1, read on the forward strand.
GGTCGTGTCCATTCCACCGTGTTTGCACCTCTACACTGCTCGTTGATCACAGTGATACTAAGAGGCATGTAGGTTCCGTTACTTGCCAAACCTTCGGGAGCGTCTAACAACGAATAAAGGAATCGGTTGGAATGGTGTGTAGCGGGAACACCTCCGACTACAAATCGAGTTGCAGTGTCAACGATGCGCTTTTTGGTTTGGGCCGGAGTCGCTTGTGAATTTTGCGCAAGGAACATCGCAGCGGTTCCAGCTACATAAGGAGCTGCGAACGAGGTGCCGATCGCTTGATACGTCCCATCACTAAGAGTCGCTGCCGAGACATACTCGCCTGGAGCAAAAAGGCTGATACAATCTCCTACGTTGGCTTCAAAATATCGATTGATATCTACGTCTACTGAGGACACACTGATTACTCCTGGAACGTTTACTGGAAAATAATCCGAACAATACGAGCTATTTCCATAACCATCCAATCCATCGTTTCCTGCACTGACAACGACAGTGACTCCTGCGTTGATCAATTTAGTCAGAGCCGATTTTTTTGCCGACGTACCGCTACCCATTTTTCCAAAACTCAAATTGGCAACCGCAGGTTTGATGTGATTTGCAAAAATCCAATCAAAAGCTTTGATGGTGTTGCTGCTGGTCGCACTACCTTCGCAAGGGAAGATTCGAACCGGGTGAAGTTTCGGTAGAGTGGTTCCAACTGTGCTAAATCCTGCGAAAAGTGCATTGGCGCCGACGATGGACGCGACTCCTGTTCCGTGACCGGTACAATCATCCGTTCCTCTCCCGTCATCGATAAAACTAACACCTCCGGAAACCCTTCCTCCAAACTGAAGTAATGTAGCTTTGATTCCAGAATCTACCACATAAGCGTGAACCTGACTTGCGTTGGTTCTGTAGTGATATTGATTGTTAAAGGTACTATGCGTTCTTTGATCGATTGAATCTAATCCCCAGCCATCTGGATCCGCGCTGATTAAAGTTTGATTGTCTCCATGTAAGAAGACCATTTGATCCGCCTCGATATATTGAACTCGTTCGTCTTTTGCGAGCAATTTGATTTGCTCATCAGTTGCTTGGATCGACATCCCATTTAGCACGTGTTGGAATATGTGTTCGACTTCGATTTGATAGGCTTCTTTCCATTCCGCAGCAATCGAAGTGGACTTTGCAAAGGATTCACTGCTTGGAAGAGCCTCATCAAACACTACGATGTATTTTCCCGGGACCCGATCGGGAAGATCCAAGCCTAGAATTTTCGGGTTTTCTAAATTGGTGGAATAGAATCGACGCACTAAGGAATCGGGTTGTTCTACTCGTAACGTTGACAATAGGTTGGAAACGAAACTTTTTTGTTCGTTTTGGTTTTCACCGTTGGAACAATATACAAAGCCGAACATAAATACGGCTAAACAGATGATTTTTATTTTTGTCATAATCCCTCTCAAGATTTTGCAATGATTGGAAAGATCTTTGATACATTTCAACAACTTTTCGTATAATAGGAATTAATCGTTTCAAATATGGAATAAAATGTTTATTGTGTTTATTTTGTAAAATATTCAAAATAACTTTGCTTTGGCTGCGATTCGATCCGATTTCGTAGGTATTTCTGTTTTGAATTTAGGAAACGTTGCGAAAATTTCAGGAATTCCTTTGGTTCTAAAACTAAAAAGCAAAGAGGCCTGAGACGCTCTTTGCATTTATCAAATTCAGATTCTATTGGAAAATGGATGAATGTAATTTTGTAGTTTTACTTCAATTTTACAAACATCCGTTGAAATAGGTAGCTGCAGTGTCTGAATAGATAGGGTGACTCCAAGTTGGGAATGGCATGAGTTGTTGTCGTGCACGCACTCGTATGTATTTTTGTTGTCCCATCGTCACTGAGACCGCTGCTGTTACAGTGGAAGAAGAGCTTCCATAGGTGCCCTGAATCGTCACGTTTGCATGAAAATCTTTGTACGGTGACGTAGCGACTTCGTAGGTAAAACTGGTTCCTCCGGCTAAAGGCCGCTTCCATTCTACCGTGTTCGCACCTCTGCACTGTTCGTTGGTTGTTTTGATATCGTGGGGCATGTAAGTTCCGTTACTTGCTAAACCTTCGGGAGCGTCTAACAACGAATAAAGGAATCGGTTGGAATGGTGTGTAGTGGGAACACCTCCGACTACAAATCGGGTTGCAGTATCAACGATGCGCTTTTTTACCTGCGCCGGAGTCGCTTGTGGATTGTCTGCAAGAAACATCGCAGCGGTCCCGGATACAAACGGAATCGCAAAGGAAGTGCCTGTCCTTGTACTATCGGTTCCACCAGCTATATTTGCCGCATCCACATTGTGTCCAGGAGCAAACAAGCTGACACAGTCTCCGACGCTTGCTTCGGGATATCGATTGATATTGATGTCCACGGAAGATACACTGATGATCGTTGGAACATCTGTAGGAAAATGATTTGCACAAAAGCTATTCCCATAACCATTTTCTCCATCATTTCCAGGACTACCGACTGCGATAACTCCTGCGTTGATTACGTTTGTGAGAGCCGTTTTTTTCCCATTTGTATGCGGACCTCCGAAACTCATATTGAGAATCGCTGGTTTGACGTGATTGGCAAACACCCAATCCAGTCCTTGGATGATCGTGGTGTCCGCAATCACTGCACCGCTACAAGGAAGGATTCGCACCGGGTGGAGTAATGGTAGAGTGGTTCCAACTGTTTCCGCTCCTTCAGAAAGTGCGTTTCCACCGATGACCGACGAGACTGCTGTTCCGTGACCGTTACAATCGCCGGTTCCTCTTCCGTCATTGATAAAGGATACTCCCCCAGAAACTCTCCCTCCTAAACGAGAGATGGAAGCTTTGATTCCGGTATCCATCACATAAACGTGAACCTGGTCTGCGCTGTTTTTATACTGGTATTGATTGTTTAAAGTGCCAGGTGTTCTGTCATCGATTGCGTCCAATGCCCAGCCTTGCGGATCCGCACTGATCAGTGTATGATTGTCCCCGTGAAGTTTGTTTGTCTGCTCGGCTTCGATGTATTGCACTCGTTCGTCTTTTGCGAGCAGTTCGACTTGTTCGTCAGTGGCTTGGATCGACATTCCATTCAATACATGCTGAAAGATATGTTGGACTTCAATCTGATAGGCTTCTTTCCATTCATTTGCAATCGAAGTGGACTTTGCAAAGGATTCGCTATCTGGAAGACCCTCATCAAAAACTACGATGTATTTTCCCGGAATCCGATCGGGAAGATCCAAGCCTAGTACTTTCGGATTTTTGATGGAGGAGGTGGAAAATCGGCTAGCCAGGAACTGCGGTTGTTCGATCTGTAAAGTCGATAGTACATTGGAAACGAAACTTTGTTCGTTCGAATTCTTCTCACTATTGGAACAGTATGCAAAGCCGAACATCAATACGGCTAAGCAGATAATTTTTATTTTTGTCATAATCCCTTCTCTAAATTTTTGCAATTCTTAGAAATGTCTTTGATACATTTCAACAACTTTTCATATAACAGGAATTAAGCGTTTTAAATATGGAATAAAATGCGGATTGTGTTTGTCTTATGTATTCTCTGCTTCTTAAACTAAAAAGCAAAGAGGCCGAGGCACTCTTTGCTTTTTAGCAGATTCTATTGGAAAATGAAAGAACGTAATTTTTTACTTTTACTTCAATTCTACAAACATCCGTTGAAATAGGTGGCTGGAGTGTCTGAGGTCAGATAGTAGCTCCAAGTTGGGAATGGCATTGATTGTTTTCGTGCACGAACTCGTATGTATTTTTGCTCCCCTACGGTTACCGAGACCGATGCTGTAAGATTGAGAGAAGAGCTTGAATACGATGCATGAAGAGTTACGTTTGCATGAAAATCTTTGTACGGCGATGTATAGACTTCATAGAAAAAGGTAGTTCCTCCAGATAGAGGCCGCTTCCATTCGACCGTGTTTGCACCTCTGCACTGCTCGTTGATCGTTTTGATATTCAAAGGCATGTAGGTTCCGTTATCTGCCAGACCTTCGGGAGCATCTAACAACGAATAAATGAATCGGTTGGAAGAATGTGTGGTAGGAACCCCCACAACGGCATTGCGAGTAGCAGTTTCTCGCAAGCGTATTTTTGCTTGAGCCGGAGTCGCCTGCGGATTTTCCGATAGAAACATCGCAACGACCCCAGCCACATAAGGGGCTGCGAACGAGGTGCCGATCGCTTGATACGTTCCATCACTAAGAGTTGCTGCCGAGACATACGCTCCTGGAGCAAAAAGGCTGATACAATCTCCTACGTTGGCTTCAAAATATCGATTGATATCTACGTCTACTGAGGACACACTGATGACCCCTGGAACGTTTACTGGAAAATAATCCGAACAATACGAGCTATTTCCATAACCATCCAATCCATCGTTTCCCGCACTGACAACGACAGTTACTCCTGCGTTGATCAATTTAGTCAGAGCCGATTTTTCTGCCGAAACATCACCACCCATTTTTCCAAAACTCAAATTGGCAACCGCAGGTTTGATGTGATTTGCAAAAATCCAATCAAAAGCTTTGATGGTGTTGCTGCTGGTCGCACTACCTTCGCAAGGGAAGATTCGAACCGGGTGAAGTTTCGGTAGAGTGGTTCCCACAGTTTCCGCTCCGGAAAAGAGTGGGTTGGCACCGACGATGGACGCGACTCCTGTTCCGTGACCGCTACAATCATCCGTTCCTCTCCCATCACTGATAAAAGTGGCTCCTCCGGAAACCCTTCCTCCAAACTGAAGTAATGTGGCTTTGATTCCAGAATCTACGACATAAGCGTGAGTCTGACTTGCATTGTTTCGATAGTGATATTGGTTGTTAAAGATACTAAACGTTCTTTGATCGATTGAATCTAATCCCCAGCCTTTGGGATCCGTGCTGATTAATGTTTGATTGTCTCCATGTAAGAAGACCATTTGATCCGCTTCGATGTATTGCACTCGTTCGTCTTTTGCGAGCAACTCGACTTGTTCGTCAGTGGCTTGGATCGACATCCCATTTAACACATGCTGGAATATGTGTTCGACTTCGATTTGATAGACTTCTTTCCATTCATTTGCAATCGAAGTGGATTTTGCAAAGGATTCGCTATCTGGAAGACCCTCATCAAGCACTACGATGTATTTTCTCGGAATCCGATCGGGAAAATCTAAGCCTAGTATTTTCGGGTTTTTGGAGGAGGTTGAAAATCGGCCAGCCAGGAACTGTGGTTGTTCGATCTGTAAGGTCGATATTAGATTGGAAACAAAACCTTTTGTTTCGTTTGGGTTTTCACGGTTGGAGCAATATACAAAGCCGAACATGAATACAGCTAAACAGATAATTTTTATTTTTGTCATAATCCCTCTTCACAATTTTTGCAATCATTGGAGGTCTTTCAGGAGACTTACAGTCATTTTTTTTATAACAAGAATAAACGATATTTATTTAGGAATCATTGATATATTAATTTTAAATATTGGAATAAAATAATTTTCTGAAATATTTTTCATTTTATTTTATAAAAAATAATGAAGCCTTATGTAGCGATTTCAAATGCGCTTTTAAGTTTCTGGTGATTGCCTACGAAACCTTTGCAATTTTTGAGAACAAACATTGAAATATTTTAGATGAAAAAACGATCTTTGCAGAAACGATCGCCGATCTGAATTAGGAATCTTTTGAAAAATTTGCGATATCTCCTTTACTTTGAAACTATAAAAGAGATCGGTTTTTCAACTCTCAAAAATTTGGAACTGTGGAAATTTCTCATCCTTAAAATCCAAATAGTTCAAGTCTTCCGGGATTTCCAGAAAAGTTTCTACTTGTATTGTTGATTTTTAAAACGTATACGTTTTCATAGAAACCGAGGAAAATTGTTCCAATGTTTTAACGATTCGAAAAAAAAATCTTAAAAAAATTCAAGACATTTAATTTCTGCGTTTTTTCTTTTTAGAAAAATTCCTTTTCCGATATTTTGCCGATTCCGTTGCGAGACCTTCGAACCTTGTCTTTGCAAAAATTCTGACATTACAAAATCGATCGCTTGCAAATCTGTTTTTTCCAGGATTTCTTTTTTGTAAGATAAGATTTATGTATTTCGTGCCTAAGGAAAATTTTCTGTAGAGGAGTCTGCGATTCTTTATTTCGATTTTTCTTTAAATCGATCTAAGATTTTAAAGCATCGCCTACAACCGCTTCTTTTGAGGATGACACGAAGAATCTTCAGAATTGTTTCTTTCTGCTTGACTCCAAAGGAAACTCCCAAAAATTGGAATCTCACCGCGAGTATGGTGGAATTGGTAGACACGCCAGATTTAGGTTCTGGTGCAGTAATGTGTGGGGGTTCGAGTCCCTCTACTCGCAATTGTCTTCTTCTTTAAAATCCCAACAATTTATTTTGTAAAAATTGGACTCGAACGCGAGTTCGGGAAAGTATTTGCAGCGCCCTTAGGAAGCGTCGCAAATACGTCCGAAGAAGGATGTGCTGAGGCACGAACGAAGTGCCGTAGAGCTAAGTTCTTCAGGATGAAGAACCGAGTAATGGGCGAGTCCCTCTACTGACAGGCATTTCGTTTTTTTGGAAATTCGGATTTGAAACGACGCGTTTTTCATCGCAAATTTTGTGGGAACTGCAACGTTCCTTCTACAAATGAATTTTGTTTTTTAAAACAAATCCTTCATTCTGCAAGAAAGTAGGAACTCCCCGTTTTAGAATTACGCATGAATGAATTATGGAAAGATTCTGTTTTTTGTAAAGTGTGGGAACTGTAACGTTTCGTTTGAACGGTGAAATTTTAGAATTCCCTTTTTCCTAAAATTTTGTGGGAACTACCACTTCGATTTCCAAAAGAAACGCTACACTCATAGAAGACACGATCGCATCTTGCAAAAAAGTAGGAACAGCAACTTCCCATTCACCAATGAATTTTACCTTTTTGGGAACTTCGCCATTCCCCTCCTGAAAAAGTAGGAACAGCAACTTTTCCTGTTATAAACAAAGTAGAACGAAATTTGGGTTTTTTTAGAAGGAATTCGAAAGCAGTAAAAAGTAAAATGATTCGTTCGGAATTAATTCCGAAGTTCTCCGATGGGACTGCCGGCTTCCAATTTTCCGATCAAACGAGTTTCTCGATCCAGAAACGCTTCTATAAAAGGATTTAGATCTTTAATCCTGCTCGATAGATCATATCCAGCTTCCATCGTTTCCACGAGAGAGGTCGCACCGACCATGGATGCGGCTACTTTGATCGGGGCCATCACGAGTTTGATCATAGGAAGTTTGGAAAGCGAAAAAAAGAATCGAAGAGTGTGTCCTACCATCTGGATCTGTTGTTTTCTTTCCTCAAAACGATCCGCTTCACCCATGGCGGCGTAGAGATTGTCTCTGGAAATTACTCCGTCTTCCATCAAATTATTATCGATCACCACTTTGGCGGTGTCATAGTCGAGAGAGTCCGTTAGGCGATTTAGGAGGATGATTTGATGAATGTTTTCGGTCATGGATTTACCCGCGACCGTTTTTAGCTTTTCATAAAGACTTTCTAACGCGTTGTCTCTTTCTTCTTTATTGGAAGGAGAATATAAATTATTCTCAAAGAAGCCGGGGATTCCATCGTATCCTTTAATGATCAAGAGATCGGAATACGTTGTGCGAAGCCGCTCAATCGTCGCGCTTACCACAGCCTTGCGCGTTAGCTCTAACACCTGTTGGTTCATTCTTGATTCAGAAACAGATTTCGTAGGCTACGTGGAGAAGGTCAATATAAAAATCAATCCTTGACTATGATGACTCCGGATCTCAATTTTGCCGGAAGTTTGATCACAAGTTCTTCCGCTTCTTTTTTAGATGAAGCGGAGCCAAATCGTACCGTATAATATCCGTTTCTTGATCTTTTGACGGTTGCTTTTGAGTTTTTCTCTTTTCCGGAAATTGATTTTTTTAAATCGTCCGCTTTTTCTTTTTCTTTAAAAGCGGCGACTTGCAACGTAAAACCGTTGGATTCATCGTCAGAAGAAGATTTGGAAATTCGTTTTGATTTTTTTTCGTCCGATCTTTTTATTTTTTTTGATTCTTTGGAACCTTCCGGCTCTTTTACGGAGACCGTCTCCGGTGCGGATTTGTTTTCTTTTTCAACGGCAGTGGAAGAAGTTTTCTTAAATTCTACAACTTCGGTAGCGGGAGGAATATTTTTAAATGTTACCGAATCGGATTGATTGGAATTGGACGCGGAATTGGTTGTTGCAGCGGGGATTTCCGTCGGTGTTGTAGCCGTGTTATTTCCTTCGGTAGGAATTTGACCCGGTTCGGAAAAGGGAATCGAACTTTGAATTTCCTGATTTTTGATGTCGTTTAACGTTAGGGATTCTTCGGCGCTTCCGCCTCCGCGTTTTTTGCCGACCGAAACTCCCAAAAAGAAAAAAGAGAATAAAAGGCCGAGTAAAAATAAAGAGAGAATTAGAATTCTCTTATTGTCCAAATTGATTACATAAAATATTTTTTCTTTCATAACATTTTTCCTAACAGAGTGGAGTAAAGATTTTTACATTCTTCTCTGAGGCCGTCCAAGTTCCCTCTGTTCTTAAGTATATAATCGGCTCTTTTTAGCTTTTCCGTAATAGGAAGTTGGTTCGCCATTCTCGCCAAAACGTCCGTTTTTTCCACTCCGTCCCGGGTTATCGTTCTTGCGATCGATTCCTCCGGATCGGAATCCACGGTCACGGTCGCATCGCAGAGAGTGTAGGCATCCGTTTCGAATAAAAGCGGAACTTCCCAGATCACCATTTTTCCCACAGCTTCGGTTTCCAAAATGGTTTGAAAATCCTTTCGAACCCTTGGATGAATCAATCGGTTGAGTTCTTCCAGTTTTTGCGGATCGGAGAATACGATATCCGCAATTTTTTTCCGATCCGGTTTTCCGTCCGGATCGAGAATCTCCGGTCCCAAAAGTTCGATCAATTCTCGAAGAATGGGAGAATCGGGAGCTGTATAATGTTTTGCGAGTTGATCTGCATTGATCGTAAAGCCGCCTAATTCTCCTAAAAATTTTGTAGCAGCACTTTTCCCTCCGCCAATCATTCCGGTAATTCCGACCAGAAACGATTTTTTCCCGGAAACTGGGTTTTGCATTCGTTGAAATTAACCGGAAGCCAAAAAAGTACAAGCAAAAAAGAAATTTCTTATACACTCGTTTTGGAAAAGGTCGGAAGTATGTTTCGGTTTTAAGAGGTTGGGCTTAAGAAGTTTTTCTCAAAAAGACTTTTTGAAAAGAAATGGATTTTTTGCGTTGGAGGGATGGCAAGCCGGACTTTTTCAGCTTGGTATCAAGCCTATTTTCGGCGAGATCGTTTTTCTTCGGTTTCGTCAGATTCCCCTTGTGTGTATCATTCAAGTGGTTTATTGTTCGTCTTTAACATTGCGAAGAATCTCTTCGATCAAAGGATAAAACTCGGATTCCTCTCGATCGATTCTATTTTTCAGATGACTGAAAATTTCCAGGGTTTCATTTCTAAAATTCGAAATGTTCATTTCGATGGTAAGAGGATCCGAATATTTGCTTGCATAATCCAATAGAGAATCCTTTAAGCCGAACATCGTTTTTTGATATTGTTCAAAAAGAGAAACAAGAGTAGGGGAATCATGAGTATAATTTTCCATCTTAAGATATAGTTCCATATCCTCAACGTTCAAATGAAATAAAAGAGAAGCTGAAAATATGGATAATAGTTCGACTAAGTGACCTATATTCGGATTGGCCTTATCCATTTCGTTTCCGATCTCGTATGTGTATTCGTTGATAATCTGATGTTGTCTTTTGAGTTTGCCGATCAATTCCATATTTATTTCCTACTTAGTTTTTGATTGAGCTTGGATTTAACATATTCCTCCACTTTGGAAGATTCCAAAGGATAGGAATAATAGTAACCTTGAGCAAAATTACAATTGAGTTCCTTCAAAAGCTCGTGTTGCGTCTGATTTTCTACACCTTCTACGATGATCGCCTTGTCCATTGCCTGGATCAAATTGATCAGTGACGAGATGATCGTTTTATTGGAGGATTTAAAATAATGAAATAAAAACACCTTATCCAATTTTATATAATCTACCGGAAGGGTTTGCAGTTTGCCGAGTGAGGAATATCCTTTTCCAAAATCATCGATCGCAAATTTATATCCGTGATCTTTGAGCAAAGAGATGATTTTTCCCGCTTTGACTAAATTGGAATCAAAGGAATCTTCGATGATCTCTAAAATGATTGAATCCGGAGAGATGCCGTAAAAATCGGTGGCTTCTTTGAGTATGTTGAAAATCTGTTTGTCGTTTAGTTGTTTGACCGAAATATTCAAAGAGATGCAAATCTGATTTTCCTTTAGGATCGAAGTGCTGTAAGATTTTAGAGAATCCCAGATCAGCCATTCGCCGATCGTCTTGATAAAACTGGAACTTTCCGCAATGGAGATAAAACTCGAAGGCATGAGTTTTCCTTTTTCCGGATGATTCCAGCGAAGTAGAACTTCCATAGAAAGGATCGCATCTTTACGTAAATCTAAAATCGGTTGATAGAACAACTCCAGTTCGTTTCTATTTAATACTTTTCTAAGATCGATTTCTATTTTGGCTCTTGTAGCATCTTGCTCGATCGTATTACGGTCATAGTGGTAAAAAGAATTCGGTCCTATCAGAGAAGATTGTTGTACGGCCTCTTCCAGAATTCTTAAAGAATTTAAATCTGAATTGGCCAGCTGATCAAATTGAGCATAACCTACATTTGCGTTTAAATGGAATTCCCTTTCCCTATAGGTAAAAGGAAAGGAAAAAAGGAGAATTATACATTCCGCAAACCATTCCGCTTCCTGATCGGAATCTATATTCGAAGACGCGACTAAAAAGCGTTCCGATCCCAATCGAAAAATTTGATCGCCTTTAGAAATGTATTTTTTGAGCCGATCCGCAATCTTAAGTGCGATCGATTCATAGTAAAAATTATCCTCTTTATTCAATATGGAATCCGGATTGGATAAAGAGATGAGAAATAGGAAATAGCCCTTTTTGGACTTGTTATTGTAGATTCGGTTGTTGCTGTAAATAGATAGAAAGTAGTTTTTATTTGGCAAACCGGTAAATCTGTCCTGATAAAATGATTCTTTTGTATCGACGGAAGTGTTTTGTCTCACCGCAAGGAATCTTACCGCGTTGACTTCCTCCAAATCGTGAAGGATAAAATTCAACATCAAAGTCATATCGTTGAAATAGGCGACGTCAATGATTCCAGATTCGAGTAGTAGGCTGGATAAGCCGATTTCTTTTTCGTATTGCAATTCCTTCGAATTTTTGAAGTAAGAAATCAATGCGTCGTAGATACTTTGAAAATTGGGAGATTGCAACAAATTCTCAAATGTGGAATTCGTATACAGCAGGTCCCAGCTTTTCGAAAATAAAACGATTCCTTCTTTTGAGTTATCGGAACAGAATTTGATTGCTCTTCTCAGAATTAAAGGAGAACCCTGTAAGTTATTTGTCATTTTCAGCCCAACCTATTTTACCAGTTTATCAAAAGCATGTTGAAATGAAAAATCGACTTATAATCTAAATAGTCTATTATTATAAAAAAATATCAACCATGCAACTTTCATGTTATTGTCTTGGGTATATATGTTCATTTTGGTGTGATTGTTTTATATCATAAAAAGAGACTTAAGGAAAAGGTTTGGCATCCCGGTGCGAGGTCAGACTGGTTTGAAAAACAAAATTTTATTAAAATCTGTTTTGAAATAAAACTGTCGAAAAGCAGTCTTTTCCATTTAGGCAACAGGGTCTCGGATATCAAAGCCGAATTTTATACACTTAACATTCGGATCGATTCAGAAAAATTAGAAGCAGTTTTGAAAAGTGATTTTAATCGCGTAAGCTCGAGCATTTTTTCAATTTCGGGGGTCAGGGAGTGCAATATGATCGCTGCATTTGGGATTTTGCTCAGTCGGGCATGAGCTCCGATAAAGGATGCAATTCCCGAAGAATCCATGCTCTTTACTCCGGAAAGATCTATTAGGAGAATGTAAACTTCGTTTTCTATGGATTCGTTAAAAGCGTCTTTCAATTGTTTGGCGGAAAATATGTTGATCACACCTTGAATCTGAATGATCACCGCAGGTCCCGGCAAGGTTCCGGCTGATGAAATATGCTCGATCGTCAGTTTCATATCGTTGGTCGAGTGTTGGATTTGATCGCTTTTGGTATCCATTTTATTCCTCTTGGGACAGCTTTGCTTACGTTATTTATAGGATGATAGAAATTCAATAAAAAATGTACCCAGATTGCTGAGAATTAGCCACATCAATTTCGCGTAAGTATTCTTTGGGTTGTCAATTATAGGCAATAAATCAGCAAAATTGCTCTCGAATGAAATAAGTTGAAACAGATATGGTGATAAATTATAGTTTGGTACTCACCCTACTTTACAATATTGATTGAATAAAGATGAAAGTTGTGTATCCAAATTAGTTTACAGTCCGCTTGTGACTCAATTTTGATTTGATAGAATCGTGAAAAATGATTGGAGAGTGGAGGATTGGATTCAAAAACAAAGAGATCAAACGGTTGCAATTCGGTTTTGAAAAAGTAGATCTCAATCAAGACAAAGTTGTCGTTTTCTCTTAGAAGAAAGAGAAGGAGACGTTGATAACCGAATGGATCCGAATTTTAAGAATGAATTCGCGCTCATAAAGAGAATGAACGAAATATTCGATACTCTGCGGTACTCGATGTCAAATGGAGTCAGTATTTGATGACGGAATCGAGTTTGATTTCGGGGAACCTTCCCAAAATCAAACCGTTATCCGAAAAGCATGAGTTTCGCACAAAAAATGCTGGGAATTTTTTGAAGAATCAGATCCGGAAATTCGCGACGATCCGTTTTCTTTCTTTTCTTGTTTTTGAAAAATCATCTTCGTTGATTGAGGATTCGAAACCGCTCCTAGGGCGTTTTCAAAATGAGGTCGATTTGGTGTTTTCGGTTCTCTTCGTTTGTTTTTCAACGGTTCTTGAAAATAGAATATGAACTTTGTGTCATATTCTACGTTGTTTTGTATGGAAAATCAAATTTTCCTGGGATATGGTAATTTAAAGATTGTGAATGTATTCGGATAGGATTTTGCCAAGTAGAATAGCAAATCATAGGAATACTTGTACATTCAATTATTCGAATCATTTTACTTTTATAAAGGAAGAATTGAAAAATTCGTATCTATAAATATGGATTAAATCGGGGAGTTCATTCTTAAATACATGTCGCTTGTTCCGAATGAATGTTGAGCGCGATCTTTAGAGTGAAAAATAACCCCCATATTTTTGTTGGTCAAATGAATCGTTTGAACGTAAGCAGTTGAGTACTCCTATGTGTTGAACGATCGATATATATAAACAGAGTGGATTGGTCGTTAAGCTGAACTGTTTGAGAAGAAATCCGATTTTGGAAGTTGAATATGGTGAACATGCTCGGTGGGTTTTTACAAGAAGAATTGCTGATGGAAATATCGCGGTTCGGGGCGTTTTTCGCCCTTATTATCGGAATTGGTCGTTTGATCAAGGCAAGAAGTCAAATTGACTACTTGCTTTCGGCGCTTTTAGTGTTGACTGCGGTATTTCAATATTTCGACGAAGCCACTATAAACACAATATCCTATGTTTGGATGAAACGATTTTTATTTCAGATCGATTTAATCGCTCTTTCAACTTGCGGAATTCTCGTTTATCTCATCTCTATCATGATGTTTTCCAGTGATTCAAAGCTACCTAACAAGTATTATTGGAATCTAATGCCGCCGATTGTCTTGTCGATTCCTATCGCCAGTTTATACGATCAACAAAACGGATTCGAATTTAATTTATTTCTCTATCTTACGGATCTATTCGTGATCGGTTATGTCGGGATGGCTGTTTATAGAATGTTTCGTAACGATGCTTTTGATTTTCGAACCGCAAAATCGAAGGTATTGGCAGTTTTGATAATCATGGTTTCGTTTTGCGCAGCGCTGGAAATCGTGGGGATCGTAATGGAAAATAAATTTCTGGTCCTGCTTTCGGGAGCGATTACGACGTTTGAAATCATCTACTTTTATTATGTAAGCGTTTATTTTCAGGATTTCCTGAGCGAACAAGTCGCGACTGAAACTCAAAAGAATGTTATTAAAAAATCTTTGTTAAGCGACGTGGATATAGAAGCGCTTGAAAAACAATTGAGCTATCTGATCCAGGAAGAAAGAATTTATCTGGATGAGGACATTCGACTTCCGAGCGTTGCCGAAGAGCTCGGGGTTTCCGTTCATCAATTGTCTTCCTACTTGAACGATCATAAGGGAATTAACTTTAACAATTACATCAATCAATTCCGGGTGGAAGAGGCTAAGTCGATTCTGATCAACGATCCGAGTCGTTCGGTGATCTCTGTAGGAAACGCTGTGGGTTTTAATTCGAACTCCGTCTTTCATCGCGCTTTTTTGCGAGAAACCGGGATGTCGCCAAAGAAGTTTAGAGAATCTCAGATATTTAAAAAACATTCCTATACCTTAAATTAGAACCGAAAAAGAATCGAATCAGTTTATTATATGACGTTGATTCAAAAGAGGATCCTTTTTTAACTTTTATTTTTTCACCGGATATTTTGTAAAAATTCCATCGAAAGATTACGTTGTTCAATTCAATGATCTTCCGATGGAAACCGTGTGGAATTTGCTTGTGTCGATTTTTCGTTTTACCCGAATATTCCCGGAAATACATATATATACAAAGCATATACAGAAGTTGTATAACGCTTGAGTGTATGTGAAAATCGATCCGAAAGTAAAGGGAAGATGTTGCAAGACGCAGTTCTGTAATTTTCGTATTTCAAGAAACATTATGATTTTGGAATGTACTTTAACCTTTTGAAGGTTTCGGAAAATTTCCAGTGGTTCGGATTGAGTTGCAAAAGTCGAAAAGAAAAAATCGGGAAATTCGGTTATCCGACGGTAGTTGATTTCAATCCGCTGAACGTACCCTTTCCTAAAAGTTCTACGTTTTTATGAAATTTTTCCCTTTCGCCCGGAAAGGATGACTTACCGACCAGTTCCAAGCCTAAAATCAGATTTCCTTCTGAATCGTAGGCGATCCATCGAATGGCTCCAAAAACCTTAAAGTAGCCCTGCATCCGTATGTAGATGTCAAAAACAAAACCAGTATGTTTGGGAAGGGTTTGGATCAGATGCGCATTCGTGATCTTAATACTGATTCCATTATTGGAGATGTCCAAGATCTGAAATTTTTCCGTAGAAAGGACGGTGTTGGATTCTTTAATTCTTGCAACCATCTCCTTTGCTATTTCCGATAATTTTTCGATCGTCTCCTTTCCGAGAGCGGTTTCTTTGTTTCTTACCCAAATGTATCCGAGAGGAATCGATTGTCTGGAATGATTGAGATATATGATCGGATAAATGATTTCGGAGATTATTTTTTCGTCTTTATACTTCCGAACGAGTGAAGCGATCTCTTCGCTGGTTTCAGCCTCAATATCGATTTGATTTTCGTTTGTCGCCTTATAGGATTTAAGATCGGATGTGTTCCCGATGTAAAAGTATTTTTTGGTTCTTTTGACCAGGTCGAATTTATCCTCCAGCTCGGAATGAAATACGTCGACTTCGACTAAGCCCATTTGATGACTTTTTAATTTTATTTTATAGTCCTCAAAACTGACTTTGACCAGAGTCGGAATGTTAAAAAGGGAAGCGTCGATTACCGTTTTGGAAGAATTGATGTTGGTGACATGAGCCGCATCTTCGGTGACCGAATATCTAGGATAACTGCGGTTCGTTTTTGCGATCGCGATTTTGCTAACCCCTAACTCTGCGCGATTGGAGGATGGATTTTGGATAAAAAAACATTCGATCTGAATGTATTTTGCGAGAACACGATAGAGTAAAATCATACTGTTTTCGCTAAAGCTAAGTTCGTCATCAAATTCTATAAGGATCCTTTCCCCATCTTCTATATATTGTCTGATCGTTACGGAAATTCGGCTGTCTTTTCCTTTTATAATTAGACTTTCATTTAACAGATACTTTTCTATAATATGCTTTCTTTGTATCGGTGAATCGATGGTATCCAGATCCCTATTTTTTACTTTGGTCTTGTTCATTGAATCTATCCTGGTTGCACACTCGGTTCAAAAGTTATAAACAACATACAAGTAGAATGGAACGCCTAATTGGTAAATATAAAATTTCTGAGACAAATTCCTAAATTTTAAATCAGGATGATTCAGCATATAAACGTTCGTCAATCTTGGAGTTCTTTTGGTAAGAGCTGGACTCGGTATTTGGAAGCCATCTTTTTTAACTGATCGATTTCAATCGAATGGATGTTTTTTCCTCCATGATAGTTTTCCACGGTAAGAACGAAGATCACGTATTGAAAGTTCGAGGCCAACTGGAAATACGGTTCCATTTCCCAGGAAAGAGTAAATGTATTGTCGACAAACACTTTTGAAATCCCCTTTTCTAAAGCCTTTCTTGTATTCTCTTCGCAATTTTTATACGCCAAATGATTTTGTCTGTAATCGAAGTTGTATTCCTTTGTTTTCGGATCCACAAAATAGTCGTCGATGGAAAAAATCGGATATCTCCCATTTTCAGCCAATGACTTTGTGACGGTTGTTTTTCCCGCTCCGGGCAAACCTCTTATCAGAAAAAGTGATTTTTCAGGATTCATCTTGAAACGAATTCAACCGGTTTTGAGTAGGGTTCAAATGAGATCGATCGTAACATTAGAAAAATCCCATCAAACCGATTTTGAATTCAGCGGCTTCGTATGAAAGAAATTTCCGTCGTTTAAAGCGCGATTCTGTGATCAAAAAATTCTCTATGCTGATTCTAAACTCGATGCCTTGTCGATCCCATCTTGTTCGTTTTCGGAAAGAGTCTAACGATCGGTAGAGATCGATCTTTTAAAAAACTCTCAGTTTTAAACGTTCTCGGGCTTCTTCTTTTACTTTACAAATAGCTCAAATCCGTTTAGCTTATAGGAATCATCGATTGCTATGACTCTTCGCTCAAACTCGAGCGGATCGAATGGAGAAGGAAACGAGTAGAATGAAATATTTAGAGACAGAACAAGTCATCCCCGCGAAGGGAATGTCTTATACAATGTATGAAGTGGAAGGAGAAGATCAGATTCTTAAGATGATGACTTATATTCCCAATACCGACGAAATTCATATCTATCCGAAACCACCTGTAAAAAAATTATACAAACCCGAACTTTGTAAGGTGATCGACGAACTCGTTTTTTCGGAACTCTGGAAATTGGGAGAAGAAAGAAAAGCGGCAAAGTAGAAAGGAAGTGAGTTCTGGCCTCGGAGAGAATCGAACTCCCGACACAAGGATTTTCAGTCCTCTGCTCTACCGACTGAGCTACAAGGCCGAACTCATGGACAGCATAGAAAAACAGTCCTCACTGTCAACGAAAAAGATCGAGAAGCGTCCTCTCTTTCCGGAAGTGTACAATGTCTTCCTCTTCTAAGATTTACAATTCTTCTCTTCGAAAAACGGAGCGCAAAAAAATGGTTCGTTCTCAAATCTCGGCGAGGGGAATTCGGAATCCGGAAATTCTTTTTGCGCTTGAGTCGATTCCCAGAGAATGTTTTGTCCCCGCCTCTCATTCCTCTCATGCTTACGAAGACAAACCTCTTCCGATCGGATGTAATCAGACAATCTCACAACCTTTTATGGTTGCTTGGATGTCGGATTTACTTGGAGTTCAAAAAGGGGAGCGGGTTTTTGAAATCGGGACCGGTTCGGGTTATCAATCCGCTGTTTTGGATTTTCTCGGTGCGAAACTTTTATCCGTGGAATTTTTTTCGCAGCTTCATAAAAATGCGATTCAAAATCTGGAACGATGGAAGCCGGGTTGTGTCGCAAAACATCAATTCGTTCTTGGGAACGCTCCGGAATTTTTGAATGCGGATCTGCGATTTGAAAAGATGATTTCTTGTGCGGCTCTTCCGGAAATGCCCGGTGAAGACAGTGTTTATTTTCATTCTTTGGTGCCGGGTGGAATTTTTGTATTCCCGATGGGAAAGGATCAAGAAATACAAATTTTGATCGTTGCAAAAAAAACGTCGAACGGTTGGTCCTTGGAAACCAAGGGTGGAGTCAAATTTGTTCCCTTGCTTGGGACCGATTTTTGATTTTGAACGATTGAGATTTTTTTTAAGAATTTTTTAGTCAGACAAAAATTCAAAAATTGTCCGTTATCTGAAATCGAGTCTGAACACGATCCTAATTTTTGGATCGACCGACCGGGGTCTTTGATTTTATTCTCAAATCAAAGCGACTCATCCCGTTGTTCCTAGTTGTATTCTTTTTTGCAGCGATTCGTCTATTTTAGATTCTTTTTGATTCATGAATTGTCCTCTAAATTAAACTTGTTGGTAAATTTATTATCCCTACTATAGGTTTTTCAAACATCGGATTTAAAAAGACGAATTCGGAATTTTCCCGTTGGATTTCAGAAAACGACCTCGGATCAAGATTGAGATGGAGCTGTAGTAGCGAACGCCGTTTTGATCAAAACTTTTTTGAGAATTTACATCGGGCAATGAAATCTTAGAATGTTTTTTACAAATTAGAATACAAATAAAAGAGATCAACTATGGAACTATTAAACCCCAAGAAAGCAGAGTTTAAACATTTGGATGAAAAATCCAAAGACATCATGAAACGTACGATCGCGTTTTTTGAAAAAAAAGGAAAAGGTAAACTGAAGGAAGATGATCGCAAACAAACCTGGTATGCGGACTTTATTGAGTTTCAAAAAGAAGTAAAGGCGTTTGCCACTCTCATGACACCGGCGGGTTACGGAGAAAAAGATTCGAGATGGGATACGACCAGAATCTGCGATTTTAACGAGATCACCGGTTTTTACGGATTGTGTTATTGGTATACTTGGCAGGTGAGTATGTTGGGTCTTGGCCCGATTTGGATCAGTAAGAACGAAGAGATCAAACATAAGACAGCGAAACTTTTGCAAGACGGTGAAATTTTTGCCTTCGGTCTTTCTGAAAAAGAACACGGTGCGGATCTCATCTCCAGCGATATGATCTTGGAAAAAAACGGCGACGGATCGTATATCGCCAACGGAGACAAATATTATATCGGAAACTCTAATAAAGCGGCGATCGTTTCCACTTTTGGGAAGATGAAAGAGACCGGTAACTACGTATTCTTCGCTGTGAATTCTCAACATAAGAATTATGAATTGATTCAGAACGTGGTCAATTCCCAGAGTTATGTTGGAGAATACGCTCTTCACGATTACCCAATCTCGGAATCCGATATTCTTTCCAAGGACAGAGATGCCTGGGATGCGTCCTTGAGTACGATCGCAATCTGCAAATACAATCTGGGTTGGGCTTCGATCGGAATTTGTACTCATTCTTTTTACGAAGCGATCAATCATGCTTCCAAAAGAAAATTATTCAATCGATATGTTACCGATTTCCCCCAGATCAAACAGATGTTTGTGGATGCTTATTGTAGACTTTTTTCAATGAAGCTGTTTGCTTCGAGAGCGAAGGATTATATGAGATCGGCTTCGGCAAGCGACAGGCGTTATCTGCTTTTTAACCCTATGGTCAAGATGAAAGTCACGATGCAGGGTGAAGAGGTCATCAATCTTCTTTGGGACGTGATTGCCGCAAAAGGTTTTGAAAAAAATATGTATTTTGAGATGGCGGCAAAGGATATTAGAGGTTTGCCAAAGCTCGAAGGAACCGCTCATGTAAACATGGCATTGATCATCAAGTTTATGAATAATTATTTTTTCGAACCGAATTCTTCACTTCCTACGATTCCGAAGATCAATGACTTTAAGAATGACGATTTTCTTTTTAATCAGGGTGCGACCACCAAAGGATTTGATAAAATTTCCTTTCATGATTACAACGCGGTGTATGCAAGCGTGGATCTTCCGAATATCAAGATTTTTAGAAAACAAATTTCCGCTTTGAAGGAATTTTTGGAAAAAACTCCTCCGGATTCAAAACAATCAAAGGATCTTGATTTTATGCTTATCCTCGGTGAGCTTTTTACGTTAGTCGCTTATGGCCAGCTTTTGATCGAGAACGCGGCGATCGAAAAAGTGGAAGACGATCTTTTGAGTCAGATTTTTGATTTTATGATTCGAGATTTTTCCAAATACGCTCTTCAGCTTTATTCCAAAAGAAGCAGCACCAAGGAACAAATGGAACGTTGTCTTTCCATGATTTTTAAACCTGTCGAGGACGAGGCGCTTTTTCTCAGAGTCTGCGCCAAGGTTTATTCTTACAAGGACGCTTACGAAATGGCTCCTTGATTTTCTCAAATCGGTTTTTTTCGTTCCGGTTTCGCTGTTTCAAGAAGAATCTCGGAGAATTGTTTTGTCGTAACTTACGAATCAGTAGTCGCGGCATGCATGGTGTTCCGAGATTCGAATTTTTCCTGCAACCCGTCTGAATTTGTGGGAACTCCCTTTTTGATTTTCAGGGATTTTGCGTTTGGCAAAGGTGCAGATTCCGAGCGAGCTACCTTCCTAAAGCTCGTGTTTTATCCTACCGATCCACATGTTTTTTCGAATGAATGGAAGCACGGCGGGGGGTGTCGGGTTTGAATGACTCCATTCATCTGATGATCTTCGAGGTGTCTCAATATAAAACAGCTCAATTTTGTTTTTCTGTTTTTGTTCGAGAGTTCCCGCGTTGCAGAAATGAGGGGATTCTTATCCAAAGAACATTGAGCGGAATCGATTTATCCTTTTGATTGTCTCGCGCTTGAGATTTCCAAGATCAAATTGCGCAGACCGAATTCCGTTATCAAATAAAATCTGAAAGCGACTGGTCGGATGTCGGATTCAAAAGAAGAACAGACAAAAAATCGTAAATCCGAGATCGATCGATTGGAATTCTTTGGAAAAACAGATCTTTCATTTTCGCTGGATCGGCAAATTTAAAAATACAAAACAACGGGATGCGGGGAATGCGATTTTGTCAGAGTTCTTCAAAGAATTTTATCCATCGCTATAAAACAAAAAAGGCTCCCGAAGGAGCCTTTAGCTGATTGATTTTTCAACAAAAAATTAAAGTTCGTGTTTATAACCAATGCGGTATTGAGTTCCACCCAATACGATTGGATATGCTGGGGCTGGAGCCAAACTTGCGATACCACCCAGAGACTGAGTATGACCAGTTCCAAGTTTCGCAGAGAAAAGTGTCTCAGCTTCCAAGAACACATGTCCTTTTTCAGTTACTCTTGCTTGTGCGCCTACGAGCCAGTTCGGAGCAAATCCGGATACACTGAATCTTGTGTCTTCCCATACTGCCGGTGGATTGGTTCCGCCAGCCATCAAGCCCGTAACTGCACTTGTAGGTCCGAGAGTCGATTCTAATACACCATGAACGGTTTCCATTTGATTGGATCCTGCTAAACTCCATCCACCTTTGAAGTAGTGAACCCCAGCACCGATGTAAATAGCAGCGTCTTCGGTTACGGAAACTTTAATTCCTACGTTCACAGGGATTTGAACTGCGTTGTAATCCCAAGTAATGTCATAGAATTTAAAACCCATGGCTCTCGCCTCAGTGTCTCCACCCATGATTTTTCTTGTATAGTTTGCAGCGACTCTTGCAAAGAAATACTTTCCGAATTCTTTTTCATAACCTGCAGAAATCACGAGACCGGACATTGCTCCGTTCGCTTTTACATTAATTAAGCCTGCAGTTGTGTTTTCTAAAGTTTGGAGACGGTTTTCTGCGATAATCGCTCTACGAGGAGCAACACCGGTAGTTCCCGCCGGTGAGGATTCCACCGGGTAATTATTTGCAGCATCTAAGCCGTCTTTAGAAATGGTTCCACCTAACTGTCCAAGGTCGAATTGCATACCAAGACTTCCGAATGCATACGATTTTGCGCTTACGCTTGCAGCTGACAGAAATACAGCCAATACAAGCAACACTTTACTCATGTTACGAAACATTTATAACTCCTTTACTCACGATTCTGTTTGATTTGATTGCCCCGGAGGTTATATCTATCTCCTGAATCCCGGACACAGGGTGAAACTTTAGAAGTTCTACAATTAGTGTCAAACAGGTTTTCGGCAAAAGGCTGAAAAGTTCCTAAAATTCTATACAAGATTCAAAAATAAAGATTTTTATCTAACGGATGTTATAATATTTTTTAGATTCGGTTTGGAGCCGTTCTTTTGGATTTGAGAATTTCAATTTGGTTGTGATTTTACTCTGACGAGGGGTTCTTTTTTGATTGAAAATAAAAAGGACTTCTTTCCAGGTCCGTTAGTCGCTCTTGCTAAAACGTTGTGTCTTTTTTTCGATTTCAATCCTTTCGGGTTTTTTGTTTGGTCCTAAAACGTTCAGTTTTTGATCTTAATTTTATCGTTCGAACGGGTAAAAAAGATTTTCTTTTTGAGAAAATACAAAAAAATCCTTTCTCCAAACCGAAAAAAGAAATAAACCAACCATTTCGGAAGGCTCAATCTTTTCATTTTGACAAATTTCGAATTTGACGAATTTTCATATTTTTTTTTAAAAAACTGTCCGTTCTGAGATGCATTGCGGATAAAAAATCACAAAAGTATTTCCCGTTTCTTTGGGAATATCGTTCTATTTGTGAAAGTTTTAGGATTAGCATAGGTTTTTTTTTGAAATTGATTCTTTATACAGCTCTGTTGTTTTTTGCCGCGGCAGGTGTTTCCTACAATTCTTTGTATGCTACATCCGTTGTGTTGGAGGCCGATTTTGAATTGTTTGAAGATTTCGAGATTCAAAATTCTCATTGGGAGCGATCCTCTGTTTCCCATTCGTTTGATATATCTTTGGAGACTCAGGGAAAGAACTTTGATGTCAGATCTTTGATTGTTAGGAACAATCATTCCTTTGATTTAGAGTTGGATCTTCTCTTTTTGGATTCTTTGCAGTCGTTTTTGTTTGTAAGGGATTCGATCTTTGGGATCGTTTCCGGCGATTTTGCGTCCTCTTGGAAACAACATAACTTTTCCAGTCCGTCTCGTTCTTCTTTGTTTGCAGGTCCTGTCTTTTTTGATCTTTTTTTACCGGAAAAGAATCGTAAGAAACTTCTTCCTTTGGTTTCGACTGCTTTTTCTTCTTTTTTCGGGGATTCTATGATGGTCGTCGATTCCGTATGGATCCCGTCTCGTCTTTCGTATCAATCTTTTCTCGATCGTAAACTTTTGCGTTACTATGCGATTCGTTCGGATGGTCCGCCCTATCTTTCTCTCAAACAGGTGTGTGTATGAAATTCGCTTTTTCACTCTTCTCTTTTTTCAGAGTTTTTCTCCGTTTTTTCCTCCGCTTTGATCCAGTCGCTTCTGACAAGTTGTTTATACAGAATCCTTTTTTGCGGAATTCCGACCCTTCGCGGGAAGGTTTGATGGAGTTCCCACAAATTTCAAATCTGCGTTCGCAGGAAAGTTTGATGGAGTTCCCACAAATTTCAAATCTGCGTTCGCAAGAAAGTTTGATGGAGTTCCCACAAATTTCAAATCTGCGTTCGCAGGAAGGTTTGATGGAGTTCCCACAAATTTCAAATCTGCGTTCGCAGGAAAGTTTGTATGAGTTCCCACAGATTTCCGACTCAGCTTTGATTGATCGAGGTGAATTTTTTGACCACGATTGGAGAGAAAAGAGCGATCCTACGTTTTTTCAGCGCGTTGTTTTGGGAACCTTTCTTGTGGAGAAGTTTACTTTGTTTGTTAGGTCATTCAATCGGTCCTTTGTTTTTGGAAGTGTGCTCGTTGAAAAGTTCACTTCGTTTGTGTTGCTTGTCGCGTTCTTTTTTACGTTCGTTTTTCCGTTGTCGGAGTTTTCTTCTCTGGGAGCACAGTCGGTTCCACAACTGAATTCCGCAAAAGCATTTACGGGTGCTGATCTGCAACCCTATGTCGACTCTGCGAAATTGCAATTGGATCAGTCTTCTTTTATGTCCACCGTGAACGGCGGCGAGCAGACGCTCGAGGCGAGTTGGGAAGCGGATGTAAACGCGGAAATCGATGCGATCGTGAACACGGTTACCTCCAGCGATCCCGTAAACGATGTTTCGGTTTATCGAGACGCGATTCGTGCACAACTCGAGTTGCAAAAACAACAGGCGAAAAGTCAGTGGTTGGCGGACGCTGCTGCATACATACAGACCGAGTTGCAATCCTTCTTAAACGTTTTGTCTCAGAATACCTCGAACCATGTGACTTCTTCGAATGCCACCGCCGTCAATACGGTAGACCCTACGGTACAATCGACTACTACGGCTCCTGCGAACCAACAGATCAGTCCGGCACAAGCGGCAGGAAGTTATTACCAAGGTGTGCAAGCCTGGGATACGAAGTGGCAGAGCTTACTTGCGCAACAATCCGCTTGGGAGCAGAATTCTTTGGATTCGATTCAGAATGGTTTGAATCAATGGGACAATTCGATCCTGAGAGCGATCCAAGAAAAACAGGATTTTCTAAGCGCACTTGATCAACAAGAAACCCTTTGGCTGAATAACGGGAATCTAATTGCACAAGCGGATCAAAATACCCGCAATTATTTGGGGCAGATCGTGAATACCATCGGCGCAACGATGCAGCAGAGCGTGGGCACCGACAATTCGCAAAACACCGCGTTACAAAGTGCGTATTCGCAAGCCCAAAATTTGGTGACGCAGGTTCAAGCTTTACTCGCTACGAATTCTCCTTTGGATCAGATCGCACGGACGTTAGGCGATTTCTTTGTTCAACAAAAACAATTCGCGCAGGCAAGGACCGAGTATTGGAACGACCCCGCGCAGAAGTTACGAAATTATACCGGTTATCAAAGCGCGACTTTTAATTACTATGTCGGAGGATATTCCTACTCCGGGACAAAGAACGACGTTCATATTGAAAATAGCGTTTTTACCGCGTTTCAGGATGTAGGGACGGATATTCCTTCAACGATCGGCGGCGGCAATACACAAGGCGTTTATTTTGATGTAAACGGACAGCTGCATTCTACGATATTTACCGCGGACGCAAACGGAAATTGTAACGCTCAAGACGGGATCATTTCGAGCGCGAGCTCCAGCTCTGCGTCCTGCTCCGCGAATATGGATGTCCATGTTTACAACTACGGTTTGTGCGGTATCTTACTTTGCGATTGGTTGTATCACAAAACGACGGATCTGACCGCGAATTACAACGTGGATCAAAACAAACTTCAGGAGAATCAGTTTCTCTTGGGAGCTTTGAACGGAACCCAGTTTGGCGATAATGACGGTGTGTTCGGATCCATTTTGAGCAAAGACAACAAAGTATGGTTAGGTGGTCTGGGTGGAACACAGATTACTTCCTTGAGTCAACTTTCGATCAGTGGTCCCGTTTCTCTTCTTGTTCAAACGGATTATGTATTTGAAGATCCGAGCGCGATTGCAAACCGAAATCTTTGGTCCGGTCTTGCAAGTCAGTACGATCTCTTAGCTCAATCACTTTTGGGGATGGTCAATCCACTCCAAGACTGGGCTCAAAGAAATCAAAACTATCAATCGGAATACACAACCAAACTGACCCAGCTTCAAACCCTGAGAGCGAACGCGACCCAGGCCTTTGACAATCAAATCGTCGATCTTCAATCGGATCGGGACATTTGGCTGACCGCTGTTTATGGTCACGAGATCCCGGGTTACGGCGGGGTTGAGAATCCGGACAGCCAATTTCGTCAAGGTCAACAAATTTGGGAAGATACGATTCTTAGTTTCAAAACCGCGGAACTCAATTGGTATCTGAGCTCCAAAGACACTCTGGTAAACGCTTTGCAGGATCCGATTACGGGCGAATTGAAATTTATCGCGGACGGAAGTCAGCAAATCGACGTTCTTCAAAATCAAATTTTGAATTCGGAACAAAATAGCGCACAACTTTACAATACTACAAACAAGTTGATCGATGCGTATTATTATTCGGGTGCCGCGGAGAGTCTGAACCAGGCGATCACAAATCAAACAAACGAAGCGTCTTTGAACCAACAAGGCGTTTCCTTAAGTTTGGAAATCCGCGACAGCTATGCGAGATCGGAAGCGTATTCGACAGCGGATTTGGACGCTTCGAACCGTATCAACAATATCATCGCTTTGCTTTACGGTGGAGGTGCGTATATGTTTGACGCGTCCCAAATCTCTCAGATTCAATCGAACGTCGCAGGTTACGCAAGCGCTCAATCCTTTTGGCAGGGTGAAAACGACGGAACGAACGGAGGTTTTGGTTTTACGGTTCGTCAGGCGGAGAACGTTGCGAATGGCGCTCAATATACTACACTTCTTGCGGATATAGACCAAGCGGCTTCCTTACAAGCCGTCATACAGGATCAGGAAAAGACCCTGTTAAAAGACGTTTCGGAGATATTCGCTCAACACGAAAAGTATGAAATTCTTTCCAAAAAATTTGCGGATGAAGGGAAATTCGACGAAGCTCAGTATTATAAATCTCTTTCGATGAAGCAGAGTATGGTTGCCGGAAAAAGTTTAAAATCCGGTTACAACAACCTGAGTAACGTTGCCCAAACTCAGGTTCAGGGAAGCAATCTAACGTTTACACGAAATTCCTATTTTGCATACAGCGAGAGCTTACAAATCAAAGGGAATATGAACGCGTCTCAGGTTGCTGATGAAGTTCGCAAAGGTCAAGACGAAGTCTATGCTCTTTCGCAAGCGGGAATCGATTACGCTTCGATACAGGACATGATCGGGGTTTCGCAACAGCTTCTGAAACAAGGGGAGGAACAGGCCGACAAAGTACAAGCCTTGCTCGCAAGATCGGAAGAGTTGGCCGCGAGATCGATCGGCGGCGAACTGCTGATTGGGTTGAACGATGTCTTTGATTATCTTTCCTCTCAACTTCCGGATGAAATCACAACCGCCGGAATCGCAGAAGTGATCGCGGCCGACAGCGCAAAGGCACAGGAAGTACAAGGACAGATCGCCTCTCTTCTACAGGACATGAATCGTCTTTTGACAAACGAAGACGATTTGCAAAGACTCGCGGATCTGAGAGAAAGCGCGAGCAGCGCTGTCAATCTCGCCGCGAACACCGCGATGATCCAGTATCTGGACGAAAAAGCGCAAAAGATGTTGGCGCTTAACAAAGATCGTTCCGAAAAAGCGGCAGAGTCTCTTTGGGAACAATTGAACAACGGATCGGAATATCAATATCTACGGGATCAAGGTTATAAATTTGCCAAGGGAAATAACGGAACCATCGTAGGAATGAGATCGATCAACAGCGGTGTGTATCAGGTCAGCGGTCACGCGATGACCGACGGAAGTTATACCGCGATCATGGTAGATCAGTATATGAACATTCAAACACAGTTCGCGCCTGCCGCGCTTTCCTTTTCACAACTGAGTGCGGAACAACTGGGAACGACATCCTTTAACTCGGATCTTTTGACCGCTTATCTAAAGAACATGGAAAATCAAGAGAAGGATATGGATCTTGCGTTTGAGAAATTTTCGGACAAAACCGAATACGTAAAATCCTTCTCGGATGGAAACGAAGAACAGCGAATCGCAAACGAAGAATACTACCGTGTTTCTAGAAAAGACGCTCTTGCTCAATACAACGGATTGCAACCGGCTTTTCAGAAGGACCAAAAAATCAATCTTTCCAATGGAGAAAGAACGATCGTAGAACCGAGATTAGTGAAAGTTTCACCGGAAATAGAAATCAAGGGCGGAATGTCCGAGGAAGGAAGAAATCTTCAAGAGACCGCGAAACACAATGTAGGTCCGAACTTTCACCTCCAAGAAGGATTCGATTCCACGATGTTCAACTTTAAAGAGAATTTGGCCGCGATGGGATATGATTTCACGCAAGACGGAGAAAGCTATAACGGAGTTTGGATTCTCAAGGGAGACGTGACCATATCCGGAATTCCCATAGAAGTGACGTATGGGGAAGAAAGAATCTCCGTACCGACCACATTCCATCTCGAAAAGATGGGTTTTGACTTTTATTTCAACGGAGCAGGGGAATCTTATACCGGTCAAAAAACCCAGGATGTTCACCAAAGATATCAGGAGTATCTCAATAGCACGTTAGGCGACATTCAGAAGCGGATGGAAAATAACAAACTGGAAGCGGATGTAAAAAAACTTCTTTTTGATGTAGGGTCTGCTGCGATCGGTGGCGGCATAAGCGTTCAACAAGCCGCAAAAAGTGTCGTTCAAAATAAAATCACCGGTATGGTTGCGGAAGCAACGGGTTTACCGGCTTCGTTGGTAGGAGTTCTCGTCGGAGGTGGTAGTGCAAAGGAAGCGTTTAAGGCTTTTGAAAGAGCGACCATCACCACTGGAATTTCGCAAGCAACGGGAATTCCCGAGTGGATGATTTCCGGTCAGATCGACAAAATGAACAAGCCGAAGAAGGAGTTCTACCAAACGCAAGAGTTTCAGATGGTGACAAGCGTCGCTGCAGTCGTTGCCGCTCCTTTTACCGGTGGGGCATCTTTACTTGTGATGGCTGCGATGGGTGCGGCTCAAGGAGCTGCGGGCGGAGGTTTGAAAGGTGCAGTGGTCGGTGCGGTCGGAGCGGTGGCCGATTCGTATGTTAAAAGTTTTACCGGCGGTGCGGTCGGAGTCGGCTTGAGTTATTCCGCAGAAAACGGTTTTGGGGCGAGTGTATCCGTAGGTTACGGTCCTGCGTCCGTAAGTGTGGGGGTGAGTGAACACGGCGGAACCACTGTGGGTCTGGGACTCAACGTAGGCGGATTCAATGCAGGGCTGAACTACAATTCGAAAACCGGAACCAACGCAAGTGTCGGTTACAAAACCGCCGGTGGTTCGAGTCTTGCATTGACTTACAATGAGAGTGATGGTTTTGGCGCGAACGTTGGGATGTCTACGAAGAGTGGAATCGGCGGAGGTTTGGGTTACAGCCAAAACGGCGGCGTGAGTGCGTCCTTGGACAAAAATTTCAAAAACGGAAGCAGCACAGGTTTGAGTTACAATGAAAGAAACGGGCTTGGCGCGGAGGTAGGAACGAAATTTAACAGCGGGGTGAGCGCTGGCTTGAGTTGGAGTCAAGGAGCCGGGGTCGGCGGTTCTCTGGGTTATAGCCTTCCGGGGAAAGGTGACTGGGCCGGCACGGGCGCTACTCTGGATTATACAGAGAGAGACGGGGTATCCGGAAGCCTGCAAGCAAAAGGTGGAGTTACAACGGGAACTTACGATTCGGTAAACGGTTTTAAAACCAACTTGAATTATTTGACGGATCGTGCAGTCGCAGACCAAGCCGCCGCTGAGCAAGAAGCCAAAGACAAACACGCGGAAGCAAATCAGCATATGGGAGCCGATGCAATCGCGGGTGCAGGAGTTGAAGGGGAAAGAGACTTTTTAGATGATGCGATGGATTGGGCCGGAGACACGTTAGACGATGCTTTAGATAGCGTCGCCGGAACGGCTTCTAATACGTGGAATGGGATCAAAGGCGTTGCATCGGCTGCGTGGGACGGTGTGGCCGGGGCTTTTAGCGGAAATGACGACGTCGGAAGTTTATGTTTTGTAGCCGGAACCCTTGTCCTTACAGCCAAAGGACTTGTTCGGATTGAAAAGATAGAAGTCGAAGACGAAGTATTGGCTTTTCATCCCGAAACTAAAGATCAGAGTTTAAAGAGAGTCGTTCGACTTTTTAGAAATGAAAACTCCGAACTTTTGAAAATCAACTTTGGAGACGGGGAGGAGGTAGTCAGCACACCCGGGCATCGATTTTTTACATCAAACAGAGGCTTTGTTTTGGCCTCTGAACTTACAACAGAAGATATCTTCTTGGACAAAGCTGGAGAGACGATTTCTATTCACTCGATTGTGAAAGAAACGCACAAAGAAAAGATTCCGGTTTTTAATTTTGAAGTTGAGGATTATCATACCTACTATGTTGGAGAAACCTGTATCTTGGTGCACAACGATAGCGTGGGGATGTTGAAGGAGAGAATTGCAAGCGGTCAGGGGGGTGGAGACGAGTTTACGATCAACGGAATCAAAGCAAAAACTTTATACAATGCGAACGGTGAGTTAATATATAAATTGGAAAACGGCTATACAATCAATACCAAGACAGGCGGAATCTTTAAACAATTTGAAGCGAAGGGATTGGATTCCGAAGTACTGGACGCCTTAAATAACAAAGACGCGTCAAACGCAAAAATCAACTCAGTAGATTGGCAAAAAGGTTCTAGGATGCATACTCCTGATGAAAGTAAACAACATGGTCAGGCGGATCTTATGGCAAAAAATTTAACTCCCTATTCCATCTTTGATACTAAAGACGGAACCTTTAAAATAAAATCTTGGGGTAAGGACGCGACTGCCGGAAATAGAGCGGTCATACAGTTTAAAGATAAAGAGGGAGTCGAAAGAGAAGTGCAAATCGGTCATATGGCAAATCAGATTCCAAAATACGTAAAAGATCATTTCGAAAACTCGAAAAAACCTTTAGAACTAAAGGCAGGGACCATATTCGGATATGCCGGGACTACGGGAAATCATTATGTCGGTAAGTTAGGGCAGAATTCTACGAAGACAGGATTGGATTACAACAATTTAGAAAAATACGTGAAATCTCCAAGCCCTCATACACATGTAGTGTTTAGAGATGCACCGGGACAGAAAGCTCGTCTTGAATACGATATCCCGACTTATGCAGAACACTTAGGATGGAATCCCAAAAGATGAGAAAAAGTATTAGATTTTCACTGTTACTGTTAACCTTTGTTATATTTATTTTTTTTGGATGTAGAAAGGAAGAACCTATCCATTTCCAGGAAAATGAAAGAGCAGAGTTGTTAAAAGGCCTCAATGAATATTATCTTTCAGTGGGTTATGAAGCTATTGAAGAAAAAGATCTAGCGGATATGACACATGTTGAAATTGATGGACAGAGGAAATCTAACTATCGAGAAATTAAGTTTCTCCCAGTCTTTTACAAGTTATCCTCTTTGAGCTTAAAGAATCTGAAATTTTCTCATGTTTCTTCTAATGACTTGGGAAATCTGGAGAAAATTTCTTTAGGTGAATTGGTTATTGAAAATTGCGATATGAAAGACGAGCAACTTCGTTTGTTTATCAATAAAGGAAATCGAATCTTCCGTGTGTCGATTTTTGATGCCCCCAATATTACAGATGAATCTTTGAAACTTCTTTTAGACTTAAAAGAAGTCGATGAGATCTATGTTGCCAATACAGGTATCTCTCAAGAAGGTATGGGGAAATTGAGTGCTAAATTTGGAGCAAAGCTCAAAGAACCAGGACATGTTTTAGGGGAGTGATAAAACTCCAGTACATTCAAGCTAAAATTGAAAACTGTATTCAAAAGTTAATTTTTGACCGCGTTTATTTGAGAAGTTTTACTAATGACCTCGCTTAACATTTTTTATCTTTGGTTGAGATTGCAATTTAATTTTAAATACGCACAGGCGTTATCGGACTTGACCACAGATTTCAAATCTGCCTTCGCAGTAAAGTTTGTATGAGTTCCAGCAGAAATTCTAATTTACCGTTTTTTGAAATCCGGTTTTAGGATCGAAAATAAATAGGAGACTGGCTCGAACTCATTTAAAAACCGAGTGATCAAAAAAAGGATCCGAAAAATCTTTCCTGCTCCGTGTTTTATTCTTGTCATCGATGCGATGGACCCGATTCTATTCTTGAAACCGTTGGGGGTGGGGCAAATTGATTGTGCCTCTGAGAGAGTCCCCGGAACCTGATCAGGATAAAGCCTGCGTAGGAAAACGGATCATACAAACGATTCTATCTTTGAAATTTTTGACAGCCTCAAAAATTTTTTAGGAAATTTTTTGTCCCTTCTTGTTTTTTGAAAGCGCCTCCTTCTCGTTCCATCTCCAAACCGACGGTCAGGAGAATTATGGAACCAACTCAAGAATTTCAAGTACCTCTGAAAACGATTCAACTTACCGACGGAACTACGTATCATTCGTATCAGACCGAAGGAGCGTTGTCCGGCAAATTCTCTTCCGATTATAAAAACGGAATTCCCCCTCTTAGAAAAGAATGGATCCGCAAACGTTTGAATCGTGGAGACACAAACCATTCCCAAATGTTTTACGCGAGACAAGGGATCGTTACCGAAGAGATGCGTTATGTGGCCATTCGAGAAAATATGGATCCTGAATTTGTAAGATCGACAATCGCCAGCGGTCGCGCCATTCTTCCTTCCAATCGAAATCATCCGGAGTTGGAACCTATGATCATCGGTAAGGATTTTCTCGTAAAAATCAATGCGAACATAGGAAACTCGGCTCTTGGTTCTTCGATCGAAGAGGAGGTAGAAAAACTGCATTGGTCCGTGAAATGGGGGGCCGATACGGTGATGGATCTATCCACAGGAAAAAATATTCATGAAACGAGGGAATGGATCATCCGGAATTCGCCCGTTCCAATCGGAACCGTTCCCATTTATCAGGCTCTTGAAAAGGTAAAAGGGAAAGCGGAAAATTTAAATATTCAAGTTTTCTTAGATACATTGGAGGAACAAGCGGAGCAAGGGGTCGATTATTTTACGATTCATGCCGGAGTTCTTTTGCGTTATATTCCTTGGACTGCAAATCGAGTTACCGGAATCGTTTCCAGAGGCGGATCGATTCTTGCAAAATGGTGTCTTGCTCATCATAAGGAAAATTTTCTTTACACACATTTCGACGAGATCCTCGGTGTGATGAAAAAATACGGAGTTTCGTTTTCTCTCGGCGATGGACTTCGTCCCGGTTCGATCGCGGATGCGAATGATAAGGCTCAATTTGGGGAATTGGAAACCCTCGGTGAATTGACAAAACGCGCTTGGAAAGAAGACATCCAAGTCATGATCGAAGGTCCGGGTCACGTTCCGATGCATCTCATCAAGGAAAACGTGGATCTTCAGATGAAACTCTGTCAGGAAGCTCCATTTTACACGTTAGGCCCTCTTGTGACGGATATCGCTCCGGGTTACGATCATATCACATCCGCGATCGGTGCCGCGATGATCGGATGGTTCGGAACTGCGATGCTTTGTTATGTGACCCCGAAAGAACATTTGGGTCTTCCCGATAAAGAGGATGTAAAACAAGGAGTGATTGCGTATAAGATCGCTGCTCATGCCGCGGACCTGGCTAAGGGACATCCGGGTGCGATCGAAAGAGACAATCTTTTGAGCAAGGCTCGTTTTGAATTTCGATGGGAAGATCAGTTCGCCCTTTCCTTGGATCCGGAAACCGCAAAGTCCTTTCACGATGAGACCCTTCCGCAGGATCGGATGAAGACCGCGCATTTTTGTTCCATGTGCGGACCTCATTTCTGTTCCATGAATCTGACCCAAGAGCTTCGAAAGTTTGCGGAGGAAAAAGGAATGGCAGAGTCCAAGGCCATCGAAGCGGGGATGCTCGAAAAGTCGAAAGAGTTTTTGGAGCGCGGTGCGGAAATCTACAGCGCTCCTTGAGGACTTCTCATTCTAAAATTTTTGTTTGTAAGATTGTAAGACCGGTCGTGTGATATCCGATTGGTCGGCTGTTTGTGTTTGTATTGGATTTTTTGTGGGAACTCCCTCCTCATTGTGTTTGAGAGGGGTTTCGAAGTTGTTCCGACAAACCGTCTCAAAGAAAAATGACTTGTCGGGGACTTTAAGTTCGCTCTGAAGTAAAATCAGGATGGACTTTTTAAATTTTCCGTGGTTGGGCTGAGCCTCAAAGTCGAATCGGGCGTATGAAAATTTTGCTTAAACCAGAGTCTGATTTTGTTTGTAAGGTGTCGTTTTTTAAATGGACAATCGTTGGAACAACGAAGTTATAAATCGGATTTAAAATCGAGTTCTGGTGTCGGTTAACGTTCTTTTACGATCTGGAGGGCATGTTCTCCCAGAGCGTCCCTCGTCAAATAACGACCCGCTGTGATGTTTATCATCCATCCGAATCAGACCCGATTCGATCCAGTGTTGTCTGTAATTGGCTCTTTGGCAAACGATCGGACAGGGCCGGTTTATCGGAGAAAGTATAAAAACATCTTTTATCGAGGCGGTCTTTTCTGCCTTTTTGTTTTTTTAACGATCCAGATTTTCAATCCTTACGTGACTTTGATCTTTGCGATGGACTTTGCAAAAATTCCGGGAAAGAATGTATGCAGAAAAATTCCGAATCTTTCCTTAAAGCCCGCTATGACGATTTCGTTTTTGTTTTCCGCGATCGCATCCAGGATTTTTCTCGCACACTCGTCGGGTGCGATTCCTTTTTCGATCGCATGGTCCATTTTCCCCTGTTGGCTTCCGTCTCCTTTGAGCGCATTGTTCGAAATTTGAGTTTTGATAAAACCCGGATAGACCAAGGTAACTTTGATTCCTTCGCTTGCGTTTTCGGCGCGAAGGGATTCGTAAAAACCAGTAAGAGCGGCCTTTGTCGCACTGTATCCGCTTCGAAGAGGCACTCCGAACAGACCCGCGACGCTGGAAACGGATGCGATCACACCGTTTTTTTGTTTTCGAAAAATCGGTAGAACCGCGAGAGAAAGCGCGATGTTTCCGAAATAGTTTACGTCCATTAGTTTTTCGTATGTTTGAATGGAGGTTTCATACGTATACGAACGCTGGCTGATTCCTCCGTTATTGATGAGTATGTCTATAGACTGAAACTGATCGGTCACCTTTTTTGGGGCATTTTTGAGTCTTTTATAATCTTCTAAATCCAAAGGAAGAATTAGGCTGTTTGTTTTGGTAAGTCCGCATTCTTTTTTGACCCTTTCTAGTTCTTTAATTCTTCTCGCGGAAAGAACGATCTTAGCACCGCGTTTGGCGGCTTCTTTTACAAGTTC
Organism: Leptospira sp. WS92.C1; assembly: GCF_040833975.1. Lineage (NCBI taxonomy): Bacteria > Pseudomonadati > Spirochaetota > Leptospiria > Leptospirales > Leptospiraceae > Leptospira > Leptospira gorisiae. The sequence continues at coordinate 897,405 of NZ_CP162130.1, forward strand.
TTCTCCGATTCCGGAAGAGGCTCCCGTAATCCAAACTACCTTATTTTTATAATACTGATGATTCATTTTCGTTTCCTCCTTTTTGTATGCGTATCGATTCTATATAAAAAAAGATCCTTTCAAGGAATTCAAAAGGATTCAAGAATTCTTCCGATTTTCCACCGAATTTTAAATGGAATTCGAACGATGTCCGTTCGATTCTTCCGGCTTTCCCAAAGCGTGCATTTCGATATCCAACGCGTGAACGGAAAGATGAATTTCAAGAAGACAAATACAAAGGGAGATCACCAGAAATAATAACGCAGTTCCGAAAAGAATCCAAGCCGTATTCTGAAGTTCAAAGGCCAAGGCGGTTAAACAAGAAGTGCAGGAAAGAAGACTGAGCACCCCCATGCTCTGGGTGTGTCGAATCAAAGAAAGCCGAAAACGAAGGTTGCGAATCTGAGAAAGAAGATCAGGAGTCTTTTTTTCGTGATACTTTCCGATCAGTTGTCTTGCCAAACTTGCAAGCCCGAGGAAGCGATTTGTATACGCAAGCATCAAAAGCGAAATAGCAGGAAAGAGTAAGCCGGGGGTATTGAAGGAAAGAGGGATCATTTGATATAAAGAATGGGTCGGAGACTTACTGTAAAGTTTCATTTTTTTTCAAAATCTCCGGTTTCCATTGGAAAAAAATCTCGCCTGAAATTGCGATCATGATAAGAATACTTTAGGTAAAGTCATGAATTCAAAATTAATTCCGGTCAAGAGACCCGATTGCTCCATCCATAGAATTTTTGAAATTTCAGGGGTGATCTCATTCCTATTTCTCTCCGTTTATCTCGGATACGAACTCACGTTGCTTTTTTTCGGAGATCTTTCCGAAAATCTTTGGCTGGTTTGGACCGCACCATTGATTATTTTTTTGTCCTGGATCGGAGCCGACTTTCTCTCGGGTCTTGTTCATTTTCTGGGGGATAGTGTTGGTTCCGAAACTACTCCGATTTTAGGACCCGGTTTTATTTTTCCCTTTAGAGATCATCACGTGGATCCAAAAGGAATCACGAGACACGATTTTATAGAAACGAACGGAAATAATTGTCTTGTATCTCTACCGATCCTGATCTATTACATTTTTTTTTGGGAATCCTCGGGAGCGTTTAGTTTTCTCGTCGCGTTGTTCTGGTTTTTTCTTTTGCTCGGAATTTTTGCAACGAATCAAATCCACAAATGGGCTCACCAAGATTCCCCGTTGCCGGTCATAAAAACATTACAAAAATATAAACTGATTTTGGGGCCTGCCCATCATATGGTGCATCATACGGCGCCTCATGATACGTATTTTTGTATCACAACCGGATGGCTTAATCCGATACTGAAGACTCTGAAGTTTTATGAAATTCTAAGATGGATCTTGAGAATTCCCGCTCCGGCTAAATTAGAAACCATTTCCGAATCATAGGAAAGGATAAGAGTGTCTTTCTCAAAACTCTGTAGTGCGGATTCTTTTTAAAAAAATTCCGAACTAAGATCCAAACCGAAATACAAAAAAAGAGACCAAATAGAGAAATTCGGGCCGAACCAAACCTCGCGGGTGTATGCATCAAAACGAATACGAATTATAACGTCTTTGAACTTTGTTCGCATTGTGTCGATTCTCGGTCAAAAAGAGATCGCGAATCTTCTATCTTCTTTTTAAAAAACAGATTTTCGGATGACAGGATAAAAAACTTCTTCATTCTACTTCAGAATTAAGGAGAACAGGGAAGGGATGTCCAGGCTGCTTGATCGGTTTAAAAAAAAATCTAAGAAACAAATTCTTTGGGAAGAACTTCCGAATCTGCATTCGGAAACGGAAGACCCCGATTTACTGATTCGCGATCTGATTTCTAACAAATTGGCGTTGGGAATTCGTGAGGTCGTATTTTGTCTTCCCGGTAAAGAAGCCGAATCTCTGAAAAAATCTCATGACTTTTTAAGATTGATTCGGGATTTGAAACACGGCGGTTTTTTGATCTCTTCCGCGGATAGTGATAAAACGCTGCATGGGAGCGGAGAAACTTCGGAAAAGTTTTTTCATTTTTTAAAAAATCGATCTCATTCCTCTCTTTGTCTGGTTTGGACCGGAGAGGGACTTGCGCATGAGCTGGAATTACAATATTCCGAATTTCTAAAACATCAAGATCATACTCGTATTTATGAAGAAGAAGCGGAGCCGTTTCGTCCTTCGCGTTTTACGATTCGAGTCAAATTACTCACAATCGTGTCCGCGATCATCATGATCAGCATGAGTTTGATGATTACGATGGCCACGTATTTCTTTCGAAAATACAGCGAGATTCTCATCCAAGAATACAATCTTTCTCTCGCGAGAATGACCGGGCTTCAGCTCAGCGGGCAACTCAAAGAGACAACCCGCAAGATTCAAGACTTTCGTCCCGCAGAATCCGAAAAATTCTTTAGGGCGAATCATCATGCGGTCGCTTACGTAAAATTCAAATTAAAATCGGGGGAACCCGTTCGAGAGATTAGTTCCCTTTTTTGGAATCTTAAATTTTTAAAAAACAATTCCGTTTCGGGCGTTCCCGATCCGGAAACGTTAAAAACCGCTTTGGAAAAAGCGTCCACGCGTTTGTCCGGAACATTAGAAGTACTGAATGTTTCTTCTGAATTCGGTTTCCCAGCTGTCGCTGTTCTTTTGCCCGTAACGGACGGTTCCGAAATCTCGGGTCTTATTTTTTCCGCTACCGAATTTTTGAACTCTTTTCTTTCCGTAAGACAGACGGATTTTTTTCAGATGTTTGTCGTGGATTCTTCCGGAAATTTGATCGCGCATTCGAACGACAAGGAAGCGATCTCGGGCAAGGATTATAAAAAACATCCCCTTGTGGAAAACATGTTGCGAAGTCCGTCGGATAACGGTTCTCAACGATTCGATTTTGAAGACAGGGAAGTATTGGGTTCGTATCAGCAATTGGAGGTGGGCGGTCTCGGAATCATTTCCACGTTAGACGCTGATCTTGCGTTTGAAGTTGTGTATAAGATTCGAAGGCAGAATCTTTTGATCATGATTTCAGTCTTATCCGTCGCATTTTTTGTCGTTTTTGTTTTTTCAAGATCCCTTACGATCCCGATCATTCAACTTCTTTCGGCAACTCGAAAAGTGGAACAGGGAAATTACGCGGTGGATATCCGTCCCACGACTCACGACGAGGTCGGGGTTCTCACCAATTCATTTCTACGAATGGCAAGAGGGTTGGAGGAACGAGAAAAAATCAAAAGCACTTTTGGCAAGTTTGTAAACAAGGAAATTGCGGAAAGAGCCTTGTCCTCCGATTTGAAATTGGGCGGAGAAAATCGCGAAGTTACCGTATTTTTTTCGGATTTGAGAAATTTTACCGGTATGTCCGAGAAGATGAAACCGGAAGAAGTGGTCGAATTTTTAAACCAATATTTTACCGAGATGGTGGAATGTATCTATCTGACACAAGGCATCGTGGATAAGTTTATCGGAGACGCGGTCATGGCTCACTGGGGCGCTCTCGTTTACGACGGGCACGAACCAAAAAACGCAATTAACTCCGCTTTGTTGATGAGAAGAGCCTTGGTAGAATTCAACATACAAGGTACAAAGATCGGGCGTCCGTTTACGCGCTTCGGTTGCGGGATCAATTCGGGTCCGGTTATCGTGGGGCAGATCGGTTCCGAGAAAAAACTGGAATTTACAGTGATCGGCGACACAGTCAATCTTGCTTCTCGAATCGAATATCTGAACAAGGAATTTGGAACCGATATTCTGATTTCCGAAAGTACATATGAACAGACAAAGGATCATTTTTACTTTGTGGAACTTCCCCCCGTTTGGATTCGCGGTAAGGAAAAACCGCAAAAGATCTACGCAGTTTTAGGTTGGAAAGACGATCAGGATTGTCCCAAGTCTTTGGAAGAGCTGCGCACGTTATGCGGAATTCCCGATCCTGAAAAACCCTCCAGGTCATTGGCATGAATTTATATTCCAAATTTAGAAAGGAGATTCAAGTAGGACTGTTTTCCTTACTTGTGGTTACGTTTTCTCTTTTTCTATTTTGGAAGGAAGAGACCACCGGTTTCGACGAAGGAAGAAAGGAAACCGTCGGCAATATCACGTTTAAATATAGAACTGCGCAGAGAAAATTTTCGGATCGTATGATTTGGCAGGACGTGGAACAGAATTTTCCAATCTTCAATCACGATTCTGTACGAACGGACGAATTATCGGAAGCGGTTGTGACTTTGGTATCCGGAACCAAATTCGAACTCGATCCGAGATCGATGATCGTCATCAATCTAAAAGAGGAAGAGGAACTTTTGGAATTGGAGGAAGGATCTGTTCGAGTCCAATCTTCAAAGTCCGTAAGTTTAATCTCCGGCAAAAACGAACTTAAGTCAGGAAACGAATCCAGTCTGTTTCGCGTAACGCGTGACGAAACCAAAGGAGAAAATCTAGTAGAATCTTCTCAAGGAAATCTGAAATGGATCAGCTCCGGAAAGGAAACCGGAACGATCAAAGAAGGAGAAAAAGCGAGAGTTGGAAACGACGTTTTGCATCCGATCCGGGAGGAATGGGAATTGATCGAGCCGACCGACAATCACAGGATCTTTCCGGAAACGGGAGAGGCAAAGATCGGATTTCGATGGAAGTCGGGAATCGGCGAGGAGACCGGACTTTTAGAAGTGTCTTTGAGCAGAAGTTTTACTCCGCTCATTCTCAAAAAAGAATTCAAGGGAGACTCCAGCGAAGTCCATCTTCCCGAAGGAATTTATTATTGGAGATTGATTTCTTTCGATAAGAAAAAAATTTCCGGAACTCGAAAGTTCCGAATTCTACCCAACCCTCCCGTAACACTTCTTTTTCCTTTGAAGAATACGAGTCTGGAAGGAAGCGTCTTACAATCCTTTCGATGGAAACCTTCTCGTTTGGCAACCGGTTATATCTTGGAAATATCAGAATCCACCGATTTTAAATCCGGACTTCGACAACTCACCGTTTTTAAAACTTCGATTTCGATTCCACTTTCCGAAGGAAAGTATCATTGGAGGGTTCGCGCTTTTTCGGTTTTACCCGGAACGTCATCCGTCTCCGAAACAAGATCCTTTCAGGTGGAAAAAACCGAAGTCGTTTCGACAAATTCAACTCCACAAGGAACTCAAACTGCCGAAACCGAAACGACTCTTCAAAAGCAGGAAGCAAATTCCGCTAACGCAAAACCTGTAAAAAAAGAAACAGCTTTGCCAACGCTGGTGTTCCCCTCAAAAGGAGGCATCGTGGATATGACCGGAAAGAATTCTCTCGTATTTCGCTGGAAACATAGCCCCATGTCTAAGACAACAAAATGGAGTCTAAGTTTATACGGAACTTCGGGAGAATCCATTTTAAAACAATCGGTAAACGGAGAATCGTTTCGACTCAACGACTTGAGCGTTTTGGATGTGGGAAAATTCTCTTGGTCGCTGACTCAGGACGGAAACGAATCCAATCGGGCGATCGGGGAATTTAAAATTGTGTTGAGAGAAGATCTGGCCGCTCCGGAAACGAAGACGACCGGAAAAAAAGGGGATGAATAGTTGAGATCTTTCGGAAAACAAATTCTGATTTTACTCTGTATATTTATGAGTTATTCTGCATATTCGGAAGATAAAAAGTATACGTATTATATAGAATGGAACGAAGTGAAGGGGAACAACGGTTATAAAATCGAAATCCGGAAGACGTCCGCGCCGGAAACGCTAACAAACGAGGAAAAGGTTTCTACAAACAGTTTGGAATTTTTAATTCCCGCCGGTAAATATGAGTTTAGAATCTCCGCGCTCAATCGTTTTGGAAAACCGTCTTCCTGGAGTCAGTGGTCTTCGTTTTTTGTGGAACACGATCGACCCAAAAGTATGGTGGAAGCCGAAAAAAAACAGACATTTGACGAGGCTTCTACGTGGAAACTTTGGGTTCCCGCATTGCTACCGATCGAAAGAAAGGAATATACTAAGGCTTCTCTGATCTTTCTTTGGTTTGGAGCTTTGGCTGTGGCGGGTAACGCGGAAAGAACGGCCGGAAATTCCATTGCGCAGAGCTCCACAAACGATCCGACTTTGCTTACGTTAGCCGTCTTGACAACTCCGCTACCTGTTTCTTTGTATTTGTTTCAAAAAAGGGACGAGGAAAAAAAAGAATACAATACTCATCAAAATAATCAAGTCGGGATAGGGGTATTAGCCCTTTTGAGTTACGGTTTGAACGTATGGTTGGAAAAACGTTCTTTCCATTCCGCAACCGTTTTGATAGAATCGAAACCGGAAGGTTTTTTTAAATGGAATCCCGGAACTCTGCAATCCAATTCTTTTGTTCCTTTAGGAAGAATCGAAATCAGTTTTCGAAAAGAGTTTTATTAATTTATCACAAAATAAATCAGATGATCATTGTGTTAAATCGTATTCAAAAAACTATATATATTTTTCTTTTAAACGTTCTGTTTTTATTCGGATGTTCCGCTCCGTTTCCGAAGTTGAGTTCGAGTGTGTTGCTCTTGGGTCTTTTGAATCCAAACGGAATCCTGATCTCTACGGATCCGAATCTTGCATTGAAGTATATTTTTATCACAACCGGAACCTTTTCGGGACAACTCGGTGCGGGAACGGTCGGCGGCGGCGATACGATTTGCGCCAATGAGAAAAATGCAAATTTTTCAGCTCTTCCCGGCGCGGGAACCGACTACAAGGCATTGATCGCGTCTCAGGTCGTACCGATTCGAAGGGCCTGTAACGCAACGGCGAACTGCACAAATCGAGCGGAGAACAGCGATTGGGTTCTTTTGCCCAATCAGGATTATTATCTCGGAACGGTTGCGTCTCCTATCAAAACGTTTACCACAAATTCGGCAGGGATCGTGGTGTTCCCCGCTCCCGGTTTGATCGTTCCGATGGATCCCGCCGCGGGTACAATCTGGTGGACTGGATTGGAATCGGGTTGGTTATCGAGTGCGGATCATTGTACGAACTGGACGGATGGAACGGCAGGCGCCGGTTTTAATAACGGCCAGAACGGAGTCGGAAATACCCTGTCCGAGACCGCGATTGCCGCCACATTTTCGGACGCCTGCGATCAACCGAAACACCTTGTCTGTGTAAGACAATAAATCGATCCGTATTTTTTGTTTTTCCAATCCATTTTCTTTGACGATCTTTTGAAAGAGAGCTAACGTGTATTTTTCAAATTCTTTTTTCGAACACGATCTGAGTCGGTTTTGTCGTATTGCGCTTTCGGATCGATTTCATTCTTAGAATATTACGAAAAAATAACTTTTTACGAATCAAGGGCGAATTCGTATGTTCTTATCAAGAATGAACTTCTATTTTAAAATTTCTTAAAAAAGAGACTGTATCTTGACTCGATCAGGATAGAATTTATATTCGGTATATTTTGAATTTGACTTTTTGAAGAGCACAGTTCGATTTAAAAATGGAAGAAATAATTTTTTTTGAATGTGATGGGAGTTAGAATTTTGCCAATTGGCCGAAATTGTCGATATGGAAGATGTTTTGTAATGGAGAATTCTCTTTGATGAATACGAGCCCGATCCAAAAAATATCGATTTTCTATTTCGAAGTTTTGTTTCTCCTTTTCTCATCGATACAATGTCAGAACGGCATTGACGGACCTCAAGTAGTGAATGACGAGGAGTTTCAACGTAGGAGAAATAGTTACATTCAAATAAAAACCACGATTTGCCTTCCCTCGGATGCTTTGCAGACAATTCAAGAAAAACGGATTTTTTGACACTTATACTCATTGGTCTGGGAGAACAAGTCGGCAAACGCTTTCCTGATCAGAGCGCGTATTACATGAAAAAAGACGTTGAATATTGCGAGAGGAGTCTATTTATGACCCCTTGCGGAAATTCATATGAAGATTTTATAATCAATCATGCCTCAACTTTGATTCAATCCTGCAATCCGAAAGTGGCGTGTATGGGCGGTAAGAATCATTTTGCAACCGGGACTTTTTGTATCGATTGGGATCGATGAGATGTAGAGCCTATACGGTTTTATATACAATCGACAGCTTAAGTTTGAATTCGATTTGATCCTTTTTTGATTTGAAATTTTTCCGATCTTAGAAGGTTTGAAAAATTCGATCCGCTTGATTTTGTAGATTTACAAATCGAATTTACGATTTCACAGACGAGATCGTTTATTGTTTTTTAGAAAGAGTCTCGGCAATGTTTCGAAGTTCGGTTTCATCCGGTCCGTATAAATTCCATTGAATCACATCCGCGCCGCGGAATCGTTTCCAACGCCATTCCAAATCGGAATTCGCTCGTTGTGGAGCGAACGCCGAAATATTTGCCAGTTCCACCGCCGTGGTGTTTTTATTTTCGTCGACGGAATACCACCAAAGAAGAATCGGTTTCGCACCCGAAGGACTGGAGAGCTGCGCCCGTTTGAATCCCTTTTGTTCTTCTTGTTCCACAAAAGAAAAACCGACTGCCTCAAAACAGATTCTGGGATCGTGCCCGGTTCCGATTGCGAACAAATCCCGCTTTAGTATGAGGTAGTTTTCCCTGGAACGATAGACTGCAATTCTCGAATCGCTTAGAATCGAATCCGCATCCAACTGGAACGAAAGAATTTTAGAAGGCCAAGAATGTTGCTTGAATGGCAATAGATGATTTCCCAAGAGAACCGAGGTCATTAAGAGAAGTAAAAGCAACCACGCGATTTTGGGAGGAGAATATAAGGTGATATCTCGAAACGTCGAAGTTTGTTTTTGCGAAGGATTGGAAAAAATCAAGGCAATGGTAACTAACGGTGTGATGACCCCGCAGATAAAAAATACCAAACCGACAAACTCATGTTTCCAAGAGTTTGCCGGAATTTGAAATAGAACGAGAATGCATACTCGGATCAAATTTGAAAAAAACCAAAGAGGCAAGATCAGACACGCAATTAAAATTTTCCCTGTGCGATTGGCACGAAGAGCAAAGGCCGCCGCAATGAGAACGGATGCAAGTCCCATCTTCATTCCTTCGCATACACGATCGACCGTGAACCATTCCCCGCCGTAGAAAATTTGATTTCCGACCGCAGTTGTATTCGGATCGATCCATCGAATCAGCCAGGCGCTCCATTCGGTGACGATCAATCGTAGTCGATAACCGAGAAAGAGAGAACCAAATCCGGTGATCGGAGGAATTGCAAACACTAAAAACGGCGCCGGCCAAGTGAAAGTGATTCCGCTCAGATGTAAGACTGAGAGGGCGTTCCAAAACGAACCGATCCATACAAGACTGAGTCTTTGGAATAAAACTCCAAAGATGACAAAGACAGATCCTGGTATGAGCAGCCATAGTTTCTTTCGCTCTATGTCGGAATAGGCAAAAAGAGGAAGAAACAAAAGCGGATACAATTCGAAGACGGATCGAACACTGAGTAAATTCTGCCCGACATACAACATCGGTATCGCGCAGAATAAGATCAAGATGCACATAAAAAGAAAATATCTTTTTTGTTGTAACATATTAAAAATTAAGCATGTTTATATCGCATTCTAAAATATGCGATCATGCCGAGAACAATGCACACAAGCAACAGCCATTCACCGGGTTCCGGTACTGCTCCCGGCGCCTCCAGCTTGCTCTGTCCGAGCGTAGATTTATCGGCCTTGATTCCGAATCGGTCGTAGTCTTTTTCCGTTTCTAAAACGATCAGAGTCGATACGGGAGAGACTACCATTGCGTCGCGAGCAAGATTGACAAGATCTCCATTTTCGAGATCCCGATCAAAGAAACGTTTTCCAAGTTGATTCATTATTTTTCTCTGAATCAGCATTCGAATCAAAAGATCGCCGCCCGGTCGTTTTGAGTCCGTTTCGGTCGATTTTTCAAGGGTGAGTCTGGCGTAAGAAAGAGATACGCTTTCTTTGTTTTCGATCGGCAGACGAATTTGTTTGTTACGAAGCACATTGAACAATTCCTCTTCACTCTCGGCGACGGATACGATCTGATTTAGATCGATAAGACTTGCAACATACTCGGACTGTTTTCCGTTGATGACTGCGATTTTCACAGGCATCGATCGTTTTTTCGCGGCGATTTGCATTTTTGTAAAACGATCGGATCCTCGCAGTTCTCCCAAAGGAAGGGACTGATTTTCTCCGGCGACGACCCAGAGAGATTTTTCTTCCGATCCGTTTTTGGTTAACGTTTCGTTTAAATAAAGCGGAAATAAATTGAAAGCAGGAATTTCACATTCATCCAAATAACGCATTGCCTTTGCAAGATCTTTTGTTTGAAACCACTCGTTTGTGAGAATTGTAATCGGAATTTCGAAATCATACAGTTTTTTTACGATCTCTTTCCATTCGGAACGAGAAAGCGCTGCGTTGAGAGCGACTATGACTGTGCCCGGAGTAAAGGAAATATCTTCGCGTTTTTGCGGAAGCACGTTGTATGTCATTCCCGCTGCCGAAATTGTTCCTTGCGGTTGAGATGCGGGAAAAGAAAAAGACCAGCCTCTAAACCCAGTCTCCCCGGTCCACTGACGAACCTGAGAATCCGGTACAACTTTTTCTTTGAGAGAAATTCCGGAAGAGGAAAGTGTGATCGGTTCTTTTGAAAATAAATCCAGATTGACCTTTTGCTCCGCAAAGTCGGAAACCGGACCTTCAAAACGAATTCGTTCGTAATTCAACGTATTGCCGTCAGATTTGAGGGGAGAGACAATTCCAATCCGCACCATCCGATAGTTCCCGGGATCCACAGGAAAAACACGCAGTCGGAGTCGGTTTCCGTCCAACCATTCCACATACGACGGATCTCGTCGTTCCACATCGACGATTTGCCGATACGCGTTACGCGCCGTTGAACGAAACGTTAGTCTCGCCGGTCGTTCTTCGCCGTCGATCCAGAGAGACAACTTTGTGCAGATACTTCCCGGCGGAACGGTGATCGTATAAATCGCCTCTTCCGGTGTGGAAAATTCGGAACTCAAACGAAAAAACGATTGTTCGGCAGAAGCATTCTCGTTATAGATCGAAAGAGTCGTCTCTGTATAAGAAACACGAAGTTCGGGATGAACTTGAACGTGAGAGTTTATATCCGTCGTGATGAGCGAATTTCCTCTCCACAATCGATCAAGATAGGCATGCGATCTTCCGAATAAAAGATGCAAGATTCTTCCCGCATCTTCTTTCGATATTTTGGGTTCCGATGGACCACTAAACACGAAACGAAATCTTTGTGATGCGAAATACGCGAGCGGATCAAATTGACTCTGGGCTGCAAATAAACCGATATTGGATCTTTGATCCGGTTGAAGAAACATTTCGGTCACATGATTGACTTTCAAACGAGACGCTTTTTTCATCCATTCCGGTAAATCCCCGTCAATCCGATTGTTTCCCTGAGCCACTTCCGGTTTTGTAAAAATTTGATCCGCGTGATTCCATTGAATAAAGTAGTATGTGGAATAGCAGATGAGAAATATCATCGAAGCGATGATCAAACTCCATGATACTTTCTTTTTACTTTTATCTAGGGAAGAATGAATTTTATAAATTGCCTTTCCAAAAGCCGTGATTGCAAACAACGGTCCATAAGGAAGGAATCCAAGACCTCCCATCCAAATGAGTGCCCAACTGAAAATCATAAGCGGGGCCAAAACTAAAGCAAACGAAACCGATATAAACGCGCCTAAAATTAAAACCGGCTGAAAGGATAACAACACGAACTGCGGTAATCGATCCATAAAAAGGGAGGCCGCGAGCAAAGAGAATGAAAGCCAAAGCACCCAGACTGTTCTTTCCGTAAACGGTGGAAAAACCGCGTGATTGAGTACATACGAATTTGTAGCAAAACAAATCGAAGAAACGATCAATGTAAAAATGAGAAACGATTTGTAATTCGGAAAGAGAATATACAAAAGCGCGGCAATCAGTCCGAAAAACAAAATCGCAAAGGAACCAAAGAAAAAGAAATAAACAGACTCGGAGCTTTCATGGCGAGGACCGTATTCATAGATTCCGTAGACAATCGTCGCAAGCAAAAAGATTACTCCGATCACACTGAACATCCAAATCCACGCGCTTCGCGCAAAACCTAAGATTGTAACTTCGCGAAGAAAATATTCTCGAATTTTACTTTGTATCGTCATAGTGAATCCTTATTTATGTATTGGTTAAAGAATAGTCGAATTGCTGAAATAAGTCATCCTCTTGGGTGTTCTTTGCAAAGCACTCAGGTGCTTGACAGTGATCATCGATATGGCATAAAAAGTTTTATTTCATTTGTTAAAATACAAAGGCTCAATCTAAGCCTCTGTAAAAAGAACTGAAATTGAGTAACATTTTTAACACACACGCTACGCAGTGGCGATGAGAGATATCCCGCGTATGTATCTGTAAATTCCATAGACAATTGCAAGAACAAAGATCACTCGGAGCATCCAAATCCATGCACTTTCTTGGATTCCAAAGATCTTAACTTCGCGAAGAAAATGTTCTCGAATTTTACTTTGTAACGTCATAGTGAATCCTTATTTATGTATTGGTTAAAGAATAGTCGAATTGCTAAAATAAGTCATCCTCTTGGGTGTTCTTTGCAAAGCACTCAGATGCTTGACAGAACCGATGTTTTTTCTATAGATTCAATCCTTTCAGTCAACAAATGAAATCCTGTTTTCTTCGATTTTATTTTCGAGCCGCGTTTGGAAATCATTTTGAAACAAAAGTCCAGCCCTATTTTACTCGAATACGGACTTTAAGTCCGCCGCAAAGCGATTTTTCAAAAAAACGCTTTGTCGGAACAACGAAATCGAATCGATCCCTTTTTTCTAAGAAAGAAGAAAGTCGCTTTAAAAATCGTTCCGGAGTTTGAAGGAGTTCCTACAAATCGAAGATTAGGGTAAAGTAAAAATTTCCGCAGCTTGTTTCGATAGAAGAATCGGTTTGTGGTATGCGATTACGATCGGCTCGTTTTCTCTTTGTTCCTCTTTTTCAAACCGAGAGAGAATTTCCAATTCGCTGGGATTCAGGTTTGCGGATTGGATCGTCTTGCAGAGATGAAGTCCGTCCGGTTCCACGTTCTTTTTATAAAGGGCGATATACGATCCGATGGTTGATTCTAAAATTCCGATTTTAGATTTTTGTTTTACGGTGGGGATCATCAAAACACCGAGATCCAGCCCACTCAAAATAGAATCGGGAAGATTCATCAGAAAAGAATCATATTCCAATGTTTCCACGTATTTCATTTTTGAAAACTGTGGGAACTCCTGCAAATGCGATTTCTTTGAGGAAGCATCGGTTTGTGATCATCGATCTCGATCGATTCGTCGGGCTCGCCGCGGGCTACGATTCGATCAAACCCGCGCGGATCGCATACATGACCAAGTCGGCGACTTTGTGGAGATCCAACTTTTTCATGATGTTTGCGCGATGGACCTTTACGGTTGCGGGTGAAATTCTCAAAATTTTACCGATGGATTCGTTGGAATTTCCTTCGGCCACCAATTTGAGAATTTCTCTTTCCCTGTCCGATAAAACCGAAAACGCTTTTTTGGCGTCTTGATTTTCTTCTCCTGGTTTGCCCGTGCTCACAAAACCGGATAGAAAATGTGCGGTGATACCCGGGCTGAGATAGGTTTCCCCTTTGTGAACGGCTTCGATGGCTCTTAAGAGATCGTTTCCTGCGTCGTCTTTGAGGACATATCCGTTGATTCCCAACTCTAAAAGTTTTTGAACGTATTCTTTATTATCATGCCGGGAAAGAATGATCGTCCGAATGTTCGGATAATACTTTCTTAGATTTTTCACTAAATCGATTCCGCTTAAACCGGGCATCGAAATGTCCGTAATGACTAAATCCGGATTCAGTTTTCCGATTTGATCCAAAGCTTTTTCCGCGTCTCCGGATTCTCCGCAAATTTCCAAGCCGGGTTGTCCGGAAAGAATCATTTTGAGTCCTTCTCTAAGAATGGCGTGATCGTCGACTAGGAATATTTTGGTCAATGCTGGTTTCATATTTTTTTGAGCGTTGTGCTTTTGTTTTTTTCAAACGGAATTCTAATCATAAACTTAGTGCCGTTACCGGTGGAAGATTCAATCTTAAATTTACCGTTTAGATCTTCCACTCTTCTTCTTATATTTTCAAGTCCAAAACCGGAGGACCTGGCTCTGACCTTTCTTTCCTGAAAACCGATTCCGTTATCTTTGGCATCCAAAGACAATTGTTTTCCTTTTATCTGAATTTTGAGATGAATCTTTTTTGCTTGCGAATGTTTGATCACATTCTGAAAAATTTCCTGAACGATTCTAAAAACCTGATTGGCGATTTGCGGTCGCAGATTGGGTTTGAGATTCAACTCCAGATCCGCTTCGATCTCCATCGGAGCAAACAAATCCGAACTCAAGGAACGAATCGCGGCCTCCAATCCGATTTCTCGAAGCGTGGACGGATGGAGATTTGTATAAATATCTCTGAGTTCCTGGCTTGCTTTATCGATCAAAAGAAGCCCCGTATCAAACTGAGCCTCGTAGATTTTCGGATTTCGATTGAATGCCTGAAAGTTGAGTTTGGCTGCGAGAATGGTTTGACCGACTCCGTCGTGAAGTTCTCTGGAGAGTCGGATTCTTTCCTCTTCCTGAGATTGCAAAAGTTTGGTGTGCAGATTTGCGATCTTCTTTTCCAGTCGTTTATTTTCCGTAATATTTTTGAGAATGATTCCGATACTTTCCCCGAAACGAAAGACCGAATAACCGTAATACGTTTTCTGCTTTCGGAATTCCTGGTTTTGGACTTTGCTTTTTTTGGAAAGATTGATATTGGATTCCATCTCCTCCTGATCCGCGGGATTCAAACTGAAAATCCGAAACAGGTTTTTTCCGATGACGCTGCGGGAACTTCCCACGAATTCTTTGCGAAAGGATTCGTTTGCAAAGAGAATATTTCTTTGATCGTCGATCGCAACGATAGGAGCGATTTCCTTTAATAGGTTGAGAAAAAATTTGGGAGAAAGACCGAATTCCAGAAGAGGGGGAGAAGATCGTAATTTTTGATTCCTAAGTTTCAAATTTCGCATAAGAGCTTAGAAGCATCTCACGTGACGCAAAGAAAGAAAAGAAAAAAAGAGGCCCCGGGAAAAAATCCCGGGGTAATGAGTTCAGTTTGTAGCAGGGAAAACTTCTGAGGAAACCGGAGTCAGATACCAGTCCGCATTGTTTGCTCCGGCGGATTCATACCACGGTTTGAAAGAAGGATACGCGTTGCGGATATCGGTGCTTTCATAAGGCCAGAGGAAATTTCCCGGAACAATCAAAGCCCAGGGGAATCCGGTCGAGTCCATGTAGACGTCTTTTCCGGTTTCGTCAAAGTATCTTCTTGGAAAATGGATTTCTTTTGCGGTGTTGATTACTTTGATAAACGTGTCGTAGGGAGCGGGGCCAAGGGTCAGACGATTGATTGCACTTTGCAAAATGACTTCCAGATTTGCGGACTTTCCTTTTTGAAACGTAGTATTGGATCTGGAGGAATTTGCGGATTGAATCGTGGTATTGGATCTGGGTAGAATCTCCAAAGACTGAATTGCGGTATTGCTGCCATTGAGATTGGTTTCGATACTAATTCCGTCGTAGTCGAATCTTGTAAGAGCATACGAAGAAGCTACTATATTCGGGATCGTCATATGAAGGGTGTGGTTGTACCCGGCACCTTTTGCTACATGAGTGAAGTTCGCCCGGATTCTGGCCACTTCCCCTTGCCCATTCCAATCCTCTTCAAACACAACTCTTACGTTGTAATCGTTAAAGTCGGCATCTCCTTGGTTGGGAAATAAGTCTTCGTATGAGATCGTATAATATCCTTCCGCCGGATAACGAAACGTAGTCGCACGCATGGGATCGCTTGGAAACATATCGTCCCTGTCTATGATTCCGTCTCCGTCGGTATCCGGAAGAATCACCGTATTTCCTTTGATCACGATCGTAATTCTTCTAGTGATACTCTGCACATTGATGATTTCAATTTCGGCCTCGTAAAGCTGGCCTAAGGCTTCCACTTTGAGAGTGACCTTGCGTGTAGCTTCGTCGATGGTGAAACTTCCGTTTACGTCCCCGTTTGGCGAGGTCACGGCGCGGAAGATACTTTTTTGGGTGGTGTTGGCAGTGTTAAAAACCTGGACTAAACTTCCGGAGACCGGGGTTTCCGGAGTCTGAACCTGGATGTTTACCTGAATCGTTTTTGTGGTATCAAAAACAAAATCGATCGGAGCGGTTTGATCGTCGATATCGACACTAAAAGGCTGTTCTCCGTCGGGAGCAGGCGATGGATTGGGTTGTGTCGCGGATAGAAGCCAAAGGAGGTTTGGATCCTTTGTGTCGGTGCATGCATTCAGATTTAAAAACAAGATTCCTGTCAAAACGAAACTTGCTATTTTTGGAAATCCTCTCATGGCCCCTCCGGACTTTTGCCCTACCGGAGTTGATTCTCTCATAGAGAATGACAAACCACAATAAGCCGAACGGTATATTTTGTTAAGCGAAGAGGTATAATGTGAAATCGTTGATTGTGAAGAACTTTCTTCGGCACAAACACGAACGTTTGTTCTCCGAGACCGTATTCAAAATCTATTTTGTTTCGTCAGGATCGTGCGACGTTGAAACGATACTTATCGGGTGCTGGCAAGAAAATTCTCCAAAGATTTTGTTCGGAAAGAATGGAAATCCCCGGAACCGTTGAACTTGCAGTATTGGAGAATTTTTTCGGGAATCTCGCTGTATTTGGCTTCCTCGTTGTTGATCTTGATCATCATATCCCCAAGATAGATCGGATAGATATAGGGCGCAAATTCCTCGTCTACGAGTAAGGCTCTGTGATGAAATTCCATGGCCTTTGAATAGATCTCCGGAAAGTTCCATTTTTCAGCGATCAATGCGCCCACTTTTGTATGAGTAATTCCTAATGCTGCCTCTTCCATGGAAACGGCGGAAGCGATTTCTTTGGAAGCGGAAATCTTTCCTATACTTTTCATCGTTTTTTCTTCCAGAGAAAGAAGAATGATTTCGCCTATATCATGTAACAATGCGGCCGACATTAGATTGCTGATCGTATCTTTAGAAAGAGCCATTCGATTTGCGATGAGTTTACAGTAAAATGCGCACTGGTTGGATTTGTCCCAAATCGTGAGAAATGCCGGAAACTTGTCCTCTAAAATCTGTTTGGTTCCGAGTGAATAGAGAAGTTGGCTGAGCTCTTTTAAACCGATGAGCTGGATCGCCCTATCCAGAGATTCGACTTTGTTTGCGCGGATAAACGCCGCGGAGTTTGCGAGTTTGAGAATATTTGCGGAAAGAGCTATGTCCTTTTTGATCACTTCTGCGATTTGGCTGATGGAGGAATTCGGTTTTTCAATCATCGCTTGAATGTCTTGGATCGATTTCGGAAATGTAGGAAGACCGTTTATATTTTTGATGATCTCCTCTGTTTTTTGGAGATGAAAATTTTCTTTAGAGATATTGAGAGGAATGTCGATGATGACGCTTGTGTTGTTGCCTTGACTTTCGATTTTGTAAGAGGAGGCAGCGAGCCCGTCGTTTTTTAACATCATCAGAGACATGATCAATCCGAGTCCCGCTCCTTCGGTTTCGTCCCCGTTTTCCAGGAATGCTTCCGCAAGATCATTGTATTGTTTTGCTTTGTCGATCCTTTGATTGATTCTTTCGACTTCGGTGGGACTGAGTTTTACGTTATTCATCACTCGGATCCGGATCATGTCCTTGTTGTGAATAAAAGACACTAGGACTATGAAATTGTTTCTAAAAAGAAGTTCTTCGTATTTTTCCTTGTTATCCAGATACTTTTTTTTGAATCCTAAAATTTTCTGTTTGTAGATTTCCGGATTTTGAATGTCGGCTTCGAGCTCCCGAAAGTAAATTCGTTTGATGTTCGCTTTAATCGAATTGGCGATCGTTTCTCTAAGAGCCGCAAAAACGGAATCACGCACGTAAATGATGTCGAGTTGGAGCAGATAACGGTCCAGAGTTCTGCTGATGATGGAGTCTACGTTTTCAGTAAGATTGTGAAACTTGTAATGAACCGGAGTGTTCTCCTGAACCGGATGATTCAAATCCTTTAGATTGCTGTAAAAGCCTAAGTCTTCGTGATGATGTAGCTCTAAGGTCTTGGTCTGGCTCATAACGTAATTCTTCCGATCTTATTATTTTTCTGTCAAGTATTCGGGGTTTTCGTATACGAATTCTCAGAAAATTCTTTCCCGATTCGATTTCGTTTTTATTTCAAATCAAGAATTTGGACGTATTGATTTTTTATTTTACGTCGTCGAATTCATCGCTCTTTGGCGATAACAAAATCATCCGATCAAAAACACATTTTGTCTTATCGTAGGATAGTTTTCCAATTCCGAAAGGAAACGATTCCGAATCGGAATAAAAAATAGACAAGACGTCTAACGTATTCCATGTATGCTCATTTTATGTACGCTTTGTTGATGGTGGGGTTCTTCGACCGATTTGATTTTATAAAATCGATCGCCACTTTTTTTCTTTTCAGATTCGGTTTTTTAGATTTTTGAGTCGGGCCGAATTCGAAAATCAAAATCCTTGAAAAAAGGAAAATCGGGAACAATTTCCGATCCGGCCTCCGTCTTCTCCTTGGTAGAATGGGTCTCAAACGAATAAAAGAATTGCATTCCGTCTTTGTCCTGATAGAATGAGCCTCTCTCCCTGAGTGTGCCTTGTGCTAAAAATGACTGTAACTAGATAAGGAGCTACTTCCGATGCCAACTTTACAGGAATCCCCGGTAAAAAAACCGAATTCTATACC
The DNA here is from genome assembly GCF_040833975.1 of Leptospira sp. WS92.C1. Taxonomy (NCBI): domain Bacteria; kingdom Pseudomonadati; phylum Spirochaetota; class Leptospiria; order Leptospirales; family Leptospiraceae; genus Leptospira; species Leptospira gorisiae. The sequence goes on from NZ_CP162130.1 coordinate 916,247, forward strand.
CGCAACCCTTCCTACTGTGGATAGGGCCGAAATTGAACGTGTGTTTAAACTTCAAAAACAACATTTTCATAAGATTATGAAACTCACGACGGCCGCTGAGCGGATCCAGCGTTTGAAAAAGCTAAAAGCGGCTATTTTCAAATACACGCCTGAAATTGAAAAGGCTGTGAACGCGGATTTCCAAAAGAGTGAAAGAGAAGTGGACATTACCGAAATCATGCCGACCATTTCCGAGATCAACGACGCCATTCATCACATTCGAAGTTGGATGAGACCTGTCAGTGTAAAAACTCCTTTGACTCTGTTGGGAGCGAAAAGTCAGATCCGTTACGAACCTCGCGGAGTCGTTCTGATCATCGGACCTTGGAACTATCCGTTTTATCTGAGTTTTGCACCATTGGCCGCAGCGATTGCCGCCGGTAATACCGCGCTGATCAAACCTTCCGAATTTACACCTGCAACTTCCGCAGTGATTCAAAAAATTGTGAACGAAGTGTTTCCAAAAGAAGAAGTCGCCGTTTTTGAAGGCGATTATCAAGTATCGGGAGCTCTGATGGAACTTCCGTTAGACCATATCTTTTTTACGGGGAGCACTCAGGTCGGGAAGATTGTAATGACTGCCGCTGCAAAACATCTAACCTCAGTCACTCTTGAGTTGGGCGGAAAATCACCTGCGATCATCGATCACAGTGCGAACCTTAAAAAAGCCGCTAAAAAACTCATTTGGGGTAAGGTATTGAACGCGGGACAAACTTGTGTGGCTCCGGATTATCTCTTGATTCCGAACGATCTCGTAAAACCGTTTGTCGACGAGGCAAAGGCGGTAGTAAAGGAATTTTACACAAAGAACGGACAATCGATTAAAGAAAATCCGGATTTTTGTAGAATTGTGAACGACCGTAACTTCAATCGAGTTTCCGGTTACATTCATGAGGCCGTCGAAAAAGGCGCTAAGATAGAGATGGGGGGAGATACGGACGCTTCTCAGAATTATATCGAACCTACGATTCTCAGCAATGTACCAGAAAATTCGAATATTATGGAAGATGAAATTTTCGGACCTGTACTTCCTCTGATTCCATACACAAATCTGGACGAAGCAATCGCAAAGATCAATTCCAAACCGAAACCTTTGGCTCTTTACATTTTTGGTAAAAAGGAGCGCACGATTAAAAAGATTTTGAAAGAAACTTCTTCCGGAGGAGTTTCCATAAACGATGTGATATTACACCTCGTGAATCCAAATCTTCCTTTCGGCGGAGTCAATCATTCCGGACACGGAAGTTATCACGGATTTTTTGGTTTCAAAGCGTTTTCACACGAGCGTTCCGTATTGCGTCAGTCGATTTTTAATTCGATCAGCCTGATGTATCCGCCGTATACGAATTTTGTGAAAAGACTCGTTTCTTTGACAAAGAAGTTTCTCGTTTGAGAATTTAAAAAAAATCTTTTTATTTTTAAGATCCTTTGAAGTCGCGATTCCAGCCGCGCTTCAGAGGATTTTTTTATTTGGAATCGAACTATGAAACAAAAAATTTTTAAAATATTTCTCGGGTTATTCAGCCTCTCAATCGTTCTCATCATCGGAGGGGCTTGGTATTTTTCCGGGGTTTTGATGCATCCTAAAACGCACCGATGTGAAATCGATCACTATCTTTATTGCGGAGATCCTAAATCCGATCTAGGTTTGGAATTTGAAACGATAGAATATGTGACCTCGGACGGATTTAAGATTTCGGCTTGGTGGATTCCCGCCTCCAAAAAATCGGATAAGGCGATTCTTTCGATCCACGGTCGAGGGGCGACTCGAAGAGAAGGGCTGCGTTATGTGAAACTGTTTCACGAACAAGGGATTAACGTCATTCTTCCGGATCTGAGGGATTGCGGAGAAAGTCAGAAATCGTTTAGTTCCATGGGATATCACGAGAGAAAGGATCTTCTCGCGACTCTACAGTATGCAAAGATGCGAGGAATGAAATCGATCGGGATTCTCGGATTTTCCATGGGTTCTTCGACTTCCATTCTTTTTATGGCGGAACAACCGGAGATCAAAATCGGAATCTTTGATTCCGGATTTGCGGACTTTATAGATGTGGTCGCTTATAACGCAAAAAAAGATTTCGGTCTTTCTAAGTATCCTTTGTTACCGTTGGTCGTTTTCTTTTACGAAAATCGAGGAAATTTAAAAACAGACGAACTGTCTCCGGAACGAGTGATCGGCTCCATTGCGCCAAGACCGGTTTTGATCTTTCACGGAGACAAGGATGACGGTGTTCCGTATGAACACGGGTTACGTTTGGAAAAGGCTGCGAAAGAGCCGAAGGAGTTGGTGATTGTAAAGGATGGGGAGCATACAAAACTCTGGCAGAAGGACGAAACGTTGGTTTCGTCCAAGATCTTGAAGTTAATTCAAAAATTATAATATTGATTTTAGAATGAATCGAATTTACCGAAATTCCGTTGTAATACTCGGTCCGTAGAATTTACAAAAATTGTTTTGAAACTTTCCGGTTCGTTTTGTGGGAGTGTCCCGTTGACAACGAACCGGAGGTTTTATCTTTTACAACGCTGCGTTTGCGGCCGCTAACGCAGCAGCGTAATTCGGCTCCGTAGTGATTTCCGGAACCAATTCCACATAACGCACAGTATCTGTCTTATCTACTACAAAAACCGCCCGTGCAGAAAGTCCTTTGAGAGGACCGTCGGCAATATGAGTTCCATATGCCTTTGAAAAAGAAAAATCTCTGAACTGGGATCCCGTAATCAGATTGGGAGAATTGATCCCTTCCGTAGAACAAAAACGCCCCATTGCAAAAGGGAGATCGCCGGAGACGATCAAGGTCGCGATTCCGTTGAGCCCCGCCGCTTTTTCGTTAAAGGTTTTCGTTTCGAGTGCGCAGACCGAGGTGTCCAAGCTCGGAACCGCTACGAGAATTTTTACTTTGCCTGCGAAATCCTTGAGACTGAGTTCGGAAAGATCCTGTTTGATCGCTTTGAAATCCGGAGCCTTATCCCCGGCCGCCGGAATTTTTCCTTCGAGAGAAACCGGATTGCCTTTGAGGGTCACTTGTGCCATTTGAGTTCTTCCTGTTATTAAAAAGATTTTGTTTAGGAGGGAGATCCAATTCTAATCGGGGAATCCAGGCTTGAAAGCAAAGTTTCTATTTTGTTCCGGGAATTCTTTGAAGAACACATTTCTAAAATTCCCGCATTTTAGAATATTACGAAATCCGTTCTAAACAACGAAGAATCCGTTTTCCGATTTTGCAAGATCGTCTTTTACAAAAATGAGATTTGTGTTTCAGAAACTTGAAAAATTCGATCCATGATGATAAAAAATGAGTTGCCTATCGAAAGAAGTTTTAGACAACTTAGTTTTAGAACTCATTTTATGAATCTCAACAGCTTAGCAAAACAAGTAAATCTCAACACAGTCGTGGTGTGGCTTGTGCTTGTGGTGGTCGTCTGGCCACCGGGACCTCGCTTTACGCTGTAGAGATTTCTTTCAGGCGCAATCCTAAGAAAAGCCTCCTCCGGTGTAAAGCCGGGGGAGGCTTTTCTTATTTTAAGGTTGGTGTTTTAAAAATGAACCGTTGATAGAACTTTTTTTGCAAGGAGTCAGACATGAATTTAAGCGGAGCGGAACTTATCATTCGATTTTTAGAATTCGCAGGAATCGAAATTGTCGCAGGAATACCGGGAGGAGCGAGTCTTCCCATCTACGACGCGTTATACGGAAGCAGGATCCGTCACATTCTCGCGCGACACGAACAAGGCGCCGGTTTTATCGCGGGGGGGATCGCGCGTGTTACCGGAAGACCCGCGGTTTGTATGGCTTCGTCCGGTCCGGGAGTTACAAATCTGATTACGGCGATTGCGGACGCGAAAATGGATTCGGTTCCTCTGATTGCGATTACGGGTCAAGTTCCGGTGGGAATGATCGGAACGGATGCGTTTCAGGAAATCGATACGTTTGGATTGTCCATTCCGATCACAAAAAGAAGTTATCTCGTAAAAAAGATCGGGGATCTCGTAAAAATTCTGCCCCAAGCTTGGAATACGGCCACGGAAGGACGTCCCGGTCCGGTTTGGATCGACGTTCCCAAGGACGTGGCTTTGGCAAGGATCGAATGGGATCAAAAAAAAGAATTAGAATTTTGGAATATTCTAAAGATAAAGAATACCTCCAAAATAAGTCGGGAATGGCTGGATTGTTTTCAGAAAATTTTGTCGAATTCTCAAAAACCCGTTTTTTATATCGGCGGGGGAATGAATCAACCTTATACGGCCGATTTATTTAGAACGCTTCTCGAACGATTTCCGTTTCCGGTGGTTTCGACTTTGATGGGTTTGGGAATTTGTCCTGACTTGCATCCCTTATTTATGGGCATGCTCGGAATGCACGGTTCGAGGGCGACAAATATGGCCTTAGAAGAAGCGGATCTTTTGATCGCGTTAGGCGTTCGTTTTGACGATCGGGCGACGGGAAAACTGAGCGAGTTTTGTCCAAACGCTAAGATCATTCATGTAGATATCGACTCCACTGAGATCGGAAAAAATAAAAATCCGGATCTTTATTTAAAGTATTCTATACAAGATTTTTTGGCGGAAATCTTGGAGGAAAAAATTCAAGATCATTGTAACAGGGAAGAATGGTTAAATCATATTTCTTCGCTCAAGACTTTATATGCGCTTCCGATGCCGAACAAAGCGGAAACTTTACATCCTTTTTCCGTGATCAAACAAGTTTCAGAAATTTTGGGTGAAAAGGCGATCATCACAACTGACGTAGGACAACATCAGATGTGGGTAGCTCAGTATTATCCGTTTCAACATCAGGGGAGTCTTTTGACTTCGGGCGGTTTGGGAACAATGGGATTTGGCTTGCCTTCCGCCATCGGAGCGGCATTGGTTTCTCCCGGAAAACGGATCGTTTGTGTTTCCGGCGACGGATCGATTTTGATGAACATCCAAGAATTGGATACGCTCCGGGAATTGGATTTGGATGTTACGATCCTTTTGATGAACAACGGTCATCTCGGACTCGTACGACAACAACAGGAGCTTTTCTTTTCTTCGAGGTTTTCGGCATCCAAATTTTCACTGCCTACAAACTTTGCGAAAATTGCGTCCTCGTTTGGCATTTCCTCCTTTGAGTTAAAGGAAGAATCCGATTGTTTCGAAGTGTTAATCGAAGCATTGAATATAAAAGGTCCTTCCTTTGTAGTTTTGAATATCGCCCCGGAGTTGCACGTTTTACCGATGGTTCCTCCCGGAAAAGCGAACCGAGAAATGATTCATTAGAATATGGAACTATAGGAGAAAATTATGATTCACTTAAATACGGAAGAGCCGAGAAATTTTACGTATTCGATCGTTTCGGAAGAGGGGTCTGGTGGCATTTTGCGTTTGATCGGGATTTTATCCCGCAAGTCTATCGACTGGAAGGATTGGCGCCTCCGGCGCGACATAGATACAAACACACAAGACATCATCATCACCATTCATACCGGGGAACCGGAAAAAATATTGAACTTGTTTCGGAGCATTCCGGAAATCACAGGAGTCCGATATATCCAATCAGATCCAGAATCTGAAACAATCCCTGAACTCTCCTCTGGAGAAGTCGGAGAACTTAGAGTTTCCGCTTTATGAAGAGGGAATCGAATCCGATTAGGTTTTGGATTTTTTTCGGATAGAAGAAAACTTATTCAATAGATTTGCGATTTCTTCTTTTTGAAAAGGTTTGATAACATAATCGTCTATACCGACCGCCAAACATGCTTCCTTGTCGGCAAGATTTGCGTTAGCCGTAATTGCTATGATATACGGTCTTAACGATTGATTGGTATGTTGAGTCAGAATTTTTGCAGTATCGATTCCGCTAAGTTCCGGCATTTGAATGTCCAAAAACAACACATCGGCACCGTTTATTTCAATATGATGTAATGCTTCGATTCCGTTGGAAACGATCACGGGGTTATATCCTAATTTTTCCAATACCCTTTTGATCAGCATCTGATTGATTTCGTTATCTTCGGCTACGAGTATTTTTAAATTATGAATCGGATCTCCGTTCGGGTTTGAAACTTGTTTTTTTGATTCGAATTTAATTTCCGATTTTTCAGCCAAAGGCAATCTTCCCGAAATTTCAAAAACACTTCCGCGGTTCATAACGCTTTGTGCCGTGAGTTTTAGATTCATCAGATCGGCTAGATTTTTGCTGATTGCTAAGCCTAACCCGGTGCCGCCGTATTTTCTGGAGACGGAAGTATCGGCTTGGGTATAAGCTTGGAAAAGGTCGTTGAGTTTTAATTCCGGAATTCCGATTCCGGTATCCTTTACCTGGATACTGATTTCGCATCCTTCTTTTGTCCAAGAAATGATTTTGAGTGTTAGGAAAATACCCCCTTTTTCGGTGAACTTAAACGCGTTTGAAATCAGGTTCACTAAAATTTGTTTGAGCCGGTTCGGATCCGTTGTTATGATTAGAGATTTGATTTCGCCGAGTTCTAATTTGAATTCTATGTTTTTTCTTTTGCCATCCATCTCAAAAAGCGAGGTTGCGTCCTTTAAAAGTTCGATCAGATCAAAAGCGACAGTCTCAAATTTCATATGGCCAGATTCTAATTTAGAAAAATCTAATATATCGTTGAGAAGGCTTAAAAGCAAGCCGCCGCTTTTACGAATCGTATCTACGTATTCCCTTTGTTCCGATTTTAATTCGGTTTCGGAAAGAAGATCGGTTATCCCTAAAATTCCATGAACGGGAGTCCGAATTTCGTGACTCATATTCGCAAAAAACTGACTTTTCGAATTTTGAAGTTCCTCTTCTTTTTTGCGAATTTGGACGAGCTCAAGATTTTTTTTGATCAGTTCGAAATTGGAGATGATCTGATTGGACAAAACATTTAAGATCATTTTTTGTCTTTGATCCAATTTTTTCGGTTTCGAATCGATTACACAAAGGGTTCCGATATTGAATCCTTCCGGCGTTTTGAGAGGAGAACCTGCATAAAAACGAATGTAAGGAGGTCCTAAAACAAGCGGATTTTCCTTAAATCTCGAATCGAGATGAGCGTCTTCGATTTCAAGAATATTGTCCTGAAGGATCGCATACTGACAAAACGAAATATTTCTCGGAGTTTCGGATTCCTCCAAACCTATTTTGGCTTTGAACCATTGACGATTCATATCGATTAGGGAGATCATCGCGATCTGCGCATCGCAGATATATGCTGCAATCTGAGTCAGAGAATCAAATTTTTCCTCCGGTGCAGAGTCTAAAATTTGATAGGCTTGCAGGGCTTGTAAACGAAAGGTTTCATTTGCCGGAATCGGAATATTTGGGTCGGAATGTTCCACTCGTTATGAACCTGAGACATGCTTTCTAAAAAATAAATTTATGCAAGAGGAATTTTCTAATAGAAGGTTAAATTCGAATCACTTGAAAATGTTTTGGCGCCTTGGAACCGCTTTCGTATAAACAATTTTGAAGTTGTCTCATCTCTCTGTAGATTCTTTCCCGAATTCCGGAATCGAAAAACCACTCTAGAAGGTTGTATGGAAACTTGAGTTTTGAATGATTGGTAAACGTAATTTTGGTTCCTTTCTCAGAGTTTTGAAACGTATAAATATCTCTCAAATCGATAAAGGAATTATTGGTTTCCATAATCATTCTTGAATTTTGTTTCCATTCTTTTGTCTCATAATTTGTCTTGAGTTTGAACGGACCGAAAGCATAGAACAGTTCGTAGATCGGTAAATTATAATCGTTTTGAAAAAAAATAGGATTTGCGTCTGTAACTCGATCGCCCCAGTGAACTAAATTTCTAAAATCAGCCACAAAGCGAAATGTTTCGTCTAAAGAATATGAAACTAAAAAAGTTACAGTAGTGGTTATCATGCTAATACCTGTTGTTTTTCGTTCAAAAAAATCTGTATCGTGACCAGAGAGTCAAAAGGAGAGTTTGATTTATGAATCTTAGGAAAGTTAAAACGATCAGACCGTCTTTGAAAACTATGGAAGGAGGCGGTTTTCCCGTGCGCAGACCGTTCCCGGTTCAAGATCTAATTCAACTGGATCCGTTTCTGTTATTAGACGAAATGGGACCCGTAGAATATCAGCCCGGAAAAGCAATTGGTGCTCCCGAACATCCGCATAGAGGGTTTGAAACAGTCACTTATTTATTGACTGGCGAAATGGAGCACCGGGATTCTTGGGGAAATTACGGAAAATTGAAATCGGGAGATGTGCAATGGATGACCGCCGGATCCGGTTTGGTTCATTCCGAATTGCCTTCGGATCAGTTTCAAAAAAGTGGCGGTCGGATGCATGGATTTCAGCTTTGGGTAAACCTTCCCGCCTCGGAAAAAATGAGTCAGCCGAGATATCAAGACACTCCCGCTGAAAGAATTCCGGAAGTCGAAAGCGAGGATCATAAAACCAAAATTCGGGTGATCGCCGGAGAAGTTTTGGGAAAGAAGGCGGTAATCGAAACCAAGATTCCGATTTTGTATTTTCATTTTCGTCTTTTGCCCGGCGCTGATATTACGATTCCCGTTCCAGAGACGTATAACGTGTTTGTGTATCCTTTTTCGGGAGACGGAGTCTTGTTTACGGAAGAAGGACAAATACAGGTGAAAGAAGGGGACATGGTTTGGTTTGAACGTGATAAAGGGGATATTCGTTTTTTTCTTCCGGAAAATTCTCGGAAAGAATGGGAATTTCTTTTGATCGGAGGGGTTCCCGTGGAAGAACCTGTGGCTCGATACGGTCCTTTTGTGATGAATACCCAAGAGGAAATTTATCAGGCCTTTAGCGATTTTCAGGCAGGTAGAATGGGAACAATCCACTCGTAAAATATTTGATAAAAGCCGATTGAAATAGAATCGATCCAAAACGGCTTATTTTAAAAATTTTAGCCGATTCTTACCTTGCAAAAGTTTTGGAAAGGAGTATGATGAGGAAGCATTCCTAAAAATCTGGAGGTGGGCTATGGATCGTTTGAATCAATGGCTTCAAGAACATCGGGATTGGTTGGTGGATTTTTTAAGGATCTATCTAGGAGGAGTTTTAATTTACAAAGGTCTTGAGTTCCTATCGAATACGGATGCGCTGATCAGATTGATGGAGATGAATAACGCTCCCATGGGATCTGCGTTACTCGCTCATTACATTGTAATCGCTCATATCTGCGGCGGTATTCTTCTTTTATCCGGACTATTGACTCGTTTTGCAGCGATGCTTCAGGTTCCCGTTTTGATTGGGGCAGTTCTTTTTATTCATGCGAAAGAAGGATTTATGGCTCCCGGTTCTAACCTACCGTATGCCGCATTGATCCTTCTTTTGTTATTCCACTTTTCTTTGTATGGTTCGGGAAGAATTTCCGCGGACTACTATATAGAAACCCATAAAAGTGTATAAGAAAATTTTAAGATAGATTGGAGAGTAAATCTCTCCAATCCTCTCTTTCGGGAATTCCCGGTTTTCTTTTTCCGAAGAATTGAACGATCAGTTCTCCCTCGGAATCGTATACTTCAATGGAATGGATGTCTCCGTCTTGGGACGGTTTTACGACCTTCCAGACCTCTTTGATCGTTTCGGAATTGAGGTGAAGGTTGAACTCAGGATCCAAAACGTTCCACCAAGGACCCATTGCTGCGGTTCTAAAAATTTCTCCTGTATGAATCTGTATACAGCCGGGATTTCCGACAAACACCATGATAGGAACTTTGTTTTCAGAAGCTAAATTTAGTGTTTTCCATACGCTTTCTTTGGACAACGTGGTTGTGAATTTTCCTTCCGCAATCCGCATCGATTCTGGTCTTGTTATTTTAAAATTTTTTAATAAACTAAAAAACTCGTGCGTGTCTTTTAAATGTCCCCAGGATTGGAGGAATTTTATTTTGTCCTCTTTGTTGATCGGTTCTCTTTTTTCCGCGATCGATTTTTTCTCTTTTTGAATTTCCAACTTGTGTTCTTCGAAATTGCAAAGAGAGTTTTTGAGAGTCTCCCATTCTTGAATTTTAGAAGGGTCCCTGAGATAGATCTTATGAACCGCGTTCCCGAAAAGATCAAAGATCTGAAAGGATCTGAGGGTTTCGTCTTTTTTAATTTCCTCCACCGCGAATCCGAATTTCCACTGGGAAAGAAAAATTCTCAGATCGATTTCTTCGCCGACTACGAGCGCCATTTGTCCGTTTACATTTACGTTTTTATATTCTCCCTTTCGCTCGTGAACACAGGATTCGTTTCTTGTAAGAGCCATAACTCTTCCCAGAGTTTGAACTCCTAAAAGAAGACTTTCCCAATTGCCGTTTAAATAAAAAACGGAAGGGAATTCGGGTTCGGAATTTTTCGGAATCGATAAAAGGAGCTCTGCTTCTGAAACGTCCAAAAGATTGGCGCAATCCCGGATCCTAAGTTTAGAGTCTTTTTCCTTGAGTTCTTTCCATTTTTTGAATGTGATTTCTTTGGATGAATTTTCTACGATCATATTTTTTTCCTGAAATTTTCCTGTATAATTTTGATGTGGCTTAGATTCGATTCTTCGATTTCGCTCGGGCCGAGAGGAAGTAAAAAACTTCCTTTTCCTTCGGGGAACGGGATTTTTATCGTTCTCAGTTTGAAGATCTTGTTTACAAAATTCTCGCTTAAGACCTGTTCCGGTTTACCACATTCTTTTAGTTTTCCATCGTTAAAGACGGCGACTCGATCCGCATAACGCAGAGCGAGGTTTAAGTCGTGAAGGATTACCAATACTCCTCTGCCTTCGGAGGCGAGTTCGGAGGCAAGGATTAGAATTCTGTGTTGTCGGTTTGGATCCAAACTGGCGCCTGGTTCGTCCAGTAGAACGTATCTTTGCCGATTTGGAGGATCTGCGTCCTGGACTAATACACGTGCAAGTTGTGATCTTTGTTTTTCCCCGCCGGATAAAAGTGGAAATAAAGTTTGCTTGTGTCTTTCGTCCAAATCGACTTTGAAAAAAGATCGATTTACCAATGTGTCTTCGATTTGTTTTGGGACTCTGAGTGTGTCTCCAGATCTGCCTAAACGAACGACTTCTTCGGATGTAAATGGAAACCTGACTTCGGATTCCTGTGACAGAACCGATCTTCTCATGGAAAGTTCGGCAGGTGAATACTGATCCAAAGATTTTCCATCCAGTAGAATATGTCCGGAACTTGGCTTGAGCTCCCCCGATAGAATTTTGAGCAAGGTGGACTTTCCGGAACCGTTGGGACCGATCACTGCAAGAAGTTCCCCAGGATTTAGATCCAGATAAATTTTATCTAAGATTTTGCGTCCACCGGCGATAAAGCTGACATCGGATAAAACTAAACTCATATCCAACCACCTTTTCCCTTTTCACGAATCACTAGGTATAAAAAGAAAGGACCGCCTAACGCGCTTGTGATGATTCCGATTGGAAGTTCCGCAGGGAAGACGATCGTTCTCGCAGTCAAATCCGAGATCGATAATAAAACGGCGCCCCCAAAAAAGGAGAGAGGAAGTAATATTCTATGATCGGGTCCTATCAGCATTCTAAGAATATGGGGAATCAAAAGTCCCACAAAACCTATGTTTCCACAGAGTGAAACCGCGACTCCCACCAAAAGACTGATCACCAAAAGCGCAAGGTTTCTGATATTCTTAACCTTAAACCCCGAATAAAACGCCTCGTTTTCCCCCAACGCAAGAACATTCAAACCCCTGGATAAATAAGGAATCATGAATATACAAAATAACAATACCGGAGTAAAAATTGAAATGGAACTTTGACCAGCGGCCGCAAGACTTCCTAATCTCCAAAACGTGATCGCTCTCATTTGAGAATCATCTGCGAGATAATAGACGAATCCCATCGACGCTTCCGCAGTGGAAGTCAATGCAACTCCCGTGAGAATGATCAGCACCGTTGATCCGTATGCCGATTTCTTGGATGAAAAGGCATAAAGCACAAAGGTAACGATTGAAGCCCCGCTAAAGGATGCGAACTGTAATAAAAAACTGTTTTTTCCGATTAGATAGGAGGGAAGAAAACCGAGAAACTTTTCGGAACCCAAAATCCAAATCGAGGCCGCGAGCGCCGCACCGGAACCGATTCCGAGAAAACTCGGATCTACGAGCGGATTTCGAAATATACCTTGGGAAATTCCGCCCGCCAAGGCGAGGCTTCCGCCCACCAAAGCGGCCAGTACAAAACGCGGAAGTCTCAAATTGAATACTAAAAATTCTTTTCCCGATTCCGAGCCGTTTGCTTTGAATAGGTTTATCAATTCCATAAATGAAAATCGAGTAGAGCCCAAACTCAGTGAAAAGATCCCGATTGCTATGAAAGCGACGCTTAACGTCAAATAAATGTATTTCAGTTTTAAACTTCGCGAATTTTCACCTTGACGTTTTGTTCCGTTTACGGAAAACGATTTGATTTCTTTTTTTAGCCTTTTATCCGAAGCCGGAGCGATCATTTTTTTAGGACCTTTTTGAATGAAATCAATTCTTTTCTGATATCTTCGATACCGTTTACAAAACGCGGACCGAATCCGAGAAGAATCAAGTCGTCTATCTGTATGATTCGTTTATTTTTTCCGGCCGGTGTTTCGGATACTCCGGGAAGAGCCAATAAGCCGGTAGTGCCTCCGAGACTTTCAAAACCTCTGCTTGGAATCAAAATCAGATCGGGAGCGGAACTGATGACCGCTTCGGGTGTTAGCGGTTTAAAGCCGGAAAATTCGGTGATGGCATTTTTGCCTCCAGCTAATTGAATCATCGTATCCGCGGCTGTCGATGTTCCCGAAACATGGGCGAGATGTTGGCCTCTTGAATATAAAAATAAAATTTTAGGAAACGTTGTATCTTTCCGTTTTTCTTTTTCTATGTTTGCGAGCTTGGAGCGGATTTCTTTTACCAGCGTTTGAGCTTCTTGATTTTTATTTATGATTTTTCCGAGATTCAAAATTCTTTCCAACGAAGGTTCTACCCCAGGTTTAGAGGAAAGAATCTCGACTTTGAGTCCCGCGTTTTTGAGTTGTTCGAGCACTTCGGGCGGTCCTGCTTCGTCGGTACCGATGATCAAATCCGGTTTTAAAGAAAGAATTCCCTCCGTGGAAAGTGTTCTCTGATACCCGATTTTAGGAAGAACGTTTGTCTTTTCCGGATATACAGAAGACGTATCACAGCCTACGACCGAATTCCCTTTGCCGAGAGCAAATACGGTTTCGGTAATCGGCCCGTTGAGTGTGACGATTCGGATCGGATTGTTTTGAGAAAATACCGGAAATATGTTTGTGAGCATAATCAAAGAAAAGATAAAAAATTTCATTTTAAGTCTACCTGTGTTTTTTAATTTAAGCATAATCTATTTTGAATATTATGAACTGTTGGAATTTGGAATTACATCGTTTTGTTTCGGGGGAGACGCCGAGAATTTTCCGTCGATCCCAAAATAATAGAATCTCGGTCTTTGCGGATTGTACTGAAGATCGTATGCCTCCAGAATATTATCCACTCCCGCAAAAATTTGGAATCCTTCCGGAAGTTTTTGATAGATTCTAAGATTCAGATTTGTATGAGGGTTGACCATTCGAATCCCGTAGGTCGGGTCCTTGGTGCAATACGAAAGATTTCTTTCCGCACAATGGTCCGATAACGCGTTTGGAACTCCGTCAAAAAGATTTTGAATCAGGATTTGAGAATCTTGAAACATTTGATTTTGTAAACCGGAAAGATCCGCAGGAAGTTGAGGATCACACCAAAACGGATTTTTCTGACAATAAAAAGGTTGTTTGCCGAAAACGATCGTAAAGATCGCCAAACCGCTTCCGGTCGACGCATGATCGATTCTTAAATTTACGTTCCAGCGATGAAAGCCTCTTCCTTCGAGCGGAAGATTTGTAAGTAAATCCTTGCTGTCCGTGTAAGTATAACCGGTTCCGACCGCAACAGATTGATGAACTTTTACGTTGATAGACGTTTCCACACCTTGTGTAATCGCTCTTTGAAAATTGGAAGTCTGGAAAATCAAAAGTCCTGACGGATCGCGGTTCGGATTGGTTCTATAACCAATCAGGTTGTCTACGTTGTTGTGAAACAGATTTATGCTTAAGGAAAAATATCGGTTGGGTTCCCATTCCGCTCCGAAATTGTAACTTCTAGAAAGTTCGGGTTTTAAGTTTTGATTTCCTGTCACTCGATACCCCACACCGGGATTTAGAAAATTAAAATATAGATCCTGAAAACTCGGAGCCCTATAACCGAGTCCGCTCGCTGTTCTAATTCGAATCGTGGAAGTCAAATCGTAACGGATCGCAAGTTTGGGCAAAAGTTCCCCTCCGTAAAGCGAATCGTGATCGTAACGGATTCCGGGAACAATTTGTATTCTGGGTTTATCCGAAATTCTCCATTCGTCCTGGATGTAATAGGCGGTTCTTTGTCTCGCCGCATAACCGTTAACGAGCTGTATGTTGGAAGAAGTCTGATTGATATCTTCGGGACAAACATACGGAAAATCCCTTCTACAATTCGGCGAAATTCTCGGAGAAGAAATCTGATCGAATAAAGTTTCCGCACCGAGAGAAAGAACGTGATGATCCGAAAATTTACGGTCCAATCGTGTTCGCAGTTCGGTTACCGCGTTATCTGTTCTTTCCTTTTTATCGAGCTCATCCGATTTTCTCTGATCATAGATAAACAGATCCTGAAAACGAGCGTAATTCGCGTTTACATTTAAATTCCAATCTTTTGCAAAAAGCCAATCTGCGTTGAAAGCTCCCATAAAATCATGGGTCTTATTTTTTCTATCAAAGACCGCCTTTGGCGGAGATGCGTCCACTGCGTTTTGATTGAGATATCTATAATAAAATTGAAATCCAAGAGTCAGGGTTTCCGTGGCTTTTAAAATCGTTTTGTTAGATACATTCAAATCTTCGAATGCGCTTCCGCTTGTTGATTCGAGAGGAGGATTGTAATTGATCCCTCTACTGGTTATTAGATATTTTGCGGCGGAGGACATATTTGTCGGAAACGGAGAATATGTGGTAGAAAGACTGGATTCTTTTCCGTTTCTCGGGCCGAGAGTCGCATCCGGGGTCAGATCATAACCCTCTCCTCGATGCCATCCCGCGGTGAATTGAGTGGAAACCTTTTCCGTTTTTTTACCGATAGAGCCGTAGTTTCTAAATTCGATATTCGGTCCGAAGTAGAGTTGCCTTCCCGTTCCCGCAAAAGTTCTGAACTCCGCCTGAAGCGGATCCTTTGCCTCTTTGGTGATGACGTTAATCACACCCGCGATCGCATCCGAGCCGTAAAGAGCGGAAGAAGCTCCTTTCACGATTTCAATTCTTTCTATATCCTCCGCTTTGAATCTTGTGAGATCGATCGCTCCGCCGAATCTTCCTGTAGTTCTTTGGCCGTCCACAAGGATAAGCACGTTTTGAGAAGCCAGCCCTTGGAGTCGCACGGTTTCTCCTCTTTCGCCAGCTTGAGCGGGGCGAACCTCGATACCGGGAACATTTCCTAGGGTATCCGAAAGGTCTCTTGCACCCATTGCATCGATGTCTTTTCTCGAAATAACTTCGGTTGTGATCGTAGAGTCCTTGAGCCAACCTTGTCTTCTGGTGCCCGTTACGGTTATGGCTTTCTCTTTGGAGTCGTAGCCGTTTCCGTTTGTCTCTTCTCCGTTCTTATTCCCTTTTTCCTGAGAAATCAACAGCGCAATCGGAGTAAAAAATAAAAATATATTCAAAATTATGAATGTATTTTTGAAAGATTTGGAAATATGAATCACAATTTTTTCCATCTAAATTTAGGATAACCAGAAGTTCCCGCTGCGCTGTAGTAATCGAGCATCTGGATCACGTAAAAATCCGCGCTGTCAAAGGAACGGATTAGATAGATTTCATTTTTTGACGAAAGCTGATGCAAATTGGCGTCGTAATTATACCAACCCCAAATGGAAGGACTTGCGCTTTCATTGGCGGATCCGAAACCTCCGTCTCCCGTTTGAGATTGGAGAGCGTCGTTTTCGATCATACAAGAGGCGAAAGTAAATGTGTCAGCCCAATTCGTACTATTGGTTTTGCAAGATCCGCCGGTTCCTGTACCACTGGTTCCCCCATTTGTGCCTCCGACAAAACGTTTCCAGCGTAGATCCCAAGCTTCATTTTCAGAGGATTTGATTCCCCCGGAACCCAGATCGACGTAGACCCAAGCAAAACTGGAAGTAGCTTTCACAGTGGTTATAAAATGCGAACCTTCCGGAACGGTCGTAACCTCCAGAATTTGATCGGAGTTTTCGGACGGAGCCAATAGTGCAAATGCGAGGGAAGAATCGGCATTCCCCGGTTTTTCGGGACCGCATTGCAAAAATAAAGTAATATAAAATAAAAATAGAATTCGGTTTGTTTTTAAGTTCATGTTTTTCATAGAAACTCCTTTAAAAGAAATCGATCCGAGCATTCACTCATGCTCGAATCGGTGTAAGAATTTTTACTGTTATTCAAAAACGGAATTTGAACTAATAACAACTTTGGTCAATTTGCCGCCTACCGCTCCTGCTTTGACAAACGCATTCAAAGTTGTTAATGCATTTGCGTTGCCCCAATCCGATTTGTTGAGAATCGAAGTGCCCGCCGTCAGGGTGGAAGAATCAAGACAATCTGCTCCGTTGATACCGGTGGACCAGATCATCACTTGCGGAGGAGTTGTTTGATTTATATCGATACAAACCGTGGAGGGAGAAGTCGTGTAGTTTGCGAGTGCTGTTGTAGTATTTACGTTAGTCGCATCTCCGTAATTCGTATACGATTGTGGAGGAAGGGGAGCAGGTCCGCAGCCTGCGGGGCAACCGTGATAAAGCGTTAGACGAAATACCCCGGTCGTAACCGCTGGAGCGGCTGTGCCGGTTGTCCCTGCGGGAAGACCGAGATAAAAATATACCGTTTCATGACTTGCGGAAGTTTGAACCCCCTCTAAACGAAAGTGTTTTCCCGAACCGGCTTCCGGAGTGCAGAGCGATTGAATTGTGGCGCCTTCAGTAAAGGTTGTTTCACAAGTTGTCGTAGGAGTTTGAGGAATGGCAAACAAGGAAAGCCCCAGGAGCGTTGTAACGCTCTTGTCTTCTTTTTTTTCGTCGGTACAACCGGAAATGAGCCCGAAGAGAAGAAAACTGGAGAAAATGGTCAAAATGAGAGATTTTTTCATGAATTTATCCTTTGTAATGTGATAGAGTAGAATGAAAATCTTCAGGAGAATTCTCCTCAGAAGAATTTCTCTAAATGATTCTAAATCTCAAGAAGTGAAGGAGCGTGTTTTTTGTCAACTGAAAATGAGAGTGAGAATCAAAATCTAAAAAAAGTATTCTCTCCGCTCAAGCTAAGCCGGAAGAGTGTTTGTGAATCCGGAGTGCAAATCCGTGTGCTGTCTTGGAAATGGGAAGATTGTGTTTTCTTTTTATTTTAAAACGACCAACTTTCTTTTATGAACGCAAACCCGGATTTACAAACCAGAGTTGCGGTGATCGGAGGAGGAGCCGCCGGCTTTTTCGGGGCGATTCAGATTGCCTCGGGAAATAACGTATCCGTGACTCTTTTGGAAAAAGGGAAACAATTTCTTTCCAAGGTTAGAATTTCCGGCGGAGGTAGATGCAACGTTACTCATCATTGCTTGGATCCGGAACCTTTGAGTAAAAATTATCCGAGAGGTGAAAGAGAACTTCGCTGGGCGTTTGAAACTTTCGGTCCCAGGGATACGATCCAATGGTATGAAAGCAGAGGAGTTTTGCTAAAAACCGAATCAGACGGGAGAATGTTTCCGGTGACGGATTCTTCGGAGACGATTTTGGAAGCGTTGTTTCAGGAAGCGAAACGAGTCGGGATCAAACTCAAAACAGAAATGGAAATTCATTCGGTGACTCCGATCCGGAATGACTCCGGAAAAATCCTGAAGTTTCAGATCAAACTCAAATCCGAAGAAATATTAGAATATGATAAAATTTTATTTGCTACAGGATCCGGTAGAAAGGCCTGGGGGTGGCTTCAGGCAATGGGACATTCAATTTTGGATCCTGTGCCTTCCCTATTTACGTTTAAAATTTCAGATCCCCGATTGGAAGGTTTGTCCGGACTTTCTTTTGAGACTGCGGATTGTTCTCTTGTCGATTTTAACCATTCACAAGCCGGACCTTTGTTGATTACACACTGGGGTTTGAGCGGACCTGCGATTTTAAAACTTTCCGCTAAGGGCGCGAGGGAATTGTTTGAAGTCGATTATAAAACCGTTCTTCGAGTGAATTTGATTCCCGGTTTAAAAAAAGAAGAAGTTCGTAAAACAATTGAAAAAGAAAAGGAAAATCACCCATCCAAATTGATTTGTAATCTCCCGGTTTTGGGGATTCCGAGGCGTTATTGGGAAAAAATTTTAGAAATCAATTCTATTGATTTCGCTAAAAAATGGTCCGGGCTTTCTTCTAAGGATTTACATCTTTTAACGGAGGAATTGACAAACGCAAGATTTTTGATTTCGGGTAAGGGCGAATTTAAGGACGAATTCGTGACCTGTGGAGGGGTAAACCGTAAAGAGGTGAACTTTAAAACGATGGAAAGTAAGGTCGTTTCCGGGATTCATTTTGCAGGAGAGGTTTTAGATATAGACGGAGTTACGGGCGGTTTTAATTTTCAAAACGCTTGGACGACTTCTTATATCGCGGCGCAGGGAATTCTTACGTCGATTCAAAACGGCCAAAGAGCCGGATAAGAAGAATAGCCAATCAGATTATCGTCAGGGTCCTTAAAGTATTTCGTATATTCCGTTTCTTGAATCCAATTTGGTAAAGTGGAAATGGATTTTTTGTCAAGGGAGGCCGCGGAAAAAATAAGCGCCTTGGGGCCTTTTTTTTCAAGGTCCGATTCCAACATCAAAATGATTTCGCCGACTTGAAACCACACGGAACGCAGCTCTTTCTTTTCGGTCCGATTTTCGCGTATTCTGGTCAACCCGGGAAGGGTTTCATAAAATCGAACCAATACATCGAGTTTTGGGGACCCGATCGCGATATGATGAATCATCGAGCCACCAAATCATTGTAAGCCGGATGTCTTCCTAAAAAAGAAATCACATACGAACAACTCGGAATGATCTTTTTATCGAGAGATCTTGCCTTATCTAAAGCTGTTTTTACTAGGTCGGCAGCGATTCCCTTTCCTCTGAGTTCGTGAGGGACATAGGTGGAAATTAAATCCCAAGCTTCATCTTGATTTCTATAAAAGAGATGAGATTCGATTCCGTCGGTAACGACATAAAATTTTCGTTCTTCTTCAGAATGGATCACTGCGGAACTCATTCCTCAAATATAGAAAAAGAAGCGATTTAATCAAGCGGAAAGAAAGAGGGGTTCTAAAAATTCAAAACGTTTTTTAAAACATGTCTCTATCGATTGATAAAACGGAAGATAAAGTTGAGAAATGAGTAACGGATTGAATTTTGACTTTTCTTTTGCAGGAAATAAAAAATTCTAAACCACTGAATCTTAGATAGGACTACAAATGAACTCAGAATCATCTTCGAAAAAAAAAGAAATCATCTATGATTACGATTATATCGTAGTCGGTTCCGGATTTGGGGGAAGCGTATCCGCGCTTCGTCTTGCACAAAAAGGGTATAAGGTCGCTGTTTTGGAATCTGGTAAACGCTGGAAAAGTTCCGAGTTTCCTAAAACAAACTGGAATTTAAGAAGGTTTCTTTGGTTTCCGAAACTTTTTTGTTTTGGAATTCAAAGAATTACCTTTCTCAACGATGTTATGGTGTTAAGCGGAGCTGGGGTCGGCGGGGGAAGTCTTGTCTACGCGAACACGTTGTATGTCCCTCCGGAGCCGTTTTGGAAAAAACCGCTCGTTCAAAAGATGGGAGGAAAGAAATCCATACTTCCTTTTTA
Source organism: Leptospira sp. WS92.C1 (assembly GCF_040833975.1). Taxonomy (NCBI): domain Bacteria; kingdom Pseudomonadati; phylum Spirochaetota; class Leptospiria; order Leptospirales; family Leptospiraceae; genus Leptospira; species Leptospira gorisiae. Next base: position 936,181 of record NZ_CP162130.1, read on the forward strand.
CGAACTTGCAAAGAAGATGCTTGGAGTAGTTGAAAATCCGAAAACTTGGGCATCGGACAAGTATATGCTGGAGACGGCAAAAACCTTCGGTATCGAAGATACGTTTCAAAAAACGCCGGTGGGGGTTCATTTTGGAAAAAATGGGGTGGATCCTTTTTTTGGAGGAGAGGGCCCGGAAAGAAACTCCTGCAACGACTGCGGGGGTTGTATGGTAGGTTGCAGATACAATGCAAAGAACACTCTGGATAAAAATTATCTTTATTTTGCGGAAAAAGCAGGAGCATCGATTCTTCCGGAAACAAAAGTATCTCAATTGATTCCTATCAACGAAGACGGTTCCGAAGGTTATGAAATTCATACTGAGAAAACGACCTCGTTTTTCGGATCTCCAAGACATGTGTATAAAACGAAGGGTGTGATCCTTTCGGCGGGAGTACTTGGAACGTTAGGTTTGCTTCTCAAGATGAAGGAAGACGGGTTCCTGCCGAAACTTTCCAAAAGATTGGGACAAATCGTCCGGACAAACAGCGAGTCTTTGATTGGAGTTACTTTGAAAGATAAAGGCGCTGATCTTTCGCACGGTATCGCGATCACTTCGAGTGTGTTTCCGGATGAACACACTCATATAGAACCGGTTCGTTATTCGGACGGAGCGGACGCGATGAACGGTCTGGCTGCAGGTGTGCTTGTGGACGGCGGAGGGAGTATTCCGCGACAACTTCGTTTTTTGATAGAAGTTTTCAAACATCCCGTGAACAGCATCAGCTTGTTGAATCCGATCGGATTTGCAAGAAGGACTATCATTCTTCTTGTGATGCAAACGGTGGATAACAGTATCGAGATCGTTCGTAAGAGAAGATGGATTTGGCCTTTTAAAAGAACTCTTTCTTCCACTCAAGAAAGCGGAGAAAAAATTCCAACTTATATTCCGGTTGCAAACGAATTTGCGAGAAGGCTTGCTAAAATTACAAACGGGGTGGCAAGGAGTAGTATTAACGAAGCCCTTTTGGATATTCCCACTACCGCACATATATTAGGTGGTTGTAATATATCGGAATCCCCGGAGGAAGGCGTGATCGATCTTCAAAACCGTGTTTATGGTTATAAAAATCTGATGGTCTGTGACGGTTCGATGATTCCTGCAAACCTCGGAGTCAATCCGAGTTTGACAATTACCGCTTTGTCCGAAAGGGCGATGTCTTTTGTGCCCGTGAAAGAAAAGGAGATCCTCAGTTTCAAATTCGAAAAAAAATGGGGAATCGTGAATCTTCTCGGAAAAATAAAAAATTCCCCATCCAAAAAGAAAACTGCGGGCAAGGTTAAAAAAAAGAAGAAATAGATATTTTTAAATTATCATTCTCTCCGGAAAACCGTGAATGAATGATCCACGGTATCCGGAAGAGACATTGTTTTAATCGAGTTTTTCTTCGATTAAAGAATCGACAGAGGCTTTTCCGCCGCCTTTGATAAAAAGAACTACGGAGATTGCAATGAAAAGAATATGATATTCATATCCTTCTCCTTGCTGGGTGCCCGCCCAGTTGATAAAAAATCCGTTCGGTGCATGAACGAGGGCTGCTCCGATCATGATGATCCCAATCCCGAGAGCGGAAAGTCTTGTGAAAAAACCGAAAATCAATGCGATTGAACCTATGGATTCGCCGATGATTACCAAAAATGCGATCGGTGTAGGAATTCCTACGTTGGTAAGATAACCCATCGTTCCTGCAAAGCCGTAACCGCCAAACCAACCTAAAAGTTTTTGCGCCCCGTGCGGGAACATTACGATTCCTGCAACTACCCTGAGAATGAGGGATCCGAGATCCGAATCCGTTTTAAAAAATCTTTGAAGCATTTGTATTTCCTCCTAAAATGATTCCAAAATTATCTTTTGATAACTTTTAATGTTAGATGATTTATTCATAAAGTATATGAGAGCGGTTTCCGTAACTTTGAACCTCGCTGTGATCTTTCTGAAGTGTGGGAACTCCCCGTCTAAAAATCGAAAGTTCACCTGATTTGATAGTAAATGATTCATAATTAAAGTATATAGCTCAAAGGATGAAATTATACTGCTTTCAAACCGATTCCTTTGCAGAAATTCCCAAGGTTTACCAATTGTTCTTCCGACAACGGATCGAATTTGCGAAGCAGTGCTTGGAGAATTTCCGGAAAAACAGTTTGGACGAGAGCATTCCCTTCCGGTGTGAGGTGAATGATAATATAGCGACGATCCTCTTTGCTTCGAATCCGGGTTACAAGATTTCTCTTTTCGAGATTGTCTATGATTTGAGTGATATTTCCTTCGCAGGAGAATATTTTTTGACTGATTTCCTTTTGACACAAAGGACCAATATGGTAAAGGGTTTCTAAACAACCGAACTGCCCACTGGTGAGTCCGTTTTTCGTAAAAATTTTTTCCTCTAATTGGCGGATTGAGTCGGAACAACGGCTAAGCTTAATAAAGGCATTCAGAACCGCTTTTTCTCGGTCGTTTCCATTGTGGTGAGTTCCCATAATACTTTAAACTTAAACTATTAGTCTTCGATCCGTTGCTTTTGGTCAAGATTTTTTTCATATTTCCAGGTTGTTCTTGAGGGGAATTCCTACAGTCTGGAATTCGTGTCGGAGCATCCATTTAGCGGATTTTTGGTCTATGATCTCAAGCAGAATCCGGAAGACTTTCAGGTCGAAGAAATTCTGGATTCCCGATGGATTCAAACATCTGGGAAATGGACGGTTTTCCGACTTCGGAAATCCGGTTGGAATACGATCGATGCCCTCCTCAGGATCGCTAAAGAATCCGGTGTTTCTCTTTCCGACATTGGTTACGCGGGAAAAAAGGACCGACACGCAACTACATCTCAATATATCGCTTCTCAAAAACCACTGCGTGTTCCTCATGCATTGTCCGAGTTCCTACAAATTGAAACAGTAGGATTGAGTGAAAAGCCTTTGAGTCCGGAGGCGAATCTTGGAAATCGATTTGTGCTTACACTTCGAAATTTGGTCGAAAGAGAAATCAATTTTATCCGGGAGAATTTTGCAAAAATTTCTAAAAACGGATTTATCAACTACTATGATTCTCAACGTTTCAGTCGGTTTCATGCGCAGTTCCGACTTCCTATTTTTCCTTATTTGCAAGGTGACGCAGAAACTTGTCTGAAACTCCTTTTGACCGATGTATATCCCGGTGAAAAAAAACAGGCAAGGGATCGTAAAAAAAATCTCCAAGCCGCGTGGGGGAATTGGAGCGCTTGCGAACGATTGGCTGGGAGTAAATTGGAAAGCAGAATTTTTTCCATTCTCAAAAAAGAAAAACGGACGTCACAACAAACCTATGGAAATTTAATTCTTCTTTTTCCAGAAGAGGAATTATTGATGCTTCTTTCTTCGATGCAGTCTTTGATTTGGAACGAGTTTGTTTCCGAATTTTTTCTTTTTGAGAAATCTTCCGGGGTCTGGATCAAAACAAAAACGGGTCCGCTTTTTTTTCCGGGAGAATCCGCGATACGATCGTTTGCGTCTGATTCCAAACTTCTGGTTCCAGGAGTTCCTGGAATTCAAAATTTAGAATATTCTAAAAATCAAATCTATCTTTTAGATTCCATTTTAAATCGCTGGGGATTGCAAAAATCCGTTTTGAATACCTCGCCTTTTCCAAAAATAAGAATGAATTCTTTTGACAGAAACATACGAGTGATCCCTAAAGATTTTAAAATAGAGGATCCAGAAGAGGACGAACTTCATTCCCAAAGAAAAAAGATGAGGGTTTCGTTTCAACTTCCGTCCGGCTCTTACGCTACCATGCTCGTAAAACGTTTGATGCTTCGCGCTCAGATTTAGTTTTTTTGAAAGTGTTTTTAAAACTTTTGAAAACAAAATCCACCCATTCTATTGCAAAATGGACTTGAAGTCCGCGTCAATCCCATTTTCAGAAAAATTAAATTGTAGGGACAATCGATTCCATCCAAGAGAGGAATCTAAATTTTTTCAAATCAAAAGACCGTTCTCAATTTTGTTTAGAGACATTGATTTTGTGGGTGTTCTGATCGTTAGCGACTCATTCAGTTTTTATTTTGAATCAGTCCACTTCAGAGGGATCCCAACAGGTTCTAAAATTTTCATCGAGTCCGTTTAATTTTGTCATATCTTGATCGGAAATTTTAAAATCAAACACCTTTGAATTCTCGATGATTCTTTCCTTCTTCGTAGATTTCGGAATGACAACTATATTTTGTTCAATCGCCCATCGGATCAAAATCTGAGCGGGGGTTTTATAGTATTTTTTTGCGATTTCCTTGATTTGCGGGTCGTCGATCTTTTGACCGTGTGCGAGGGGGCTGTAAGCTTCGAGTTGAATCTTATGTTTTTTACAGGTATTCAATAGGTCGACCTGATTGAGAAACGGATGAAATTCTACTTGATTGACGGCGGGTGTGATGGCCGATTCTTTGAGAAGTTCATTCAAATGTGGAATCATAAAATTGCTGACCCCGATCGCTCTGCAGAGTTTATCATGATACGCTTTTTCCAATTCTTTCCAAGATTCCAACCTTTTTGAGGTTACGGGAAAATGAATGAGATACAGATCCACTTGGTCGATTCCCAATTTTTCCAAACTGGATTCTAGGGCTTTGCGCGTTTTATCTTTTCCTTGATCCGCGTTCCAGAGTTTGGTTGTGATAAAAATTTCCTTTCTTGCAATTCCGCTTTCTCGAATGGCCTTGCCGACGTCTTCTTCGTTCGCATAAATTTTTGCGGTATCGATATGTCTATATCCTGCTTCGAGAGCTGCAAGCACCGCTTCGGTGCATTCTTTTCCTGATTTTGTTTTCCATACACCAAGTCCGAAAATCGGCATCATAACTCCATTGTTGAGAGTCACGGATTGATCCAGTACTGTTTGCGGCATAATAAGTCCTTTTGTTACTTTGGACGATTTTGAAATGAAAAGAGCGATTTCCAAGATGAAAAATCATCGTTTACGGGTAAAAGTAATTTAGAATTCGTTCGCTCTTTTTTCACTCGGGAGAAAGGAAAGGTTTGCCAATTTCATTTCCGGTGTAACAATCATCCACCATGCAATTGAGTACAGTCTTTTCGGATTTAATTCTAAGCGTTGTTTCCATTTTTGTCGCTCTTCAGATCAGAAACTCGAGTTCTTATCCTAGATCGGCGGGTTTTCTCGGATTTTTTGTGATCGGAATCTCTGCGGGGCTGGGAACGATTCATTTTTTAGGAATCGGAATTTTGGATCCGGTTTATCGTTTTGCGGTCGGGCTCTCCGGTTTTGTGGGAGTGCCTTTGATCGGAACGGCGTTTTATCATCTCGGGATCAAAAAACTGGAAAAAAAATCCCTTTATCCAATCGCGGGAATTTTGTTTCTTATTTATATCGCCTTCGCATACGTGATCCCGTTTCCTCTTTTATCTACGATTTTGGGAGGACTTGCAATGGCCACGGCGATCTTTGCCTGTATTCGAAAAAATTCGGGCGGAAATAAAGTAGCCGCGCTTTACGGAATTTTAGGTGCGATTCTGTTTATCTTAGCGGGACTTGTGATAGGAACAACCGGATCTAGAGGACCGATTTTGAACGTGGATCTGTTCCATATCGTTTTAGCTGTCGCGGTCTATTCTCTGAGTGTGTCTTTGAAACGATTGAGTTAAAAAAAAATCTCAAAAATCTTAGAATATTCTATTTTTTGAATATTCTAAGATTAAGACGGAATCTGTTCTGAAACCTGAGTCACCCAGGACGCATAATAGTTCGCGAGGGTTCTCAAAAACATAAGATCTAATTCGTTCTCATCCTTTAAAATCTTTACAGCATTCGTAAACTGTAGCCTAAATTCAGTCAGCGGAGTCGCTTCCGCGATGACACGTTTCATCGAAGCGACGTTGTCTTCCATGCCGTATTCTTGAGCCCATTTCTCGATCAAATTCCCGCAATTGTATTTTTTTGAAAGTAAAAGCTGAGCCAGAATATGTCGAAACATACTCTCAATGGAGATGATCGTAATATCCTTATGTATGAAGGAGATTTCGGTGATTATATCGTCCTTTTTATCGATCACCACCTTTGTGTTCCCAATCTTGTTGAAAATTTTAGAAAGATCGTTGTATGCTTTGAAATTTTTAAGAATGTTTTCTCTGTCCTTCATATTTACGGATCGTTCGTTTTCGGGAAGGGTCATTTCGTTTAATATCGTTTCGATCACCAGAAAAATGATATCGAAAGAAAACTGAGTGGACTTGCCTACCATATAGCGGATCTCGTTTTGGAAAGAAGCGTGGACCGCGCTAAAAAACAATTCCAATTTATCCGAGGAAAGATTCGTGGATGCTTTGTAAAGATTTATCATATCTTTGCAAAATTTGGTTCGGTCCAAAATCGGAAATAATTCGGGGTGATTGGTATGAGTTCGGAGCAAGGTTTCTTTGAGAACCTTGATCGTGCCCTGTCTTACTTCGTCCGTTCTGTATAAAACGCGATAAAGAAGAGTGGAAAGTTCCCGGGAAGTCTTTTTGGATTTGAGAATCTTAAGATCGGCTTCGTCAAGATTCGTTGATTTCTGGCTTTGCGCTTCTGCCATAGGTTTCTTTTTGGAACACTTGGTATGCCCAATGGTGGATTGAAAAATGGAAATGTAAAGCGAAATTGCCGCAAGCTTTATATTTCCATTGCTTTTTGAGGATTCTCCCATAACTTACCCGATCGAGATGAAAATTATAGGTTCCGAGAACAAAGTCAATTACGGGGTTTTCGATGATCCGGTTGAATTCAATTATAAAGAATTTCAACTTCTAGATTTTTTTGGGAAAGAAATTCGCGGATTCAAGAAGCGTTTTGCTTTTAAAAGATTCAATTATATTGGAATTATCACGAAAGAATTTTTGATCGGTTTTGCCACGGTCAGTCTGGGCTACGCGTATAACGTGTTCACCTATCTTTATCATTATAAAGACGGGATTCTCTATGAGTTTGATACAAAGGGATTGGATCTTGGACGTGGGTTGAAGTTTCCGGCAAATCCGGACGAGTACAAGATCCAATTTAAAAAAGGCTCTTCCTTTCTTACGATCGACAAGTCCCATTCCAACGGCAAACTTTTTGCGGATGGCTTTTTGGGAAAAAAGCTTCGTTTTAAGTTTGCGGCGGACTATGGATTGAAAACACATTCCCCATTGCGGGTATTAAATCCTTCCGAGCCGACACATTGGACGTTTACGGAAAAATGTTCTCCGCTCATTCTGAAATCCATAGAACTTTCCTTTCAGGATCGGCCTCTTGTGTTCGATCCGAAAGAGACAACGATTCTTTACGATTGGTCCGGAGGTTTTTTAAGAAGAGAAACCAATTGGTATTGGGCCGCATTTAGTTCGATTCTTCCCGATAAAACCTCGATCGGGGCCAACTTTGCCGCGTTAGTTAACGAGTCGTTCTTTTCGGAAAACGCATATTGGATCGACAATAAAAGACAGAGGGTTCCTCGATTGATTTTCGATTTCTCTCAGAAAGATCCGTACAAATCTTGGAGAATTTACGATGAGGAAGGATTGGTCGAACTTAAGTTTGTGCCCGAAGGAGAGCGAAAGGATAAAATGAATCTAGTCTTTTCCAAATTGTATTTTCGTCAGTTTGTTGGAAAATTTACTGGAAAATTCAAAACGGCGGAAGGAAAGGAAATTGTCTTTCAAGACGTTTATGGATTTACCGAATTTCATCGGTCGCTTTGGTAAAATCGATCAAATTAGAATTTAGAATTCGTTTATGAAAGAATATATCCCGATTTCCTGTGAGCTGTATGATCGTCTGGAAGAGACCGCAATTCGAAAAAGAACGATAATTCTTGAATTGTTTGAAGAAGGAAAGGAAACCCGAAAAAGGGTAAAGACAATCATTCGGGATCTTATCTCCGTCAATCGAGAGGAATTTGCAGTTCTGGAAAACGGGGAAAAAATTCGTTTGGACCAGATTTTTAAAGTATATTCTTAGAGTTTTTACGTTATTTGTTTTCGTAGAGTTCTATCTATTTACGAGTTTAGAGAACGGTTGGATTTAAATTTGGAAAATCATACAAATCAAAAAGGTAGAATTCTCTCCTTGGATCTTTTTCGAGGAATGACGGTCGCAGGGATGATTCTTGTAAACAACCCGGGATCTTGGTCAGCGATCTATCCCCCCTTAAAACACGCAAAGTGGCACGGGTGTACACCCACCGATCTGGTGTTTCCTTTTTTTCTATTCGCAGTGGGAGCGTCCATTCCAATATCATTCTATTCTAAAGTAATTTTAGATAAATGGAAGCTTTGGTTTCGAATTTTTACAAGAAGTTTGATTTTATTCGGGCTCGGATTGTTTCTCAATTTTTTCGGGGAATGGTCGCTTGGAAACCTGCGTATCCCGGGAGTATTGCAGAGAATCGCATTCGTATATTGGATTGTTGCATCTTTTTATATTCTTTTTCCGGGAAAAAAAATTCTCTTTGTATTGATTCCGATTTTAGGAATTCATACTTGGCTTCTTTTAAACGTAATTCCTCCCGGAGCGACGGAACTTTCCTTGGAACCCGGAAAAGAAATCGGTGCGTGGTTGGATCGGGAAATTTTCGGAGAAGCACATCTCTGGAAATTTTCGAAAACCTGGGATCCGGAAGGTTTTTTTAGCAGCATTCCCGCGCTTGCGAGTTCGATTTTTGGTGTGTTTTGCGGTCTCATCTTGTTCTCAATTTTTACAAAAGAATTCGATTCTAAAAAAGGAATCGGAGGATTGTTTGTGTGTGGTATTTTTTTGGTTGTGTTCGGTCTTATTTGGGACGGATTTTTGCCCATGAACAAAAGCTTGTGGACCGGAAGTTATGCGCTCTTTACCGCGGGTCTTGCCTTTTGTTGTCTGGGATTTTTTGCGATTTGCGAAGAACGGGCTCGATCAAAAAACGCAGAGAGTCGGATTTTAGAAACCGTATTTCAACCTTTTCTTGTGTTTGGAAAAAACGCCATCTTGGTTTTTGTAGGTTCCGGAATTTTGGCGAGATTTTTCAATTTATGGACTCTCAACGGATCCAACGGAAAAACAATCAGTATCAAAACGTTTTTTTATTCTAAATTGATTTTGGTTTTGAACGCGACCGATGCGTCATTGGCTTATGCGCTGATTCATCTTTTTTTTTGGTGGGGAATCTTGAGTTTTTTAGATCAAAGAAAAATCTATTTTAAGATCTGAGTAAAAGTATCACTCTGAATTTAGGGCGTAGAAGAGAATGGCCGGGTTCCTCGCGTAAAGCGGGCTTTAAAGCAAATTCTTATCAAGATACAATTTGATTTGGATCTGCGGAAATTTTAAGTTTTTGATAACGTCCTCAATCTTTCGCACATTTAAGAATCAAAGAGAAGGCTCTCCTTGCCGATTGAGTTTGTAATGAGCAAATTCAAGAAAAAGGAGAACCCCCCAATGAGGGCAGAAGAAGAAAAAGCACACTTGAAAGTAATCCAAGTGGATGAGACCCAGCTCAAGAAAGACTTGAGCGAACTCGTAAGAGGTTCAGTGGAAGAAACGCTGAACGCTCTCTTAGATGAGGAAGCGGATAAACTCTGCAAAGCCTCGAGGTATGAGAGAAGCCCGGATCGAGTAGCTACAAGAGCGGGTTCGTATAATAGAAACTTCGAAACAAAAGCGGGAAAAGTAAAGTTAAAAGTTCCCAAACTAAGAACAATTCCGTTTGAGTCGGCGATCATCGATCGATACAAGCGACGGGAGAGTTCGGTAGAAGAAGCTCTCATGGAGATGTATCTCGCGGGAGTTTCAGTTCGGAGAGTCGAGGACATTACCGAAAGCCTCTGGGGAACCAAGGTCTCACCTTCAACGATCAGCAAACTCAACCAAAAAGTTTTTGTTCAAATCGACGAATGGAGAATCCGTCCGCTTACTGACGAATATCCTTACGTTTACCTGGACGGACTTTACTTGAAGAAGTCTTGGGGTGGAGAAGTTCGTAACGTAGCGATTCTCGTAGCCATAGGGGTTAATTCAGAAGGTTACAGAGAAGTTCTTGGTTCGATGGAAGGAGCCAGAGAAGACAAAGAGAGTTGGCAAGCGTTCCTAAAACATCTTAAGGACCGGGGACTCAGAGGAGTGAACTTAATTATCTCAGACAAATGTTTAGGCTTAGTGGAATCGATTCCTTACTTCTTTCCAGAATCGAAATGGCAGAGGTGTATCGTTCATTTCTACAGGAATGTATTTGGAAAGGCTCCAAGAAGTTCCTTTAAAGTGATTTCACAAATGTTGAAAGCGATTCATTCTCAGGAAAACAAAGAAGAAGCTTTGAAGAAAGCCAGCTCCGTGACTGAACGCTTGACTGAAATGAAATTGAAGGAAGCAGCTAAAGTCATCTCCGATGGAATCGAAGAAACTCTCTCTTATATGGATTTTCCTTCCGAGCATTGGAGAAAGATCCGAACCAACAATCCATTAGAAAGAATCATCAAAGAGATCAAGAGAAGAACAAAGGTCGTAGGAGCCTTTCCTGATGGGAAGTCCGCTCTCATGTTAGCCACTGCTCGCCTCAGGCATGTTGCATCAACTAAGTGGGGAACAAAAAAGTAGGTAGTGTCATGAATACTGTGTAAATAACTTTCTTTAAAACGAATCTAATTTCAATCGATCTCCGAAAATAATTGAAAACTGATTCATTGCTTTTCCCCAATCTTGAATCGGCATGGTCCATTTTTTAGACATATTATTCAACGCTAAATAGAGAAGCTTGACTGCCGCCTCATCGGTAGGAAAGGATCCCCGATTCTTGATTATTTTTCTTAGACCCATATTCATAGATTCGATAGCGTTTGTAGTGTATATCGCCTTACGAATATTAGGTGGGTAAGCCAAAAAAGGAATCACCGATTCCCAATTACTTCTCCAGGACTTGCTGATCATCGGATACTGACTGTCCCACTTGGCAGAAAAATCATCAAGGCTTTTCTTTGCGATCTCTTCCGATGGAGATTTGTAGATGGCCTTTAGGTCGATTACCAACTCTTTCTTCTGTTTGTAAGAAACCCATTTCAAAGAATTCCTCACCATATGAACGATACAAAGCTGAACTTGTGCATTAGGAAAGACTGATATGATCGTATCCGGAAATCCTTTTAGTCCGTCGACACAAGCGATTAAAATATCTTCGACTCCTCGATTCTTTAAATCGGTTAAAATCTGAAGCCAGAACTTTGCTCCTTCGGTTCTTTCTACCCAGATCCCAAGAATCTCCTTTGTGCCCTGTAGATTGATTCCTAAAGCCAAATAAAAGGCTTTGTTCACGACGTGATTGCCATCTCTTACCTTCACGATCAGCGCATCCATAATGAGAATCGGATACACTTTGTCCAAGGGGCGGTTCTGCCACTCGATCACCGTTTCCATTACGGAATCCGTTACTTGAGATATTAGATCCGCTGAAACTTCAACTTGGTAGATTTCTTTGAGATGTCCGGAAATTTCTCGAGTTGTCATTCCACGAGAATACATCGAGATGATCTTTTCATCGAATCCCGTAAAGCGTGTCTGTCCTTTCTGAATGATCTGAGGTTCGAAACTTCCGTTCCTATCTCGAGGAACTTCCAAATCGATAGAGCCAAAGTCTCCTTTGAGCTTTTTGCTACTTTTTCCATTTCGAGAATTGCCTGAGTTATTGCCAGTCGAGGCGTTCTTCTCATATCCAAGGTGATGTGTCATCTCTCCTTCCATCGCTCGTTCAACAAGCGATTTGGTGAGTTGTTTTAAGAGTCCTTCGTTTCCGATCAGCTCTTCCGGGGTCTTACCTTTGATTAACTCATCGAGAAGTTCTTCAGCTCGATTCTTTGGTTTGCTCATATTGCTTTATCCTTGTTACTTTTTGGTTAGTCACAAGTCATTTACACAATGTAGCTGACACCCTCAAAACTCCATTCCAGACTTTTCTTGACACGAAGGAATTAGCTAAGAATAAGTATCTCGACAACTTACAATTTTCGTAATCAACAGGAACACGGAGTGTCAGATCTTATTTTGGCTATTACAACTGAGGTGAGCTCTTCTCAAGTTCTCATTTGTGCGAAACTTTACGGACACTATCAAGTTTTTGTAATTTATAAGGGGAATCGATTCCCCGGTAGATGGCAAAAAAATCGCCGAAGGAATCTGAAATCGAATACGTGACGATTTTTTTAGGATTAGATGACCAATTCCAGATCGTTGAAGATCGGAGATTTTACTTCTTCTAAAAGTTTTTTCATCGCCAAGTCATGAAGATTGCTCAACTCCGTTCCGAGTTTGGTTTCTAAAGCGGTTTGAGAAAGGAGACTGGAACAGTTGACGACCACCATTTTTAAATCCTCGGCGGCCTTGATCTTAGAAGAAAGCAGAAGTTGCTGAATGATCGTATATTCTTTTTTTCTAAAGTGAATTCTTAAAAGAAACGAAACCGAATATAGTTCCGCCATCAAATCCCATTTTGTTTTCGTCTTGGATTTGGAATCCTCTGAATTTGTTTCTTCCTGAATTTCGGAGGTATCCGGATCGTAAATCATAGAAATGGGGACCGGTTTTGCGGAATTGTAATTGCGATCCGGGTTGAATGAAAGAGGAACTTCGGAATCACGAATCATTTCTTTAAGAGTTGCGATCCGTTTGGATTCTTCGTATTGTTTCTGATTTGCTTTCATCATCTTTTTGATATCTTCTAAAAGAACACAAAAGGAAAAAAGTTCCAAAACGGTCTGGTTTTGAATTCTTGTAATTTCATCCAAAACTTTTCCGAGAATCTGCTGATAACCGAGGGATTTGCTATAAATCGCGTTGTACTGAAGTTCCAGATCTTTTTGGAACTTTGCAAAAAGTCTATCAGTGATATAGGAATCCGCGATCACATACGCGTCCAAACCGGGAACGGAGAAGTTCGGATTTTGTTTTTTAAGATTCAAAATGAAAATACAATTCGAATCTTTTAGAAAGTTCAGGATTTTGGTGAATTTCTTTTCCGAAAGATTTAAGGTAGAGCGGAAATGATAGAACAAATCCGTGTTTGTCGGCAACTGAAAGTTCTCGTTCTCTTTTTTGATCTTATCAAAGATAATCTGAGCTAAAGTAATGTCTTCCATCTTATAGTTCCGTAGTTCAAAAGAAAAAATTTTTGTGCGCGCCGTCTTTGCTTCTCAATGAATAACCGGCGAGGATATAATTTTTTGACTTATTTTAAGAAAAAAAGAAAATAGGAACAAATGTTAAAAGATAAGGAATGAAATAGGGGATAATCGGAAACACCGGGCCGGAAATCGACCCGGTGTCAAAAAATTAAATTCTTTCGATGATCGTAGCGATACCCATACCACCACCGATACAAAGGGTCATTAATGCATAACGTTGTTGTCTTCTTTCCAGTTCGTCTAACGCAGTTCCGAGGAGAATTGCGCCCGTTGCTCCAAGAGGATGACCTAAAGCGATCGCGCCGCCGTTTACGTTGATTTTTTCGGAAGGGATTCCGAGTGATTTTTGTGTATAAAGAACAACGGACGCAAACGCTTCGTTGATTTCCCAAATATCGATATCCTCCGGTTTTAAACCCGCCATCGCAAGGGCCTTTTTAGAAGCGGAAACCGGACCGGTTAACATGATCGTCGGATCCTCTCCGGTAGAAGCCATTGCAACGATCCGAGCGCGCGGTTTTAGGCCGTATTTCTTGATTCCCTCGTCGGAAGCGAGGAGAACCGAAGCGGCTCCGTCGACGATACCGGAGGAGTTTCCAAGAGTGTGGATATGATTGATTTTTTGGATTTCGGGATAAGACTTAAGAGCGATTGCGTCTAACTCTTTCTCGCCGATTGTTTTAAAAACGGGACCGAGATCGGAAAGCCACTCGAATGTGGATTCGATTCTCGGGTTTTCATCCGAATCGACGATCGTTCCGTCTTCCGTCTTTACGGGAATGATGGACTTTTTGAAATAACCTGCTTTGATCGCTTTTTCGGCTTTGATCTGAGAGGATTCCGCAAAACGATCCGCTTCTTCACGAGAAATTCCGAACTTAGTGGCGATGAGATCCGCGGAGATTCCTTGAGGAACGAGATTGTAGTGTTTTTGAATCTTCGGATTTCCGATATTAAAATCTCTACCGTTCATATCGGCTCCCATTTTTACGCGGGACATGGATTCAACACCTCCACCGAGAGCGATTTGCATGGAACCGGATTGAACGTGATTGGCTGCGTTGTTTACGGCTTGAAGACCGGAACCGCAAAAACGATTGACTGTATAACCGGGAACCGAGTTTGGCCAAAGTGCGGCCATGACCGCATAACGTGCGATACAAGCGGCCTGATCGTCCACTTGCGAAACGCATCCCATCACAACTTCTTCAACGATCTCCGGTTTGATGCCGTTTCTTTCCTGGATGGCGGTTAAGGTGGCTGCGGAAAGTTCTTGAGGGTGAATGGACGCAAGGGTTCCTCTTTTTTTACCTTTTCCACGCGGGGTGCGAACTGCATCGATAACATAGGCGTTTGACATTTTTATACCTCGTTGTAAATCCTTCTCTCTGAGAATGAATTGAACAACTGTTTAGTGATTTGGGTGTTCTGGTTTCCATTTTGGGAGCGCGGGGGAGTTTGCAATTCTTTTTGTGGGAACTCCTTTTCGCAGAACGGTTTGGGCCGCACCCTCCGGGAGAAGTTCGTAAGTGAACGCGATTCGTTTGACAGCGGAGGGTCGGGCTGCTCCGGGCTCGCGGAGTCCCGCTCGGTCCTTGAGTTGTGATTTTTCCGGGATATCCAGTAGCTCGTGGTCCTGCCATCCGTCCGGGGCGAAGAAAAGTCACTGAGTTTTTGTTATGCGGCCGAGGGACAACTCAAGGACCAGGCCCTCCGTATCCCTGCGGCGGGTTTCGTTGTAAAAGGAAATTTGTGGGAACTCTTACAACGGTAGAATGGTCTTTTCGGACGTAAAAGTTTGGGATCAAACAAAAAAGGTGGGGTGTTCAAGAAGTCGCGATCTTTCAGAATACAAATGGAAATTTGGAATGATCCATTCGAGTCATTTTCAATCATTCCGGTTGGATGCGAATTCAATGGAATCTTGTATATGCGAACGGTTCTATTTTTCAGTCTGTTTGAATATTTGGACAAAGTTTTGTAAATTTTCCAGGGAAGTTTCAGAGCCAGCGAGGTTTACGCTGTATTCGAAATATGTTTGATTCCTATTTTTATATAATAAACTTATCAAATTATTTTTAATATAAAAAATAACAATGGAATCATTCAAGATAGGAGAAAATAGATATCTAATTGTAAAAAATCAAAAAAGTAAAAGAGATGATAAAATCAGGAAATAAACTAAATTCATAATATGAAAAAAGTTTATAACGATATAAAACTTATTTGAGCTGGCTTTATATAATGAATAGTAAATGTTTCTTAAAGAATTCCAAGGATTGGATAGTCCATTAGGAAAAACCATTTTAAGGTAAGAAATAGATCTGAATCTACACAAATCTAATTTCTGTTCAAAATCTTTTCTTCAAAACTACAATAAGATCGAGGAGGATCCTATTGTAGTTTGAGTTATCTTCCGTTTGGGATTAATATCTGGAAATTTTCACTCTAGCAGATTCGGTATCACCCTGTAAAACTTCGATTCGAATGTCACCGTAGTGGAAAGGTTGCGTGGTTCCACTGTTTGTTGGGATTGTTCCCATAAGAATTGTTTCCATCGCATTGCTTAGATTGCCGGAACCTGAAAACGAACCTTGAGTAGGAATCAATCGAATCTGTACCCCTTGCACCGGCGGCCAAGAAGATCTTGGATCGGCATTGAATCCTCGGAGAGTCCGATACTCTAAAGATAGAACGGAACCTTTGAGTGTGCTTGTATTGGTTCTACCAATCGGAACCAAAATTTGTTTGAGTCCGGAGGTTCTTGTTTCCACGGCTTCTAACGTCAGCGTAGAATGGCTCGGATAGTTTTGATACGAGACAGTTGCGGTTTGTTCGGGTCTCAAAAATCCTTTGATCATCTTTAAATACGCTGGAATATGGTAAGTATTTACATCTCCAGCCCCTAATACACTGTAGAAATCAAGGTAATCATAGAGTGTATTCCCACAGCCAAACATCGGATCGTCTGGATTTGCACCAACTTTTGCAAAAGGTCTGTTGTTAACGTAGCTGATCGGAATACTGAGGGTTTCCGGCATCCCAGGACAATGCCAGCCTCCTCCCGAATGTACCGTTAGTCCGCCAACTAAGTGCATTACCTCATGGATGCTAATTCTTCGAAGACGACTCAAATTATCCACAAGAGTTACATGGGATCTGTTTCTGTTAGCCGTTGAAGAATACATTTGGCTGGTAAAAATGAGGAAATTGTCATAATCCGATTCATTCAATCCGGACGATGCAATCGCATGATTGAAAATTTTGTCAAGATCGCAATTGGATCCAGAGTCTTCAAGATCACCGCCGCTATTCACGTTTTGACAATAACCGATGGATCCGTTTTTTCGAAGTGGTTCCGGCAATCGAATGGCTTCCGGAGAAATATAGACTGGATCTAAAATATAGGTCCCGTAGAAACTTCATCTAAGTATTGAACTATTCCGGATGAGTTAAACTCACCACCCACTCCTGTTATCATTTGTGCAATATCAGTAGGATTGATAGGTGTAGCAGATGCATCGTTTGGCTCTACAATGAGAGTCGCAAAACGGATACGTTTAGGAGTTGTCTGATAACCGCAATCACTTGGGTTCTGGTATGTAACGGTTTTGCTCGGTGATACGTTGCCAGCATGATCCACCGCTTCAACACGATACGTGTATGTTTTCCCAGGCAATTCTATACGATCTTTATCTAGGGCAGCCTCAATCCCACCATTAGGAATCGTAAGTCGAAACGGACCGACTTCATTTTTGGTTTCGTAAAAAAAAGAGTAAAATGGATCGTTCAGAAATTGAAAATCGGTTTGTTGACGATTGCGGTTGTATTTCTGAGCTCGACTTGTGAAGGAAATGTGAACTCGGGAAAATCCAATGATTCTTTTGCGGAAGTAAATACTTTACTGGCATTATCTGGAAATAATTTGAGCCAGTAGGGGTTGCCTCAGGGAACTTTGTCGTTTCTTTTTCAATGAGGAGTCCGCTTTATTTGCCGATATCGTTTGTTCCGTTCTGCAGTCTTTTCGCGGATATCATATTAGAGAAGTGAGGGACAGATCATTTTCACGCGAATACTACGTATCGGAAAAAATCTCATCTAAAACGTGAAAATACCAACACGATCCCTTCCAATTTTCTAAAAAGCCGTTGTGACCGCCGAAGTCTTGAATGAAAATTCGAACATTTCGATTCGGATGCAAAGAGAGAAAACTTTCTCCTCGAATGATCGGATCGTCCTTTGCCGTCACAATCGTAGTGGGAATTAAGATCTGCGAAAGTTCTTTTTCACCCAGAGTATACGTTCCGAAGTAATGATCGATATCGTTGAATTCGTCCGTCGAGTCGATAAATTTTTCGGTCATCTTCATTACCGATTTTTCTTTCAAAATTGTATCGTAAGGCGCCGAGGTCGGGAAGTGTTTTTGTTTTTTCCCGATCGATTGTTTCCACTTTTTAAGAAAATATTTTCCTATGATCCATTTTTTATCCATTAGAATCGTCGCGTCCTTAGGATGAATCGCAGGAGAAATTGCGATACAGTGTTTGAGTTGGGATAATTTTCGATCGCTTTGAGAGTGGAGTCTTGCAACTCGAAGAGCGAAATTTCCTCCCAAGGAAAAACCGATCGTATAGACCGGAACTTTTTTTTCCGCAAGTTGAGTCGCCTTGCGAATCGCTTCATAAGTTTCTTCGATTAAACTTCCGTTGAACGGTTCCGGATTCATATGATGTGTATCTCCGTGATCCCTATAGTTTAAACGAAAAATATCGTATCCTTTTTGATAAAAGTAATTCGAAGTTCTCAGAATATAAGTCGAGTTCATGCTTCCTTCCCAACCGTGGAGAAAAATCAAAAAACCTTTGGCTTTTTTCCCTTTTTGTCTACTCAGAGAACCTGCAAGTTTTACGTCTTTACCGGCGTCTAAAATCATACTTTCGGAATGATCTAAAAAAGACATTTCTTCGGGCAAATTCCAAGCCAGCGAAGCCAATGCGGTCTGGATCAACGAAAACTTTAAAATACCTTGAGGATGAAACGCCGGGGTTTGGAGACTACGAAGCATAGATTCATTTAGCGAAATTAAATTTGGACGAAAAGCCTTTTTAACCGCTCAAGGTGTGAATTTTCTCAAAGTTAGCTGAAATTATAACTTAGGATGGGATCCGGAGATTCTTTGTGAAAAACACTGGTATTCATAGCTGTTTTTAAAAATGTTATAGGTTTGTATTATTTTTTGAAGTAGGAGTTTCTTTTAAAGTGAAGAATTTGTCAAATCGCTCATACTTTTATTTATTTCATTCCCAAATCGGATTTTTTGCTCTCATTCTTTTTTTCATTTCTTCCTGTACGAGTTTGGAATTTAATTCTGTGAAAGGAGGAAGCGCTGCAAATTCTCAGATCAAAACGGAGTCTAATTCAAAAGAGAATTCTTCTTTAAATTGTCAATCGGGTGGAAAAAATGTTCAGTGGTACTTTTTATTCGGTTCCTTGCCTATCAATCGACTGCGGAATTCCGAAATTTTTCCGGACGCGAACAAGACGTATCGAGTTCGAATTCAAACCACCTGGCTCGACGGGATTTTGAGCACATTGCTTGGGATTGCGATTTCCGTTACGAGGAAAACTGTCGACGTGGAAATCTGCGACCCTTTGGATACGAATTTCGAAAAAAAATCTTCCTCTTTCAAACAATCAGAGCCAGAATTATCCAAAGCGGAATTTTCTAAACTCAAAGAAGAATTTGTAAAGCAGAATGAAAAACAATGGAAGGAGGAATTTCAAGAACGTTTTTTTGCCCAAAAAAACGAGGAAATAGAACGCGTTTGGAAAAAAGAAATCAAAAATTCAAAAAATCAATCGGTCATTTTTTTAAAAACCGGCGAAGTCGTAAAAGGAAAGCTAACTCGAATTGATGGAGGCGGATTTAAGTTGTTTTACAATGGCAAAGAAAGGGTTTTTACTCGTGCGGAAGTTCTCAAGGTTCGATTTCAAGATTGAGGAAATTCAGATTTATGTTTAGGATTTATAAAATGTTTATTAGAAATTTGTTATTTTGTTTTATCGTTTTGAATTTCGGATGCTTTTTAAATCCTTACTTCCGCGGTGCGGTTACCCCCGAAGAGAGCGAAGGTTTTTCATCGGAATTACTTTTGCCTTTTATCGGAAATCCTGTGATTCGGGGCGAGACTGTCTTCTTTCCACAAACTGGTCTGACATGGATGCGATGTACCTTGGGGCAGACTTTCGATTTACAAAGCAATTCCTGCGGAGATACGGCTTCCGGACTTTTTCCATACTGTTTTTCTCCGGATAATTCGTGTAACGGCGGTGTTGCCGGTAGAACTTTGACTTCGGGACCTGCTTTTGATGCGTGCACTGCGTATTCTCCTCCCGGTTTCAGTTTTATTTGGAGAGTTCCGACACATTCCGAACTGAAATCTTTGGTTTTCTGTTCAAACGGAATCGATCTGACGAATGTATCAAGTTCGGAAACCTGTGCAGCGGGGGGTGCTTATACTCCTCCTACGATTTTGACGAATCTGTTTCCACCTGGGAGTACTTTGTTCGGAATTCCGTATTGGACAAGCACGAGTGCTCTTGTGGATGGGAGCGTTGCTTTAGAGATCAATTTTGAAACCGGTGCGACTCTTTCCAGCGCTTCCAAGACCGCATCCGGTCTTTTACGTTGTGTAGCCGGTGGGGATTCCTTTTCATCACCATCTTTTTCACAATCCGCAGATTCGCTTTAATTGTAGGATCTCCTTTGCCTTGTTTTTTTTGTTTCTAAGGAGACAAAGTTTGATAATACGGACAACTTCCTTCTCGACTCCCTTTTTGATTTTACTCCGAGATGACGGGTTTTAGGAAACTATTGAGATCGCCTTTTTAACGATTTTGGATTTACCGCAGTTCCCTTTTCTTCGTTGTTTCGAGATTTGATCTCTATTTTGTTTCAAACATTTTTGTATTTGGAGAACAGCAACGATCCGCTCGCAGAAATGAACATTGCAATCGCTCTAATTATCGCGACTACTTTGGATGAATGTTTTTACAAAAAAGTAGGATACATTGTATATTCATTCGTTTTAATATATTTTTAAAGAATGATTGAAAATGAATATATAAAATGATCCACTCATTCTTTGCGGTAGACGTCACTTTTGGCCGATTGATCCAAGCCTGCTCTTGAACGCTGATCCTTAGAGAAGCGTTCATTGAGTTTCTCTATGGATCGCTCGGTCGCTTCCGCTGTAAGATTCTTTTTTTACGGAATTACGAAGTCTCTTTCGGTCAAAAAATCCTCTCCTTGAAAATCAAGCCTGGTTTGTTTTGTATGAAATGGCTTTTATCTTATTCCATTCTAATTTGATTTCGTCCAACGTGAGTTCCCCTTTTCCGGATTCTTCCGAGATTTTTTTTAAAATCGGCTGAAGGTCTCCCGCTTGTTCCAACGTGATATCCTCTCCGGAATCTCTCAGAATGCAAAAGACCGCGCTTTTTCCGGACTGACTCGTAAATTCGATCCTGTCTCCTTCGGGTCTTCCGATCAATCCTGCGTCAAACGCGCGATAGGCGCCTTTTTCAAGATGTCTCGTTTTTGCGACCCCGTCCTGATGAATTCCGGATCTGTGTGAGATCACATCCTCGCCGATCAAAGGAGCTTTTTCATAGATCGGAACATCGGATAGATACGAAACCAATCTGGATGTTTCATAAATCGCCGAGAAATTCAAGGGAACACTGACACCGCAGTTGTGAAGCGCGATCGCGACCTCGTATGTGTTCGTATTGCCTGCTCTTTCTCCCAATCCGTTTAACGCTGTTTCCAATTGTATTGCTCCGGAAAAATACGATTCGACGGTAGTTGCGGTCGCCATCCCCAAATCGTTGTGGGTGTGAATGGAAATTTTAGTATCTTTTGGCAACGCGTTCGTTACTGCCCTCACCATCGAAACAAAAAGCCAAGGACGATATCGTTCCACTGTATTCGGAAGATTGACCACGTCGGCGCCCGCGTTCAATGCGGTTTGAAACGCTTCCACCGCAAAATCGAGATTCTCCAGTGCGTCTCCGAAATGTTCACCGGAGAATTGTACTTCACCTCTTACGCCGACGAGACTTTTTGCATACGCGACCGATTGGAAAATTCTTTCCAAAACTTTTGTAGGACTTGTTTTCAATACGTTTTCGATCGTAAATGCGGAGATCGGATATACGATATGAATTCGAGGTTTGGGAGCGTTTTGAATCGCCTTCCAAGAAATATCGATCTCTTTTTCGACCGCTCTGGAAAGCGAGGAGATTACAACATTTTCCGGAGCAATGGAAGAAAGATAATTACAGGCTTCGAATTCCTGATCGTTTGAAGAGGCAAAACCTACTTCGATCCCTTGAACTCCCAGTTTTATAAGTTGTTTGAAGATGGTTTCCTTTTGATCCAGATTCCAAGGTTTTCGAAGCGCTTGGTTGCCGTCCCTGAGTGTTACGTCCATAAAAAAAGGAGGATGTTTGGGTAAGGGAGTGTGCAGAATTTCCGCAAAGGATTGAATTCCCTTTGTGTTTTCGGAAGTTGTCAAATCCCGAACGACGTCCGTTGTTCCGGGTTCCGTATCGTGTGTCATTGGTTTCTCCTTTTGCCGGTCGGTTCCAGGAGTGGGTTCCGAAGAGTAGAATCTTCTTCGGAAATAAAAAAGCCCACTCCAGGAGGAGCAGGCTTGTGTATTTTTTTACAACTTTACCGGCTCCCCCTAACTAAGGAGGAGAAGAAGTTCAAGGTGATTGAGACCCGGTAGAAGATTGCGTAACATATAAGATAAGACTCGGAAGGATTTTAAAAAATACAAGAAATTTTTATCGGCAAATCCATTTTTAAAAAGAATTCTACGAAACGATTCTCAATCCGTTTTTGAAAAATCGATTGATACAGAGGAAATCATAAATCCGTTTCCGGTTTTTTGAGCAGAGTCCAAATTCCTTCGGATTCTATATTTTTTTCCTCGATCAACTCTTTGAGTTCGGAAATTTCTTTTTTCATAGATTCCGGAACCGGAAGTTTTTCCAGTTCTCGGAAGACTTCTCGCGCGTTGGGGAGTTGTTCCGATTTTAGATGGCAAAAAGAAATCGCATAGAGGGAAACGATATCTTTGCGGTTTTCTTGGGGGATGGAAAGATATAAATCCAGAGCCTTTTTGTAATTTCCGGTTCCGGTATAAAGAGAAGCCAGGTTTTTTTTTGCATTGAGATTGTTCTCGTCGATCTCTAAGGCTTTTGTAAATTGAATCTCCGCTTTGGGTTTGTCTTTTTTCTTTGCGTATAAAACTCCGAGTCCGACCCTTGCGGAGATAAAGGAATCGTCGAGTGCGATCGTTTTGAGAAGCTGTTTTTCAGCGAAATCCAATTCCCCAAGATGAGAATAACACATTCCAAGATGATAATTGCCGATCGGATCGTTTGGATTGTTCTCCAAATACGTTTGAAGCGCCTTTTGTCCTCTTGTAAGATCTCCTTTTTTTACAAAATCCAAGGCTTGTTCGAGTTTCATTCCGGTTGCGCTCCTCTTGACCAAAATTGGAAAATTTTTTATACGATCCTTTCATTTTTCCTTTTAACATTCTCCACTGTCCAATAAAATAACCGAAAGAAGAAATTTGAATCCGATAGGAGGAAAAACATGTCTTACATGGCGGTTGGATCCAGACAAATTTTATTTTCAGATTCGATAGCTCCGGTTGCAACCGGTTCCTCCTCAAGAGAAATCGTTGCGACTCAGGACAATCAGGTAAAAAGCGCCGATCCTGAAATTGTACCTCCGGGATCTCCGCCTCCTTCCGTCGGAAAGAATATCGACGTCTACGTTTAACACGGAAGTTTATGACCCATTTTTTATTTTCTCTGATTCTCATGTCCCTTGTCGTAGAGTTTTTATTTCCGCTCATTCATCGTGACTTTCATGTTGTGGGAGATTGGGCTAGCGTTTTGATCGTAGTGATCTTTTTTGTTGTGATCAATGCGGTTCTTCGTTTTATTTTGATTCTTGTGACTTTGGGCGCAGGGATTTTATTTTATTATCTCAGTTTAGGTTCGATCGGATTGATCATCAACGCATGGGTGATTTTAATCATTGGAGATTTGCTTCCGGAAAGACTATCGGTTCCGAGTTTTTGGTCCGCTTTTTTAGGAGGGATTCTTCTCGTGCTTGCAAACTATGTCGGTAAGACCGAATCCAAAGAAAAAAAAGAAAAAAGAAAGAAGGAACAGAGAAAGCTATTTTAAAAAGGGCAAACGAATTTGCCCGAATCGATTTTGTTTTTATCTGCCCGCGTAAATTCTTTGTAATAGCTCAAATTCTTCCGGCATGTTTGTCTTGAGCCAATCATCGGCTGGGCCGTTACACATAAATGTAGGAAAATTGTAAAAGTATCCGAAATAACATGCAGTTAATTCCGCAAAAAATTCAAGATGATTGGTACTTCC
Source organism: Leptospira sp. WS92.C1 (assembly GCF_040833975.1). Classification (NCBI taxonomy): domain Bacteria; kingdom Pseudomonadati; phylum Spirochaetota; class Leptospiria; order Leptospirales; family Leptospiraceae; genus Leptospira; species Leptospira gorisiae. The sequence continues at coordinate 959,842 of NZ_CP162130.1, forward strand.
ATACGTGCTTGGGAAAGGTCCGTTGGAGGCGGTGCGAATGAGAAATCGTTCTTGGATGAGAGAAGCATTGAGGGAATTTTCATAAAAATGGATGACATGTCCTAATTCGTGCGTCAGCATCGAAGAATCACCATTCTGATAAAAAAAAGCGTCTTCGGGGACCATTGCCGAAATTCTCGGAATGATACAATTTCCCTGTAGAAGAGCCATTCCCCCAGTAAAGTTTTCTTCGCCTTCCGGTACGTTTGGATATTGCGGAAGAGATCCAAAGGGAATTTCCATCGGTCGAATCACAACCGCTGTGAGTATTCCGGGACTGATGCCCATGGGAAACATATGATGAATTTGTCTTTTTGCGATTTCAATGACTTGGTCCTTGGTTCCGGAATAGATGATCGCGATTCCAGTCGCCTCCGCTCGTAGATCCCGGTTGCATTCCTCAATACTACGATATACAAAAATAGGAGTGGCTCGATTATTCAACAGCTCGAGAATTGGATCCACCAGTTTGCTTTCTTTTTCCGTACGACACTGGATTGTAATCCAAAGGATCGCGCAAAGGATACCAAGGTTGCGGTAAAGACGTGTTTTCATATCTCAGATTAACAACGAATGATTTGCAAAATATTGATTCTCATTTTTGAAAATTTGCCTGTTGCGGAATGTGCGAATCATAAAAAGGAATGACTTTTTATGAAAGTTATGTCGTAGATTCTTTCGAATCGATTTTGTTTTTATCTGCCCGCGTAAATTCTTTGTAATAGTTCGAATTCTTCCGGCATGTTTGTCTTGAGCCAATCTTTGTTTGTGCCGTCACACATAGGCGCATGATCGACGAAATAACCAAAATAACATGCAGTTAGGTCCGCAAAAAATTCATGATCATCGATCCTTGCTGAATTGCTTGGAAACGGTCCGTTGGAAGCGGCGCGGATGAGAAATCGTTCTTGGATGATAGAGGCGTTGAAAGGATTTTCATAGTAATAGATGACATCTCCTAATTTCTGCGTCAGCACTGAGGAGTTTGGAAACCAAGTAGCGCTCAAAGTCGTATCCAAAGCGTCTTCGGGAACCATAGCGGTATTTCTCGGGATGATACAATTTCCTTGAAGAAGAGCCATTCCCCCGGTAAAGTTTTTTCTGTCTTCCGGCTGGTTTGGATATTGCGGAAGAGATCCAAAGGGAATTTCCAACGGTCGAATCACAACCGCTGTGAGTATTCCGGGACTGATTCCCATGGGAAACATATGATGAATTTGTCTTTTTGCGATTTCAATAACGTGATCCTTGGTTCCGGAATAGATGATCGCGATTCCAGTCGCTTCTGCTCTTTGATCCCGATTGCATTCCTCAAGGCTGCGATATACAAAAATAGGGGTGGCTCGATTATTCAACAGCTCAAGAATTGGATCCACCAGTTTGCTTTCTTTTTCCGTACGACACTGGATTGTAATCCAAAGAATCGCGCAAAGGATACCAAGGTTGCGGTAAAGACGTGTTTTCATATCTCGGATAACAACAAATTGTTTGCAAAATATTGATTCTCATTTTTGAAAATTTGCCTGTTGCGGAATGTGCGAATCATAAAAAGGAATGACTTTTTATGAAAGTTATGTCGTAGATTCTTTCGAATCGTTTTTGTTTTTATCTACCTGCATACATTTTTTGTAATAGTTCGAATTCTTCCGGCATGTTTGTCTTGAGCCAATCATCGGTTGCGTTGTCACACATAGGTGCGGGAACGACGAAATAACCGAAATAACATTCGGTCAATTCTGCAAAAAATTCAAAATGATCGGTTCTTGCATATTCGGTTGGGAAAGGTCCGTTGGAAGCGGTGCGAACGAGAAATCGTTCCTCAATAAGAGAAGCGTTGAGGGGATTTTCATAAGCATGGATGACATGTCCTAGTTCGTGTGTCAGCACCGAGGAGCCTGCATACCAATTAGTACTTAAAGTCGTATCCAAAGCGTCTTCCGGAACCATTGCTGAAATTCTCGGGATGATACAATTTCCTTGAAGAAGAGCCATTCCCCCACCAAAATTTTTATCTTCTTCCGGCAGATTTGGATATTGCGGAAGCGAGCCAAAGGGAATCTCCAACGGTCGAATCACAACCACTGTAAATAGTCCGGGACTGATTCCCATGGGAAACATATGATGAATTTGCCTTTTTGCGATTTCAATAACGTGATCCTTGGTTCCGGAATAGATGATCGCGATTCCAGTCGCTTCTGCTCTTTGATCCCGATTGCATTCCTCAAGGCTGCGATATACAAAAATAGGAGTGGCTCGATTATTCAACAACTCAAGAATTGGATCCACCAGTTTGCTTTCTTTTTCCGTACGACACTGGATTGTAATCCAAAGAATCGCGCAAAGGATACCAAGGTTGCGGCAAAGACGTGTTTTCATATCTCGGATAACAACAAATTGTTTGCAAAATATTGATTTTCATTTTTAAAAATTTGTCTGTTGCGGAATGTACGAATCATAAAAAGGAATGACTTTTTTTGAAAGTTATGTCGTAGATTCTTTCGAATCGTTTTTTACCGCTGTTTTAAAAAGGACAAACGAATTTGCCCGAATCGATTTTATTTTATCTGCCTGCGTAAATTTTTTGTAATCGTTCGAATTCTTCCGGCATGTTTGTCTTGAGCCAATTTGTTAGTGGCTTACCGATCGAAAGTAATCTTTGAGAATCGAATCCAGTTGTTCGTAAGAATGATAGCCCCGTGCGAGAATTCCGCTCTCCAATCCATCGGAAAATACAAGGGTCGGAAACGCGCTTACTCCCAAAGAAAAACTAAAATAAAAATCGTTGAGAGCTTCCGCTTTGGTATCCTTGTCTTCAAAGACGGTTTTGAATTCTTCTTTGGAAATCTGAAATGTTTCCGCCAAAGTGCTCAACGTTTCCAAACTTCTCGGATCCTGATTTTTAAAGAAAAATGTTTTGGAAAGTTCTCCTAAGTATTCAAATGCGAACTCGGGTTTGATTTTTTGAATTGTAATTACCGCACGACAGGCCGGTTGCGAATCATAAAGAATTTCCGTTTCGGCGAATATCCCCTGTTGAAACGGTTGTTTGGTTAGGGATTCCGCGTCCTTCCACTCGTGTTTGAGAATTCTGGATAGTTCGGATGAAAGGGGTTCGGCGGTATCTCCGTAACGAAGTCCTCCTAACACGAGCGAAAATCGAATTTTGTCTTTGTATTCTTCTCGGACTTTTTTTACGACGGGATCGAAACCGTAACACCAAGGACAAAGCGGATCGGTTGCGTAAAGAATCGAATGTCGGATCGAATTGTTTTTGTTCATTCCTGTGTGAGTTCCTACTTTTATTTGTTTTTCCTTTTTTTACGATCCGCAAGGGACAGGAAGGGCTTGGTCCGTGAAATTCAATCAAACCGACTTGAATCGGAAGACTTAGGACCGAGCGGGACTCCGCGAGCCCGGACTGGCCCGGTCCGCGTTTTTGAAACGCCTCTTTGTTTACCTCGCATTGCGGATGCGGCCAAATCGTTTTTTTGTGAATTCAAAAAAGTATGTGTTCCTACTTTTTCCAACTTTTTGAAGATTTACTTGGATCTCAATTTGAAAACGGATTTGGGGAGTTCCCACACCGATCTAACATTCCAAGAATGCATCGATATCGTCGAAATGTTTTTTTAGGAGTTCCTACTTTGGAGTTCGGTGTCATTGCACGTTTCCCGAGGATTTTCCGGTTGTTCTTCCGACCTCATCATAAAAAAAGGCGGGATAAACCCGCCTTTTTCGTCATTCTTGTTTAAGAATTTTCAAATTTCATTCGGGTGCTTTATGTAATACACTGATAACCACAGTGTCCCGAAGAGAACCCCCGCATATGCTAAGACCACAGTGACAATGTCTATAACCGGAAGAAGTGTCGCAATCGGCGTGATTTTGTCTGCCGTCATCCGGGTCGCTTCACCCAAGATCAAAAACAAACCACCCAAGCCGATTAGGTGATATCTCCCCATCGCTTCTTTTGTCACCCGAGCAAAACGGGCAAAAACAGGAACTGCCAACAACGCAAGCGCAAAGATCGTGATTGCATTCATGGTGAACCCTCCTTATTTCATCTAGTTAGACTCGGGGAGATTTCCGTCTCAAGCAGAAAGGTTCACTTATTTTATTTTATTCGATATATTATATAATGATTGTTCAAATTAAAGGGTAGTGATTTCGGTTTAGAAAATGCCTATAAAGATGTATGACGCGTTGCAATCGGAAAGCGAACAAAGTTCGGTTGAAATGTAGGATCGGTATCAGAGAACGTATTTCTAGCGTGTTGTCGGAGTCTATATTCAAAAATTATAAAATTGAGAATATCTTTTACTAAAACGATAACATTACGCGGCATAGATTGTTTCTTTCAAAATTTGTTCCTTGATACCCGATTTAATTCTTTCTTTAATGACAAGGTCGATTTTTCTTAAGAACATATCTTCCAATAAAATTTTCAATCCCATATAATTAAAAAATGTTTTTGCAGCCGGTGTAAATTCAACCAGTATATCAATATCGCTATCGTCTCGAAATTCATTTTTGGCAAACGAACCGAATATACCAATATGAGCGACGCCAAAGTTTTGTATCTTTGGAAAGTTAGTCTATAGATCGTTGAGAATTTTGTTCTTATCGATTTTTTTTATTTTTTAAATTGGATTCGAATTCTATCTTTCAAAAGATTTCATTTTTTATCAATCACGAGCAAGGTGATGTCGTCGTCGAACTTGGAGCGATTGCAGTATTCGATACAATCTACGATAATCTGACTGGCGGCTTCCTGGGAGGTTTTGGAAATCGAGCTGCGGATCGAAAGAGAAATCCATTCTTCGCCGTATCGTTTGGATCTGTCCTCGGAAGAGTGTTCCGAGATTCCATCCGTATACAATACCAATCTGTCGCCGGAATCGAACGAAGTCGAACTTTCTTCGAAAAAAAGATCGGGAATCACTCCGATGAGTTTCCCTTTTGTTTCAAGAGGTATCATCGTATCCGTTGTTTTTTTTAAGAGTAGAGGATGATTGTGACCGGCGTTGGAATATAGAATCGAATTTTTTTCCGTATCGATCACGCAGTAAAATGCGGTTACAAAATTACCGGCCATCTTATTGTTGAGCGCGTGATTGAGCCCCGTAAAAAATTTGGACGGGCTGGAAAGAATTTCTTTATCGTATGTGGATAGGATCGTGTTGATGACCGCGGCGATCACCGAAGCGGAAAGACCATGTCCGGAAACGTCCGCGATTAAAAATCCGGTTCTATCCGCGTCCATCTTGAAGATACTGTAAAAATCTCCACCTACGTTCGAATACGGAATGTGTTTGGTTCCTATTTCCAATCCCTTGATATAAGGAATCGTAGTCGGGATCACCTTGGACATCACTTCTCTGGCCCTTTGCAATTCCCGATCGGAATCCACAACTCTGTGAAACAGATCCGCATTTTTGATCGTAACCGAAAGGCGGTTTGCAATCGCTCCCAACATCTCCAGGTCGTTTTGATGAAACGCGTATCCGGAATTTTTACTGTTTATGCTGATCACTCCGAGGAGTTCGTCCCTATAGATCAAAGGAGAAGAGATCAAGGAATTGTCCTCAAACTTATACTTTGCGTTTTGATTGTATCGTTTGTCTTCTTCCAAATTTTGGATCAAAAGATTTTTTCTTTCTTTGGCGACCCAGCCTGCGATTCCTTCGCCAAACGGAACCACTATGGAATGGACCGCTTCTTTTGGGATTCCTTTGGCTGCGAGAATTCTCAGAGTTTGACTCGTATGATCCGCGAGATAGATGGTTCCCGTTTTTGCTTCCAGGAATTCTAAGATTTTTTCCAAAACCCAGCTTCCCAGTTCATGAATGCTTTTTTCGGAAACGGTGAGTTTTTCGAATTCGTATAAAAGAGAAAGTTCTAGGATTCTTTTTTTAAGATTATCATGTATCTTTGCGTTTTGGATGGCGATCGCCGCCACTTCGGATAGGGAGGAAAGATAATTCAAATCGGAAGAATCGAACGATCTATTTTTTGTTTTATTGAGAATTTCAAGAGTACCGATGATCTTGTCTTCCACAAATAGGGGAACACAAACGAGCGACCGCGTTCTGTATCCGGTTTTTTTGTCCCAACTCTGATTGAATCTCGGATCGAAATAGGCGTCTGCTAAGATGATCGGTTTTTTTTCCTTCGCGACCCAACCTGCGATTCCCTGACCCACGTCCAAACGTCCGTATTTTTGAATGATCTCGCCTTTTTCTCCAAGAGCTACTTCGCAGTATAAAAATTCACCGGTTTCGTCGAGAAGAAAGAGAGAACTTGCTTCTGCCTCCAAAAGATCCTTGGAGTAGAGCATGATCAAAGGTAATAGCTGATAAAGATCTAAATTTGCGTTTAGGATCGTACTTGTATTGAGAAGACTTTTCAGCTTTTGAAATTCTAAATCAGCGTAAGCCATAGATATTTCTGTCAATCCTACAGAAAAGAGAAGGCTCGTCAAGGGTTTGGAAAAATCCGAAGAGCTGAAAAGTTATAAGATGATTGTTTTGTTTTAAAGACAAGCCCCCAACCGCAAATCCCAATGGAGCGCGATATGATGATTTGAGATCGGTTCCGGATCAAAATTCTTCCAAGAAGGCAGATTTCGAATTTTCAGCGTTTCTAATTTTAGAATCGATAGAAACTTCGGAGTTTTTTATCGGTCTTATATCTACTACAATGGAAAATCAGATTTCTCGTTTTCTCGTGTTTCTCTCCGTTTTTACCCTTATCATCGGATTGGGTTATACTTATACAGGATTTCGTCTCATCCAAGGATTTGGAGGTCAGAGCTGGGTTTCCTGGCTGACCTGGGGTTTGATCTTTCTTTTTACGCTGAGCATTCCTGTGAGCTATTATATCAGTCTCACATCCGATCAGGAGCGGATTCAAACCGTGTTTTCGTATCTTGCGTTTACCGGTCTTGGGTTTTTTACGATTCTCTTTAGTCTTGTGCTTTTGAAAGACATAACTACCATTTCTTTAAACGGAATCACGAGTTTCTTTTCGCCATCCTCGGACGCGGACAATGGGGGATTGATTCAAAGAAGACAATTTCTCAACCAAGTCTTGAGTTTTTCAGTTCTCGGTTTGGCCGGCGGATTGACGGGGATCGGATTTTACCAAGCTCACAAAAAGTTGAAAGTGATCGAGGTGGATGTTTTGGAGAAAAATCTTCATTCTTCTTTGGAAGGATTTAAGATCGTTCAGATTTCGGACATCCATATCGGACCCACGATCAAAAAGAGTTTTTTAGAAGCGGTCGTTAAGACGGTGAACGAGCTCGAACCGGATCTGATAGCGATCACGGGGGATCTCGTAGACGGACCTGTGAGCAAACTCGGACGACACATCACACCTTTGGCGAATCTAAAATCGAAGTATGGAACCTTTTTTGTGACCGGAAATCACGAATATTATTCGGGAGCGCTTTCCTGGATTCGCGAACTGAAAGGTCACGGGATTCAAGTTCTTTTAAATGAAAATCGAATTCTGCAACACGGAAACGCGAGCATCACACTTGCGGGGGTTACGGATCTCAAAGCCGGATCGATCATCGCAGAACATAAAACGGACCCGCATCAGGCGATGAGAGGCGGGGAAACTACGGATTATAAGATTCTACTTGCACATCAACCGAATAGCGTTTTTGAAAGCGCGGAAGCGGGTTTTGATCTGCAGCTATCCGGACATACTCACGGAGGACAATATTTTCCCGGAAACATTCTGATTTATCTGGCTCAAAAGTTCGTAGCGGGATTGCACAGACATAAGTCGACTTGGATTTATGTAAGTCGAGGAACGGGATATTGGGGGCCTCCTCTCAGACTGGGGGCGCCCTCGGAAATTAGCGTGATTCAGTTAAAGAAAAATTCTTAAAAAAGAAAAGGAAAACAGGATTCTTTCTTTGAAACCTTTTTCGGAGCGGGATCACTTCCGATATTCTAAGAAAGGACTTAGAAGATTGGAGGACGGGCTATGTTCCTTATCGGATTCATACGAGTGTCGATTTTTACGGGAGCGATTTTGATTTTTTGTTTTGTTTCCGTAAGTTGCGGAAAGAAAAACAAAGGAAACTCCAAAAAAGAAGATTCTAAAATCGCAAGTTCCAAAAAGAAAAATGATCTGGAACTCGAGCCCGAATTGAAGGAAAGAAAATTCTTTCAAGAGGACGCGCTCGGTCAGCCCAAAAAATACGAAGAACCTCGGGAAGCACCGGATTCCGACCGAGAAAGTCCCGAACCCAAAAAGCAAAAATCCATCGCCTCTTATCTCGGCTCCTCGCCCGGATGTAAAACCGGAAACTGCAAAAACGGAAACGGAATTTACGTTTACGAATCCGGAGAAGTGTATTCCGGAAACTTTAAAAATGATAAGCGACATGGCTCCGGAATGATTCAATATAGGGACGGGGATCGTTACGTAGGAAACTTTTTGAACGATAAAAAAGTCGGAGTAGGAAAGTATCAATTTTCAAACGGCGCGGTTTTTAACGGACGTTTTATGGAAGACGGAGAGAGCGCGGAAGGATTTTTAACCGTCGGCAAAAAAAGAAAGGAATGTTCCATCATCCGGAACAAATTGAACTGTCACGGATAAACATTTCGGGCGGTTCTGCGCTGCGTTTAACGTCGATCCGTAACGCTGGGTCTTTACAACGATTTTTGCAATCCGTTAAAATTTAAAATCAAATCCGAAAGAGGGAGAATCCGCGATAGTGTCCGTAAAGTTTCGCACAAATGAGAACTTGAGAAGAGCTCACCTCAGTCGATCAAGCCATGATCTTTAAAGTTTTTAACTCTTTTAACTTCTCCATGTCAACATACTTTTTTGTTCCCCACTTAGTTGATGCAACATGCCTGAGGCGAGCAGTGGCTAACATGAGAGCGGACTTCCCATCAGGAAAGGCTCCTACGACCTTTGTTCTTCTCTTGATCTCTTTGATGATTCTTTCTAATGGATTGTTGGTTCGGATCTTTCTCCAATGCTCGGAAGGAAAATCCATATAAGAGAGAGTTTCTTCGATTCCATCGGAGATGACTTTAGCTGCTTCCTTCAATTTCATTTCAGTCAAGCGCTCGGCGACAAAGTTGGCTTTCTTCAAAGCTTCTTCTTTGTTTTCCTGAGAATGAAGCGCTTTCAACATTTGTGAAATCACTTTAAAGGAACTTCTTGGAGCCTTTCCAAATACATTCCTGTAGAAATGAACGATACACCTCTGCCATTTCGATTCTGGAAAGAAGTAAGGAATCGATTCCACTAAGCCTAAACATTTGTCTGAGATAATTAAGTTCACTCCTCTGAGTCCCCGGTCCTTAAGATGTTTTAGGAACGCTTGCCAACTCTCTTTGTCTTCTCTGGCTCCTTCCATCGAACCAAGAACTTCTCTGTAACCTTCTGAATTAACCCCTATGGCTACGAGAATCGCTACGTTACGAACTTCTCCACCCCAAGACTTCTTCAAGTAAAGTCCGTCCAGGTAAACGTAAGGATATTCGTCAGTAAGCGGACGGATTCTCCATTCGTCGATTTGAACAAAAACTTTTTGGTTGAGTTTGCTGATCGTTGAAGGTGAGACCTTGGTTCCCCAGAGGCTTTCGGTAATGTCCTCGACTCTCCGAACTGAAACTCCCGCGAGATACATCTCCATGAGAGCTTCTTCTACCGAACTCTCCCGTCGCTTGTATCGATCGATGATCGCCGACTCAAACGGAATTGTTCTTAGTTTGGGAACTTTTAACTTTACTTTTCCCGCTTTTGTTTCGAAGTTTCTATTATACGAACCCGCTCTTGTAGCTACTCGATCCGGGCTTCTCTCATACCTCGAGGCTTTGCAGAGTTTATCCGCTTCCTCATCTAAGAGAGCGTTCAGCGTTTCTTCCACTGAACCTCTTACGAGTTCGCTCAAGTCTTTCTTGAGCTGGGTCTCATCCACTTGGATTACTTTCAAGTGTGCTTTTTCTTCTTCTGCCCTCATTGGGGGGTTCTCCTTTTTCTTGAATTTGCTCATTACAAACTCAATCGGCAAGGAGAGCCTTCTCTTTGATTCTTAAATGTGCGAAAGATTGAGGACGTTATCGAATCCGCTCGATCGTTCAAAAAGGAAATTCTATTTGAATCTTAGTTCCGCTTTCAGAACCGAATTGAATGGTCCCGCGCAGCTGATTGACCATCAGATTTACTAAATGAAGCCCGAGAGTTTTGGTATGATTTATATCAAAACTCTTTGGTAAACCGATACCGTCATCCTCTACGATTAAAATGATTTGAGAATTTATTTTTTTTAGTTCGATTTTGATCGTTCCTTTTTGGCTTTCTGGAAATGCGTATTTGATCGAATTTGATACTAATTCAACTAGTATCATACCGATCGTAGCCGCGTCCTTTGCGGAAGATGTAATTTCATCGATTTCTTTCTGGATGGTGATCGTCTCCGAAAGCTGAAGCATGGATTCGATTACTTTACTGCAATATATTCTAAGCTGAACTTCGTTAAAAGAATCGGTTTCATACAATAGAGAAAATAAATCGGAGATGGATTGAACTCTTAGGGTTAACTCTTCAAGGGTCTTTTTTGTTTCCATGGATTCTGCGGCGTGGGCCCTCAGGTTGATTAAACTTGTGATCATTTGAAAACTATTTTTGGTCCGATGCTGCAACTCTTTAAGTAACGCCGTTTTTTCGTTTATGTCGTTATTGAGAATTCGTTCATGCTGCATTCGATCGGATATATCTCGAATATTACATTGTATTACTTTTTCACGGTCTACTAAGTAGACGTTACTTACAAATTCAACGTGCACTTGATCTCCTTTATATGTTTCCAAGGGGAGATCTTCGTAGCGGACGTATTCTTTTTCCTGTAATTCTTTGAATAATTGTTTTGAATACTCTATGTTTTTGAAAGCACAAATGTCCCAGATGTTTTTTTCGAGAAACTGATCTTTAGAATAACCCAACATTTCGATTAAAAAAGGATTTACATCTACGATCATGCCAGTCTCGGCATTGAGAATGATAATTCCGTCTTTTGCAGTTTCAAAAAGTCTGCGATATCGTTTTTCTGAATTTTGTAATTTTTTCTTTTGGCATTCGATTTCAGTCTTCTGATGTTTTACGTTTAGATAGGATGCGTGAAGTCTAAACGCCATTTTGATCGAAGCATCCAATACCGTAATGCTGGAATCTTTAACTACATATCCGTAAGAAGTTATATTTTCAGTTTTTGCTACGATCTCGCGTTCTATATGGCTTGAAAGGAATAAGATGGGTAAGTCGTGATTTTCAAGTATTGTTTTTGCGACTTCCGTCCCATCGATTCCTTTTCCAAGGTCGATGTCCATGAGAATGAGATGAATTTTAGTATTACTCTCGTTAATTGTTTCGATCGCTTTTTGACCGTTTTGAACATGAATCACGTCGTATCCATAGTTTTTCAAGTTCATGGATTCAGTCATACCGAGCAAGGCTTCGTCTTCTACAAGAAGGATTGTTTTTTGTCCTAAGGTATTCATTATCATTTTTCCTTTTAACGAATCTCTCTGCGCACAATGATGGAATAGAATGCTACAAAGCCGGTTGGCACGGTATGGAATCGGGCAATCAACCTAAGAGTTTCATAATACTTACCTTATTTTCTTCCTCCAAGGAAATGTTTGAATTCACTCTTATCAATTTGAATTGTAAGAAAAGCGAATCGATAATCGGTCAAAGGCCTATATATTTGTATTAGGATGTATACATTAATAAAAACATAAAGAGGAACAATAGAAAGGATAAAAATTTAAAAAATCGCAAGATTGTACAAAACTCCAAATATCGAAGGGGATATGTACAAAAAGGGGATAAATTACTCGATATTGATCGATAATTCTCTATCTTTGTTGGTTTTGAAACATTAAAATATTCTAAAAATCCCAAGTTTTAAGAATAAAACTTGTCTCAACCCGTTTTCGGAGAAACTCAAAACAAAATTTTTGTTTTCCGAGTTAGGCTGTTGCCGGTGTTTTGACGTCGGTTTTTTCAAACGCGTACTCATACTCCGAACTCTTATCTTGAATTTCCCGAAAATAGTATTTTGGATTCAAGCGCAATCACCCGGAAATACAAAAAAGAGGCATGCGTGCTTTTAAGAATAACATTTTACTTTGTGAGTCCGATCGTGAAGGTTCTTACAATCGATTTTATTCTGGGATAAGGTGCGAACGGTGCGTTGCAGCCATCGCTTGTTTGAGGAATCGAGTTTGAGATTCGTAAGCACATGGCGTGCCCCACGCATGTGGGGAATAGTCGTGGCCGCACACGTTCTTCCCGGAATGACCCGGTTCAACCCCACGCATGTGGGGAATAGAGTGAAACAAGAAATTAGGGATGTGTTGATAACGGTTCAACCCCACGCATGTGGGGAATAGAAAAACATTATCCATTCGTTACCACCGAAAATCGGTTCAACCCCACGCATGTGGGGAATAGCGAGTGATAACTAAATCAAACGATCTACCAATCGGTTCAACCCCACGCATGTGGGGAATAGGACCAATCTGACAATTTTGAGATACAATACCCCGGTTCAACCCCACGCATGTGGGGAATAGGCATTTAAATTTTCTTTTAATTGACCAATAGCCGGTTCAACCCCACGCATGTGGGGAATAGAGTTAGATAAACGTGAAAAAATTAGATTAACTCGGTTCAACCCCACGCATGTGGGGAATAGGGAAAGTTTCCCGCGAGTAGCAAGTAAACATACGGTTCAACCCCACGCATGTGGGGAATAGTTCAAATTTCACGTGATGACCTCGAAATGGTCCGGTTCAACCCCACGCATGTGGGGAATAGTGTATCAAGAGGATTGGTTGAGTCTTCCCCGTCGGTTCAACCCCACGCATGTGGGGAATAGATTGGGTTTGTAACTGATGATATGGTAGCAATCGGTTCAACCCCACGCATGTGGGGAATAGTGTTTCTACTGACATTGTTTATGCTCCCAGGTCGGTTCAACCCCACGCATGTGGGGAATAGTTGTCGCCTCATATCCTATCGGAGTCTCAATACGGTTCAACCCCACGCATGTGGGGAATAGACAAGCAATCCATAAGTATCCGTTGAAGGCATCGGTTCAACCCCACGCATGTGGGGAATAGGCAAGAGTGAGAGTATTGTAATGTCGATTCGCCGGTTCAACCCCACGCATGTGGGGAATAGTAGTTGCGCTTTTTTAGATGCAAATTCACTATCGGTTCAACCCCACGCATGTGGGGAATAGACGCACCTATAGAATTACTTCACTATGCGGGTCGGTTCAACCCCACGCATGTGGGGAATAGCTGGATTCTCGGAGAGCCTATTGAGCTACTCACGGTTCAACCCCACGCATGTGGGGAATAGGGAGAATTCGGTTTCAGATTTACGGTTCAGCTCGGTTCAACCCCACGCATGTGGGGAATAGACTAAAGATTAGTTAAGTAGTTTTGATCCATTTGACAAGATAAATTTGGTCAGTCGCCGTCTAAAATAGGAAATGGATCCGATTTTATTTTCTTTTTTCCTTTTTTCTGAGGCGATTCCGTTTTCGTGAATTGGGTCAGGATCATACCTTCGATTTCCACGATTTCTCGGGTTGTATCTCCGTTTGACAATGCGGCGTAGCCTTGTTCGTTGTTTGTGGTATAAATCATCAACGCATTCGATTTCCAATCCGTAATAATTTTCTCCCAAAGTTTTTCTCTAACACGACGATTGATATTCCCCGCATAAACACCTGCTTTTAACTCAAGAGTTAATCGCGACATCTCGCCCCTCTGGCTCGGTGAAGAGTTCTCTAAAATCACGATCACCATATAATATCTCCATAATATCCGGTATGATCCGTTTGATCAGTCTTGTTTCTTTTAATTTGTCACGAAGTAAAAATCGGGCCTTTGATTCCACAGAAGTTTCTGCTTTTGCAGCTTCAAAAGCGATCGGTATTGCAATTTCAGTCTTATATAAATCGGCGATATCGTAGACGAAAGAAAGTTGTTTGCCTGTGTGAATAAATCCAATTCCCGCAGAACAACCTACGGCGAGAATCGCAGTTTGACAGATTCCGTAAAGACAGGAGTTTACGGATGAGAGAGCTCGATTGACAGGATCGCCGAATAACCATTCGGATTGATCGTAGTTTCGTCCGGTCCACTTGATGCCGTAAAGTTCTGCCGCTTCCTGATACGATTTACGAACTCGTGCTCCTTCTTTTCCTCGAAGCTGTTCGATGGATAATTTTGGTCCCAATGATTCTCCAAAACGTTTCTCATACATCCGATGAACTACTTTTAATCTTTCTTGGGAATCGGAAAAGGCGGTAGCTTGGCGTAATAAATTTCTCGAAGAATGAGTTCCTGTATAGCCGCTGGAGTAAAATTTTACTCCTTCTTCGCCGACCCAAGCTAACAAGCAACGAGAATCAGCGATTCGTTTGATCGCTTCGTGCGTAATCGTAGTGCCGGGTCCGAGCATCATGAGGGAAAGAGTTTCCACAGGAACCGGGATTTTTTTATCTAAGAATGTATAAGCCACCGATTTTAGATCTTGTTCAATATGTCCTTTTTCAAAATAGACATAGGTCCAATTGTCTTCAAATTTTGGAATTTCTTGTAAGTTCCGATTTGCCATGGTTCTGTAGAAATCGGCTTTCAGAATTCCATAATTTAGAAAAAAAGTATGAAATTATTCTTTAATGAATCATTTATAGTATAACTAAATTTAGTTACAGATTGGAGTTTGTTTTTATACTCTTTCTAAAAGTAGCATTCCGTATCCGAATGTTTTTCCGGAACGATTCCTTTCCGAAAAGGATTCATTTTTTGTATGTTTTTAAACTTTTTACGATCGATGATTTTGAGAGGAGGTCAGTGAGGAATTGACTTTCGTGGAGAATTTTACAGTCAATTGTGAATGCTTCGATGATTCATTTTGATAAAACAGGTTTTGATCCAAATTTGAAGACGTGCTTTGATATTCTATGTTCAATTCCTTAAGCGAATAAAAGTCTGCCTTTTGGCTCAGGAATGGTCCGTCCGATTTTTTTTGCTGTTTCGATCCATTCTTGGATTACAATTTGCAAATTTTGGAGTACTTCTTCCTGAGTCTTTCCATCCGCCATACAGCCGGATAGTTCAGGAGCTTCCGCAATATAACATTGATCGTCCTTACTCCAATAAATGATGATTTCATACTTTGGCTGTGGATTCATGACTCTTCTATTTCTTCCACAAGGTTATACTTTGTCAATACGTTTCGAACTTGTTTTACTTGATATGCCTTCGCTAATTTTCCAACCGGCTGAAGGTTGAGTATCTCGGTAATTCCCTCTTTCCAGAATATGAAATGGTCTCCCCGAATTCGATTTCGAAATCCCGCTTGATCCAGAAGTTTTATCAGGTCTTCAAAGTTAATATTTTGATCATTTCTTCCGGAAAGAATGCGAAACAGGAATTTCTCTTTCTTGGTCACATTTATACTCTTGCTAAAAGTAGCATTCCGCATCCGAATGCTTTTCCGGGACCGATTCCTTTTGTGTAGGCGGTTTTGAACTTTTCAGGTTCGGTGATTTTCAGGATTCCGGAGAAGGTGACTGAGTGGATTTTGGGAATCTCATGATTTTCTCCCTGTTTCGTCTTAACCGCGCGAGCATCTTCCTTAGTTTCAATCGATACATTCAGTATTTTGAAACCGTTTTCTAAACCTCGTTTCGAAATCCATTCCAATTGATCCGCTTCCTTATAAACTCCGACTTTTTTGGATTTCAATTTTTCTCTTTGTTCTTTTGTAATACCTTTCTTGAGTTCTTCTAATTTCTCTTTTCCTTTCAAATATAACTTTTGATTAGAGTAATCTCTATCTACCGGATAACCCTTTAATTCTTCTTTGAATAAACTTCTGTAATCTTTTACTTTTTTGGTCGGGTTGGCCTTTACCAAGAATCGCAAGGTGATTCCTGTTTGTATAAACTCCGGAGATATTCTTTTTATATGATTTTTGTCGGGAATTTCTTCTAAAACGGAAAACTCTCCAAATGCATTACTCCAATTTGGGACTTGTGTCGAGAAGACTAAAATTCGCGGAGATATCGAATTTCCTACGGCCGAATTCGTATCAAAATGATAGAGAAACGGAGCCGATTTAGGCTCCTTCTTTTCAGTATCGTCCTCAGTTATAGTATCATTTTCTTTTATATCGTCCGAAAACGCCATCCACAATCTTCTGTGAATATTGTAAGGATTTCGTAACCAATTTTGAGTGACCCGATTTCGAAGATCAAGTTTAAGCTGAGATAGATACATGGGGCTCTCCTATATAAATGAAGTTTGAATATTCATTAAATTGTTTCTTTCTTTACAAAAGTTTGAATTCTTCTCGGTAGGAATATTCTCTCATTAGAATCAAATGAAACTGCAGAATCCATAATGGTATCTACTCCATCCGCAAAATTACCGACTTCCTCTTGTCTGTCGAACGAATCAATAGATTGATCCCCAATGAGCAATTTTAACGCGTCTTCATACGTTGAAAGAATTCCTACATATACCGGAATAGATGGGATACAGCTTTTCCGTCCCAACCATATTCCCCAGACTGGATTCTTCAAACCATAACCGTTGGAGTTTTCAGTAATTTTGTCTAAGAACAATTTTTCTCCGTTAAGTATTACACCGAAATCAGCATCTGTGAGATAATACCTTCGAGTAATATGGCTTTCTTTTATTCCTCCACTTGCCTCTCGGGTATTGTGAACAGTATGATAATCTTGTAATCTCCCAATTGGCAATGATTTCGAAGCCTTATCTTTTCTCGGTAATGCGATTGTGATCATTTTTACCTTCAAAAATTCTTTTAAAAAACGGTTCTCTGTCTCACTACCTCGACCGTAACCTAAAGCTGCACAACATATACCGGCAATTCCACTCTTAGTAGGCATAAGTCCCGTATTACGCCTGTTGTACTGACTATCGAAACCCCAAGACTGAAGAGGCCCTTGAAGCCTCAAAACGATGAAAGCATTTTCAGACGACATGCTTTATCACTTCGCTAAGTAATTCAGAAAGATTCTTCTCAGGTATTTGGGTTGTTGCTTCCTTTTTCTTTTCTTCATTTTTTTGATAACGAATTGCTAATTCCAAAGAAGATTCAAGTCCCCAAGTTTCTTTTAATGCAAAATACTCATTTAAAAGTGCATCAATCGATTTTGAGATAAACCCATCTTGAGTTACGACAGGTTTCTCAAAGGCATTGATTAGCTGAACTGGATGTCCTGAATTGCGCACTATTGCAAGAACATAGGACGGAAACGTATTTGCGTTCATCGTATTTTTGCGGGCATTTGGAATAGCCTTGATCGTAGAATCAACGAATGTTTTCACCACACTTTTGCGTTCGTCCGAACTTAGGGCACCTAAATGCTCCTTGTCTGCGAGCATATCTAAATTCAATGCAACAAATCGGTAAAACGTCGCGGAATTAAACTCCAAAGTGCTCGTATGGCCTGCTCCCATTTCCTCTTTGGGTTGTAGATCGTCTAAAGCTGAAAAGAAATCAATTTCATTATCAGATTTATGAACGGAAAGAGCATGAGAACACATAGACGCCGCTTCTACCATCAAAGAATGATCGTTGGCGACCATGCGGCCGAAGAGAGCAATATCAGCAGCATCTTTTAACTCAACTGATTTTATTGCAGCACTGATGTTTTTTAGTTTTAGTGTTTTCTTAATAATATTTGCGTATTCGTTTTCTTTTTCCTTAAGTTCCTTTTCACCAGTTCCCTTCTGATTTTTTTTAAGGTCAGATATTTCTTTGTTAAGTGCAAGAGCTCTTTGGAATTCTTTTGCGATATTTTCGATTTTTAGAATATTTTCTATAATTTTATCGTATTCGAGAGATGAAAAGAACATAAGAGTTTTAATTTTCTTA
This sequence comes from Leptospira sp. WS92.C1, assembly GCF_040833975.1. Classification (NCBI taxonomy): domain Bacteria; kingdom Pseudomonadati; phylum Spirochaetota; class Leptospiria; order Leptospirales; family Leptospiraceae; genus Leptospira; species Leptospira gorisiae. The sequence continues at coordinate 977,851 of NZ_CP162130.1, forward strand.
TAACCTTCAGAATCCGATTTCGTATCTAACGTTTCTATCAAGTTGGCGACCTCTTCGGAAATAAATATGGCAACCTCTTTTGCGACCTTTTTATCTTCTAATCTTTTTGATAATTCTTGAACAAAAAGGCGAGTTCTATTTCCACCGAAGATATCGGGAGCGATTGACTTAGCCAACTCCCGAATCGCCCTTTTCCACGACTGGCTTGACACCCGTGCTCTCTGTACACCACCAAAAACCGCCGTTTTCGGAGAGTTTAGGTCATCTCGATTCAGGCAAGCTACCGGTACCGACTGAATGATATGCAATTCCAAGTGTTTCATTTTTTCTCCTTCTTTGAAAAATTAAACGAGTTTAATCAGCGTTAGTATTCCAGAATTCCATAGCCCAATTTTGCTTTGTACTATCGTTCCAACGTTTCAGGTCACAATAAAGTTGCCCATAGTTTACTGGAACCTGATGGGACTCTGCCAAGGACACGATTCGTAAAATTCTTTGAAGCCTTTCTTTCATATTCTTTGCAGCGAGAAGATGCAGAAATCTTCGTTCTGTCGCACTCAATTTATTGTCTTCTGAACGTCCCTCGCGTTTAGTTTCTATTTGTTTGCATGTCTGACCGAAATTTCCACTTGAGGCGATAAGCGGATGTTTTGCAAACAAGCCAGCAACAAAAGCACCCACTTCATTTTGAATACTAATTCCTATACGGCTTAATACTGGCCAGGCACGCTGCTTTTTGCTTTCTACGGAGATGCAACGGAGATTGGCCATTGCTCCACGGTCTTCCTGAATCTTCTGTAATCTTGTTACAATGCTCATGCTATTACCTCTTCTTCATACGATAGTTCATCATCCCGTGATACAGCTTGCTGATCGTTAGTTACTAGTTTTCTCCATCCTTTTACGAACGCTTTAACCTGCCGTGGCGTTTCCTTGGCACATGCACTCCGATAGGCATCACAGGCAATTTGGAATATCGCCTTACGCCAGACATTACGGGTAGGTTCGGCTTGATCGGTTCCAATTGCTTCTATGTGCATCATGAGTAGTGATAGACTTTTTTCGACATTTGTCCAGTAGTAGAGTAAGGCTTTCTCAGCAAGTTTATCTTTTAGAACATTCTTTTCTTTTCCTGCCTTTTCTACTCTTCGTTCCCAGTCCCAATCTACCTCCTTTCGATAAACCTCTATCGCTGTGCGTAATTTGATTGCATAGCCTTCTGCGCCAATTGTATTTTTACCACCTCCGATTTCAGTTTTATGGATAGAATTATGGCTTACTAATGCTGGTTTGATATGAAATACAGACTCCATAGCAATGTCCATAGAGGCTTGATCTCGAGTAATAGCGCAAACCATGAAGTCAAATGCTTCATCACGAGGAGCATTTGACATTGCTATAGGCCCGCCAATGCCTTCAGATGTACGATGAACCAATAGAGACGAAAGTTCTCGCCATAAGGCTTTCGACGGAGCAGCTTTTACAACCTCTCTTTTTTGCTCTTCTTGGCGTGTAATAATTTTAACTGAGGCGGTGGGTTCTGCAGGGAAGCCATCTTCGTACTTATCATATTTAAACCCAGCACAACAGTACATCCTAAAATTTGGCAATAATTTGACCCAACGGGAGATCGGTACTAACCTACCCAAATAAGTTTTTGTCGCATTGACTGCTTCTTCCGAATCCGGTTTAGGAGAGGTCGGAAAGTTTTCCCAAATAGGTTTGCCCAGGCTTATCGAATTATAGACATTTTGATCTTTCTTCTTTGCTTTATTAAAACTTATGTATGTTTCTTGAATGCTTTCATATGATGGCAAGTTCAAGTATATTGTACAAAGAAGGTCATTTCCTCGAAATAATGAATGTGTCATAGATTGAGATAAACATGGAGCATCAAGGTTGCCGACCTGCTTAGTAACAACGGAATCCCATTGGGCAATTGGCAATCCGCCTCCAGACGAAAAATTTTGATAGGTAAGCAGATTTAAAGCCAACCTTTCTAGTTTAACTTCCCTTGATTCCGATTCAGCCAAATGCTCGAATAGAGTGGAATTTTTTCCGCTCGCGATTTCGAAATCCAATAAAACAACGGGTGATGTTTTGTCTTTTGGCGAGGCTTTGTCTTCTTTTTTAGTAGTTTCTTGTAGGTCTGCCACCTGCAACCACGGTTTCGTTTTGTGAAACAATTCAAAAGAATCTTTCCACTGAGTTAAATACCTTTCGGCCGCGTTAGGCAATTTCGTGGGAACCTGCAACCATTCTTCATAATCCTTTGGTCCATCTAAAGCAGCATGGGCTATGCAAAGAAACAGACGCATGAGTGAAACTCGTTCATGTGGGCGCACGGCAAGATCTGCGAATTTTTCGCCCTTAGTAAAGAGAGAGACTATACTAATTCGTTCCGGTTTGCCCTGCAAATCCACGACTGGAATCCATGGATCAAATGCTACATTCATAAGAATTCCTCTATAATTTTACTTTCAATGATTCCGAGATTATCGGAATAAAAGAATTGCACCCCTTCTTGTAACTCTTCTAAAGTTATGTTTTTTTGATCTAAAGGTCCATCGGGAATTAAGACTTTTGCACATAACCCTTGAACAACGTCAGAAAAATGATTTAAGCTGGCGTTTTTTTTAAAATGATAACGGGATATCTTGACTATGTTCCTATGAATTTTTTGAGCGAAGGAAAGATCGAATTTCTTTTTTGGTATCGAGTGACTTGAACCATCTATAAAATTCACTATATTATCCTTTATGCTTTTGCATAGAACAAGAGACACTTGCGGGATTTCAGATAGACGAGTCTGGATTCCTTCTTCGTCTTCTAAGGCGACCTGCCAAATATTGCTGTTCATCAGCGCTTTTTGTTCATGGACCCTCTTTTTTTCTAAGAGGTCCGATTTTAATTCTTTCCAAGAATCGGGATCTTCATAGTTATCTGTGTAGGTGGCCTCAATCACTTGCCGTATCTGGCCAGGAATAGAGATCGACTCGTTTTGAAATCCAAGCCATACATCAAGCGAACGCAAAAGAACATAAGGAGAATATACTCTTGCTTTTCGCCCGAATGCTTTCGATATTTCTGAGCTCTCCATTTCTTTCAATTCGCTAAGAGAATATTCTTCTTGAAGAATCAGCATTTGCGGTTTATCTTTTTTCCGATTCCCACGTTTATGGCGCCAAAGTCGTCCAAGACGCTGTAACATCATATCGGTAGGGGCAAGTTCTGTTACCAATAAATCAGCATCCAAATCAACACTTTGCTCTACAATTTGGGTAGAAACAAGAATGCAAGGCCTGCGATTGTTTTCATCTTTGCCTAACCGTTCCATCCATTCCGATTCTAATTGCTCACGCCTCCAGATCGGAAAACGGGAATGTAAAAGACCGACTTTTATCTGTTTCTCTGTTATTTGGTTAAATTTCAAATACTGACGCTGTGCTTCTGAAACGGTGTTGCATATCCATAAGATTAACCCGCCATTTTTGGCTAATTCGAGCACTTTTATTTCGGCATCTTTGTTTGAGATAAAATCGATTTCAATTTCTTTAGATTCAGGAGGCTTGATCGCAACCGGCTCTATCACTTGCCCGTTCACACGTCCGGTAATGACAGGATAACTTTCTATTTTTAATTCGGAGTATTTTTCTTCATACTCAGGTAAAATTTGCCCCCTTCTCGATTTTGTCAACGTGGCTGAAAGTACGATTATAGTGCATCCCAGTCCCTCCAAAGTTTCGATCAAACGATTAACCAAAGTACCTGTATATAGATCGTAAGAATGCACCTCGTCCAAAATTACGACCTTCCCAGATAGAGCAAAATGACGTACAAAGAAATGTTTGGCGGCAACCACTCCTAAAAGAGCCTGATCGATTGTGCCTACCCCAAATGGAGCCAGCAAGGCCCGTTTATTTGAGGCAAACCAGTTTTGACTCACTCTGGCATCTTCTTTACTTAAAATATCATTAGAGGTTGCTGCTGATTGGATTTGCAATTTATCTGTAACTAACCATGAATTTCCATGTATCAGGCGACTAATTGCGTTAGTTGAAATATTTTTCAGAAATTCATTTAATCGTAGATAGATTCTATTGCTGGTTGCCTGTGTCGGCAGAGCGAAATAAATTCCCGTTGCCAAACCCTGGGCTATAAGTTGATATGCCGCTGCAAGAGCTGCCTCCGTTTTTCCCATGCCCATTGGAGCCTCGACAATATAGACGCCGGGTCTGACAATGGTATCTACAGCTCTTTTCTGCAAATCATTCGCATCGAATGTGAATAGATCTTTGAAAGATTTTCCGTGGAATATGTCAGTAATATTCAATTCAATTTCTGCTAAAGCCAGTTGCGCGGCTTTTACGGAATCATGATCATTCAGATTCCTTAGTGGAGGAAAAAATCTTTCGTCAGATCCTATCCAATCTGCAACTGTAGTAAGTCCTGCCAGCCACCATAGCCCCGGAGAGGCGTTATTTAATGAGGCAATTTTATCGATACGATTGATGAATACATTCCAAATGCGTTCTGCTTCTTGTTGTCTTTCAAGTTCCCAAACAATTCCAGAAACATTTGTCCCACTTTCTACAATCGCCTTCGGAGGTCGGTAGCCCCTGTCATCCGGCCGATTCAACCTTCCATGATGGGCACCTATAACAGCGGAAACATACTTAGAAGTACTAGGATCAAGGCTTTTACTCCTTAGAAATTGCTGAATAAAGGCATGGGACACTTTTCCGTGATCAGATTCCATAGTGGTATCCCACACTCCATTCTTTGCAATTTGCTCTAAATTGTTTTCTACCAACCATGCATTGCATTTTCTTTGGAATCCTGGCGAGACTTTTCCGATATCATGTAACGCTGCCAATACTGCAGTGATGCCTATATTTAGCTCAAATCTTTGGAGTAAATTTTCGTTCTGCTCAGCAATCATGGAAGCAACATTTCCTACATTTAGCATATGTTGATAAACTGATATTCCAGGATTTCCATCTGATGTAGTCTTTGCCCAAAAATGAATAGCCCTCATACTTTCCCCAGAGTTGTAGATGTGGAGGCAAATCCGTCATGCGGCCTTTCCCCAATACCGATCATATCCTTTTCTCATTGCTGCATCTTACATTTTACCCCGGACAAATCTCATCCGATCAATTCCCGCAATTCTTCCCGACTGATATTGGATTCGGTCCAGTTCGCTTCGGAATCGAATAAAGACGCAAATAGGTGTCGTTTTTTTTCCTGAAGTTCCAGGACCCGTTCTTCGATGGAGCCTTCCGAAAATAATTTGTAAATAAAGACGGGTTGTTTTTGGCCAAAACGATGAGCGCGATCGCTGGCTTGGTTTTCGACGGCGGGGTTCCACCAAGGATCCAAATGAAATACGGTATCGGCTCTTGTGAGAGTGAGAGAAACTCCGCCGGCCTTTAAGCTGATTAAAAAGAAACGTCTTTCTCCGCTTTGGAATCTTTGCACGTAGGAGACTCGTTTGGATTGAGGGGTCTTTCCATCCAAATAAAAATATTCGATCTTCAATCGGTCCAGTGCTTCTTTGATGATCGCTAACGTGTCCGTGAACTGACTGAAAACGAGGGACGCCGAAGATTCCGGTATCTCTTCCCGAATCATCGTAAGAAAACGGTTGATCTTACCCGATTGCGTCGGATCGATTTTTTCCATTCCGATATCGGGATGAGAAGCCAATCTTCTCAATCTCGTGAGCTGAGGCAGAAGTTCAAAGATATAGTTCGATCCGGCTAATCGCAACTTTAGAATCGCTTCCTGTCTTGCTTTTTCATACAGTTTCGCCTGACGGGTTTCCATCGGGGTGGAAACTCTGATTTCCGTCTTGGGAGGCAGATCGGTGAGAACTTCCGATTTTCTCCTGCGGAGTAAAAACTTTTCCGTTCGTCTTTGAAGTTCTTGGATACTCATAGGACTTTCGGAAGAAAAATTTCTTTGAAACGAACGCAGATTCCCCAGAAGACCCGGAAAAGAAAGATCGAAGAGAGACCAAAATTCATCCAGATGATTTTCCAGAGGTGTTCCCGTTAGGCAAAACGCGGAACCCGTTTGGATTTTGCGAACTGATTTTGCGGAATCGGTTGTCACGTTTTTTACGTTTTGAGCCTCGTCCAACACAAACGTCTCGAATTTTAATTTTTGAAATGTTTCTATATCTCGAGTGAGAGTTTGGTATGTGGTTAAGATGATTCCGCTACGGAGAAGTTTTGCGTCCTTGCGTGACGAACCGTGCCATACCTGAACGGATACGTTCGTTAAAAAACGAGCGCATTCTTCCTCCCAAACTCCGATCGCCGCCAAAGGCGCGATTACAAGAATTTTTGATTTCGGAGAATCTTGAAATATTTTAGAAAAGAAGGCGATACACTGAATCGTTTTCCCCAATCCCATTTCATCCGCTAAGATTCCCCCTATCTTTAAAGAATGAAGATTGTAAAGAAACCTTGCCCCTTTGTTTTGATAGTCTCTAAGTTCTCCTCGAAAATCCGATCCGGGAGAAAACGAATTTGGAATATTCTTTTCTTGGAATGTACTCTTTAAAGATTTTTGTAATTTTTGCAGAGATTTTGCAGCCCGTAGATCTCCCACAAGTTCCAATGCGATAGCCTGTCCTTTGTTTAACCGGGATGTGTTGCCTTGTTGATCCAATTCGATTCCGGCGCTATCCAAAGTACGCGCCATAGATTCGAGTTCGAGACTTGTGAGATCGATCAAACCCGATTTTTGTAAACGTACGAATTTCCTACCCGCCTTCCACGCGGCGTATGTTGCGGAGCTTTCTAAGGTATCCAGACCGTCAATCTGAATTCCCCCTCCGAACCAATCGACTCCCGAGGATTCTCGAATTTGAAACAATGCTTTGCGACGGATTGTAATTCCCTCCAGATCGGGGTGAAGTTTGAGAATTACATTTTTCTTAAGTATCTCCGGAAGAGTTTCGGTAAAAAAAGAGGAAATTTTTTTCGGAGAAATGATAAATTCACCCGTGGATTTTCCGTATTTTATGGGAATTTCGGTTAATAAAAGAGTCTTTTCCTTTTTTAGAGATCGCTTTACCACAACTCCGCTCGGGTGTTCCGCATAGATCGTCAAATTACGGGCATATACCCTAGTTCGATTTACGGTTGCGTTAAAATCGACCAGGTTCGGTTCCGTTTCAGAAAATGTCTCCGCCGGATTCGAAGTTTTACTTTTGCGTTTGCTTTCTTTTAAAGAAGATAAATCTTTTTTTCGTTTGGCATAAACAAAACAAATCCTGCCGTGAACGCTCAATTCCTCCGATTCGTGATAGACCGGTTCTAAAAAAAGACAAAGAGCCGGACCCGCTTGATAAACCTTCGGAATGGATTCCAATCCGATAACACCGTTGGATATTAGAGAACTCTTATGTTTTACCAATTCCGAAGGTGAAATTCGGTTCTCGTCTATCAAACGACTCAGCATTTTTTTTTGTTCGTAATTCGGTCCGCTGAAAAATACGGGGACCGCTTCGCGATCGTTTTCGGAAACGGGGATGATTTCCGGGATTTCGTTTTGAGTAGGATTTTTCCAAAAAAATCTTTCGGTCGTATCGTTTTTGTGGAAAACGTTTTCATCTGAAAGTTCGCTTTCTCTTACGAGTCGAAACGATCCGTTTTCATTTTTGACAAGCCGAAGTTGATACGAAATTTTTCCCGCGAAATAAGCGGGTCTTCCGTCATTTGTATAGATTCGAATCGGAGGCTTACAGGAGTTCCAAATCGAATTTTCGCTAAGATTGATAATTCGAGATCTCCCCGTCGGCGTATAATATAAAATCCGAATGATTGTTTCCTTTTGCTCCTTCGGAAAAAAATTTTGAATTCGATACGGATCCGAGTTTTCCTGCATAAGCCGACGGAAGGAATACACCCGACCGTTTTCCGATATTCCCGCAAATTCACAAAATTGCTCTTTGGGCATTAGAAAAATTGCAAGCTGCAGATGTTTCATTCGTTTCTCCTTTGTATTGGAATTTTACTCAAAAGGCGATTCGGTTTTTTGGATCGTTTCTTCGATATTGAATTTATCTTTCGATTTTTGGGATTCCCAATTTGCATTGCGTTATCAAATTATATTTTGATATTTAATTATTTTATTTTTAACATTAGAAAAATATAAATTGAATCATCCGGTGGAAAAGAAAATCAAAAAATATGGAAATCGAAAAATTTTAAAACCTGTTTGAATCCCTGGATTATTTTGATTTCTTTTATAAAAAAATCAAAGTTGTGTGAACCGTTTTTTTTATTAGATCCTTCCGGCTTGATCGGAATCGTATTTCATGGCTGGATTTCATTCCGGGATAGGGATGCGAACGGTGCGTAGCAGCCACCGCAGTTCTTTGCTTTGCAAAGAACGAGGAGGCCGGAGCGAACGCGGAGCCGGAAGCAGCCCGGCCTCGGCGTATTTTGCGAACTTGTTTTCGGGTCTTGCTGATCGTTTTACGCCGAGGATCCCCATCGATTTTCATTTGTCTGTATGGGATTTCGATTCGATTTCCGATTGTGGGTTTGTATTTTTTTTCGAGTTTCCTTTGCGTTTCTATTTTGTAAAGTTTCGGCCAAATTGGCAAACTTCATTTTGGAATCTCTTGCACTTGGAGCGTTTGTTATACATGCTTAGAGTCTTTTTCCGAAATTATAAAAAGGGATTGAACTTTCGCTTCATTTCGTATAGAACAAGGTCGGTTTGAAACGTTTGATGCGAGGCTAATTATGAAAAACAAATGGGTGGTAGTTGCAAATCGGTCAGAAGCGAAAATTTACGAGTATAAAGGTTCCCGAAACGGACTCGAACTTTTAGAAAGTATTGAAAATCCGAAAGGTAGAATGAAAAACCGGGAACTCTCTCTTCATTCCGCCGGACCAAGAAAAAGCTCTAAGGCTCAAAGGATTGCCTTTGATACGGAATCCGTTCAGGAACCAAAACGTAGAGTCGCCGAATCCTTTGCTAGTCAGATTGGAGATCTGATTTCCAGAGGCAGAAAATCGAATCGTTTTCTCAGTCTGGTTCTCGTCTCCGAACCCGGTTTCCTCGGACTGCTTCTGGATAAATTGGATCGAAAATCGCAAACGATGATCTTTCATAAAATGTCGAAGGACATTACCACCGTTGATAACCGCGGTATCCTTTCTCATCTTAGAGGTATCTTGATGTAGAACCGTTCATTCTTTTCTCGATTTGTTTGACCTTATATCTCCGGAAAAACATAGACAGAATCTTCCGCTTTCGATTATCTATTTTTTTGATTTCGATTTCGGCTTTTTCGTTTCGAATTCCGAAACGATGGAAGAAAAGCGGAAGTTTTTTTCTTTAGATCTAGTTTTGATATTTCGGAGATTTCGAATGGCGCATTCACAAGGCAAGTATGTCCTTTCCATTGACAGCGGGGGAAGCGGGATCAGAGCGTTTTTGCTCGATCGTAAAGGTAAAATCGTTGAAAGACAGTATGAAAAAACTCCGCCTAACATTCCCGAACCCGGTGCTTTGGAACACGATCCAGAAGCGATCTGGAAAGCGCTTCTTTCTCTCCTGAAAAAAATTCAGAAAAAAAAGGAGCTGGCAAAAGACATCGCAGTATTAGGAATTTGTAATCAACGAGGATCCTTTCTTCTTTGGGAAAAAGAATCCGGTAAACCTCTGACTCCTCTGATCAGTTGGGCCGATGTCCGTTCTCATAAAACCGCTGAAACGATGAACAGAAATCCGATCTGGCGCGCGATCCAATTGGTTTCCACCATGATCGGAAATCTCACAGGTCATCCTATGATGATCGCCACTTCCATGCTGAAGTTTACCACCGATCACGCCACTTGCCGATTGAAATGGGTTTTGGATGAAAATCCGGAACTCAAAAAGAGATGTAAAAAAGGAGAGGTTCTTTTTGGAACCTTGGACACTTGGTTTATCTACAAACTCACAGGTGGAAAACATCATTTTACGGATTCTTCCAACGCGGTTGCAACCGGTATGTTCAATCCGTTTCAGTTAGTTTGGAATCAACCGATCTTTTCGATTTTCGGAATTCCTTCGAATTTGTTTCCGGAAGTCAAAGACAGTAACGGCGACTTCGGTTTTAGTTTGCCCGAGTTTATGGGCGGGAACTCAATCCCGATTCGCGCTTCGATCGGTGATCAGATGGCCGCCCTTTTCGGTCAGTGTTGTTTTGAACCCGGAGAAGTAAAAATTTCCCAAGGTTCGGGCGCCTTTGTGGATATCAATATCGGACCCAAAGCGAAACTTTCCAAACGAGGATTGTTTCCTATGATTGCCTGGAGACTGAACGGTCAGACTACGTATATGCTGGAAGGTTTTGTGGCGACCGCGGGGACTCTCATCGATTGGCTCGGAAAGGGAATCGGTCTTTCCGATACTCCGAAGGTTTTGAACGAACTCGCGGCTCAGGCGGAGGACACGGAGGGTCTTGTTTTTATCCCCACTCCCACAGGCGCACGGTTTCCGTATTTTAATCCGCGCGCGAAGGCTTCCATCATCGGTCTTTCTCTCGCAACTCATAGAAGACACGTTGCAAGAGCCGTGTTGGAAGGTATCTCTTTGAGTCTTTATGAAATTTTAGAGGGAATTCAACAAGACACAAAGGTAAAAATCAAGGATATCAAAGTGGACGGCGGGGTTTCGCAATCCGATATTCTTTTACAGTGTCTTGCGGATTTTTCCAATGTTCGAGTGGATCGCGCTCCCGAGCCCGATATGACAGCAACCGGGGCCGCGTATCTCGCCGGTCTTTCCATCGGTTTTTGGAAGAATCAGGAAGAACTCAAAAAATTACAAAAAGGTTATAAATCCTTTGAACCGAAGATGGATCCTGCGAAACGAATTCAGAAAATCCAACGTTGGAAAAAGGCGGTCGCGGCGACCCTTGCGTTGGAATAATTCTTGAGCGCGATTTAAAAAATTATGCCAGACGCATCCTTGTTTGGATCCATATCCAGATGGGACCCTATCAAGGATGTTTTGGAATTTTGAAAGCGGGTGATTTGAGACGAAACAAGGTCGCGAGAACGGTTTGATCATCGGTTCTTACGAGGTTCAATAAAGTATCGATTTGATTTTGTTGGGAAACGAGTTTTTTTTCGTTTTTCAGGTTTTCGTCGGATTTGCCAAGAACCGTATCCGGGTATGGGAAAAATTTTTTTACATTCCGAACGAAAAATCCAATCGGCGTTGGTCGAATCCGGAGCCAACGTCGAGACCATTCTGTTTCCGAAATGGTATTTCAACGCGTTGACACCCGAGCAGAGAAAAACGCTTCCAAAAAGAATCTTGCCACTTCTGCGAAGATATCAAAAGTTTATGTTGTCCAAACGGAGAATCAATTCCAAAGCCGGGAAAACTTTGTATCAAAAAAATCAGGGAATGGTTCGGGTCAATATGAGAATCAACACCGGGGTTTGGGCAGTCCTCGGAGCTCTTTCTGCCGCGCACGGTGTTTCGCGATGTTTTATGGTGAATTATCTGTTGTGGCTGGATGATTCCGGCGTCGGAGATTCTATTGATAAAACTTTGAATGTAGGATGTCAAACCTTCCAAAATAATTACAGTTATATCTGGCACCTCGATCTCACCAAAAACAGCATATCTCGAAAAATCGAATTTGATCCCAATCCACTTTGGACGGTTACAACGGATTATTATCCGTAAAAACCACGATCGTTCTTACACAAGGGTCCAACTCAAAGAATTTAAGACGTTTATCCACGGGACAGATTGAACCGACACGTCCTTGCCCTTGTCGGAGAAGTTTAAAACGGAGGAGGGATTGGCATTTACAGGCTTGTACGGATGGAACGACTAAAAAAAACGGATCGAGCTGATGATGGTTGTGAGTTCTTTGACTAGATACGCGGCGGGAACTTCGTCGCTATTATAGGTAAGAAGAATCATCTTCTTTTGATTGGCGATCATATACACCATCCAAAAACGATCCTCTTTTACAAATTCACAGGCCATGATTTTGCTGCCTTCTTCGTTTTCAAAAGAAGCGACTTTGTCTTCTTCAAAATCGATCTCGTGGGTTTTGAGATATCGTTCCAATTCTTCGTTGAGATTGTAACGATCGGCCTTGTTTTCAAACGCGTAGACTTGCAACGCTCCGCTTCCGTTTTCTTCAAAAAAAGCGGGGATTCCTTCGATGACCATGTTCACCCAATGCGCGGGGATGACCATGGAATACCAGCCGTTTGGAGATTTGTAGAGTTTGTATTCCGGGACTTGAGACATGAAAATTGCGAACGAGATTCTACCAGATTCTTTTCTTGGAATTTTCGGGCAAGCAGCTTCTAATCCTTGACAATTCCCAAATTCGATTATTTTTTATTCTGTGATTGCGATCCTAAAGAATCGTAGAAGTCCATTCTACTTAGCTACTACGTTTTTAATTCTTCTTTTATTTGCTCTTCTTGCTTCCACTCTTGCTTTTATTTTTACCGGTATTTTGATCTTAATTCTTCTGATCCATCCTTTGCTTTTAAATTGGATCGGTAAGTTGTACGGACAAGCGGATATTGCCGACGAGGTTCATTTTGCAAAAACAAAGGACGGATGGAATCTGGCTTTGCACAGGCACATTCCACCACAACCGGATCGCCAATTGGCTCCCGTTCTTGTGGTTCATGGAATCGCGACGAACAAGTTTATTATGGACTTGGATCGAAGACATTCGCTTCCATATTATTTAAAACTGAGAGGATACGAGGTGTTTGCGGTCTCTCTTCGAGGTTGCGGAAGATCGTATCACGAAAGTCCAACACGTTACGAGGATTTTACATTTGACGATATCGTAAAATACGACGTTCCCGCTCTGATCGACAAGGTAAAAAAAATCACCGTTTCCGATCGTGTGTCTTACGTGGGACATTCGATGGGCGCTATGATTTTGTATTCTCATTTTTGTGTGAGCGAGCCAAAGGATACGAACGATATTGCGGCCTTTGTTTCCTTAGGCGGTCCCGGTAATCTGAATCATATCGGAATCACGTTACTCGGTCTTCTTTCCAGATTTCCGCGTGCGAGAAAGATGCTGGATCTTAAATTTGGAGCTTCCATTCTCGCGCCGATCGCGGGAGAACTTTATACTCCGGTGGACGAGATTCTTTATAACCCCAAGGTTACTTCGTCCAAGACCGTAAAGAAGATCATGAAAAATGCGATCGAAAATATTTCAGACGGAGTCACCGAGCAGTTTATGCGCTGGATCGAAACAAAGCAAATGCATTCTCTCAACGGATTTTTTGATTATATCGATCTTCAGAAAAAGATATCGGTTCCTTCTCTGTTTATCGCCGGTGAGAAAGATGTGATCGCGACACCGGATTCAGTTCGTGCCGTTTATGAAAATGCGGGCACAAAGAAAAAAGAATTTAGAGTGATCTCCAAAGCGAACGGATCCTCTGATGATTACGGACATGCTTGTCTTGTGATGGGGGATCGGGCAGACGACGACGTCTTTCAGTTTGTGGAATCCTTTCTCAAAAAACACGGAACGCGTGTAAAATCCGGCTTTCTGCGTAAAATGAAAAAAGGAATTCTTTTCGCTCTTTCTAAGTTTCGTCGATAGCTTTTCTGAAAAACTGCGTAAATATCAGTAAATGCGAATTATGCCCTGCCTTAAAAATAGGCATAATTCTATGCCTGGCTTTATAATTGACCTATATTTTTAAAAAAACCGCATAAATTCTCACTTTTTTCGCTGGTACGTTTTTTGCATTAGAAACGTGGGAACAGAAGCGAATTCAAGGAGCCAATCCTTTCCTTGGAGTGCGGGGATATGATAGAACTAAAATTTGGTCAACGTAAGGTAGTCAGCTTTCGGGGAAATCACAAGGTCGTAGGTGGTTTGACCGAAAAGAACAAAATTGATATTCTTTTATATATTAGTAAGGAATTTGCATCGGTCGATAAACACGATGAACTTTATAATTCCGTAATTAACATCTGCAAAGATATCTTTGAATGTGATAACTCTACTTTAAGAATCTGGAAAGACGGCAAACTTGTACCGGTCCGTTATCTTCTCGAAACGACTCCTCCGCGGAGAAGTGTCACCGAGAATGAAGGATATTCGGGCCATACGTTTAAAACCAAATCCTCTCTTTTGGTTCAGAATCTTGCGTATCATCCGGAATATATCGACGAAGGGGAATCCACACTTTCCGTAATGTGTGTTCCCATTCTTTATAAGGACGAAGTCCTTGGAACCATTGCGGTGGAATCCGAACACAGCTTTTTTTACATCGATGACGACGTGGAAATTTTGGAAGCTCTCGCTTCCCAGTTGGCTCTTGCTTTGACCTCGGTTCGTCTGATCGAAGGGCTTGTGGAAGCCAACCAAAGAGAGGCGGCGATTCTCAAACAACTCGAGTTCGATATGAAGATGGGGAGGAACGTTCAGAGCCAAATCATCAACACGAATATTTCTCCTTGGAACGGAATTCATTTTGGAACATACTACGAACCGATGACCGAAGTTTCGGGAGACTATTTCGACGTTGTGCGACACGGGAATGCGATCACGGTAATCATCGCCGACGTTTCGGGACACGGGATTCCGGCGGCGCTCGTCACCATGTCGATTCACTATCAATTTAGAAGATGCACTTCCCTCGGTTTGGGTTTGACCGAAACACTCACGGAACTCGGCGAATCGATCCGTCCTCAACTTCCGGAAGGAACTTACTTTACCGCGTTTATTTTGAGAATTTACGGAGATTATTCGTATTCTTATGTGAACGGCGCTCATCAAAAGCTCATTCACTTTAAAAACGATACGGGTGTGATCGACGAACTTGATACAAACGGAGTTCCTATGGGAATTTTCGAAGTCAGCAGAAACAACTTCGAAGAAAAACACGGACGTATCAATCCGGGAGACATTTTGATTCTCACCTCGGACGGAATCGTGGAACAAAAAAATTCGGAACGTCAGGAACTCGGACAGACACGTTTTTTAGATTGGATCCGTCAGGAAAAACAAACCTTGGAAGAACAAAGAGATCGTATCTATGTGTCCGATCTCGTGGATTCTTTGATCTCCAGATTGAAGAGATACAAGGGCGATGCGAGAAACGGAGACGATATCTCGATCATGGCTCTTCAGTGCAATCCCTTGCTGAACAAGGCTAAGTCGATGATGAATGTCGCTAAGTCCGCCGCCCGTGAAAAGAACGATTCATTGGCGTATGACAAGGCTTTGGACGTGTATTCTCTGGACGATTCGATCAAGGACAGCTTGCTTCTGCTCGGAAGGATGTATTACAGAGACCGCAATTTTCCAAAGTCGATTCAGTTTTTGGATAAGTTTGTAAAAACTTCGGGTGAGGACTCTGCCTATATCCAATATTTGATCGGTAGAGCGTATTACGAAACTGATAATATTCAAGAAGCAAAACGTTCTCTCAAACGTTCTCTTGCGATCGATCACACGTATTCAAAAGCGAGCCTTCGATTGGCGCGATGTTATCTGAAAGAAAATCAAAGTCCGAAAGCCATCAAAGTTCTGCAACAGGGAATCAAAAGCGCTCCTACGAACGAGTATCTGAAGATATCTCTCAAAAAACTGGAAGATCTGATGCGTAAAAAAGACGATTCATCCGTTTTTGACGCTGAAGGTGAAAAAGAACGACTCGCCGTTTGAACGGAATGATTGAAATAAAAAAAGGAGATAAAGTTATATTATGCGTTGGTATATTGTATTATTCATTCTCGCTCTGTTGACTACGGGTGTTTTTGCACAGGACGCGCCCGTCGTTGAAGTGACGGTTAACGTTCCGGATCCAGCGGTCACTGCGGTAAACACCGAGTTGGCCACTCTTCGGTCCGAGATCAATTGGCTCTGGACCTGTATCGCAGCGTTTATGGTTTTTTTTATGCAGGCTGGGTTTGCCTACGTAGAGGCCGGATTTACCCGCGCTAAAAACGTAGTGAACATTCTGATGAAAAACTTCATCGATTTTTGTTTGGGTTCCATTTTTTTCTGGCTCATCGGATTCTCCATTATGTTCGGAGATCAGATGTTTCCCGGTTTCGGAATCGGGATTCCCGGATTGGCAGATTCTCTCATCGTAAAAAACGGAACACCGGATAAGTGGGGATTTGCATTCCTCATCTTCCAAATGGTGTTTGCAGCAACAGCGGCCACCATCGTATCCGGAGCGATGGCGGAAAGAACCAAGTTTGTTTCTTACATTGTATTTTCGATCTTGATCACTGCGTTGATCTATCCGATGTTTGGTAGTCTTGCCTGGGCCGGACTTTGGGGTCGTGGCAAAGGATTTTTAGAGCTGCAAGGATTTATCGACTTTGCGGGCTCCACAGTCGTTCATTCGATCGGAGGTTGGGCTGGTTTGGCGGGGGCGCTCATTCTCGGGCCTCGGATCGGAAAGTATCAGGAAGGAAAATTGTTTCCGATCCTTGGACACAATATGTCTATGGCCGCTCTCGGAGTTTTTATTCTCTGGTTTGGTTGGTTCGGATTCAACCCGGGTTCTACGACTTCCGTCAGCGGCGGTAACTTTGCAGTGATCGCTGTGACTACAAACATGGCCGCGGTTTCCGGAGCGCTTGCGTCGATGATCGTAACTTGGATCTTATTTAAAAAACCGGATATCGGTCTTTCCTTAAATGGTGCGCTTGCCGGACTTGTGGCGATCACTTCTCCTTGTGCGAACGTGAGTATTTCTTCCGCGGTGCTTATCGGACTGATCGCCGGAATTTTGGTTGTCGTGAGCGTTTTATTTTTTGATCGAATTCATATTGACGACCCGGTGGGCGCGGTTTCGGTTCACGGTGTTTGCGGGGCCTGGGGAACCTTGGCCGCGGGACTTTTTGCACAAGAAAGTTACGGTGGAATCAACGGACTTTTCTTTGGTGGAGAATTTTCGGTGGTTGTCGTGCAGCTTACCGGAATCGGGATCGCGTTTGTTTGGTCCTTTGGAATGAGTTCGGTGATCTTTCTCGCATTGAAATACACGATCGGACTTCGGGTTTCCGAAGACGAGGAAATTACCGGTTTGGATATTCTCGAACACGGCAACGAGGCGTACCCGATTTCGAAGTAATTTCAATCTTTTCAGAGGGTCTATTCCCGGACCCTCTTTTCCGTTGACGGAATCCTTTTCCACTTCAGATTTGATGCATGAGCCTTATTTACGGCCGATTTTGCAAAATTCTACTCTTCGTTTTAATACTTCTGGTTTTTGCCAATTGTTTTGATTATGAGGAAACGATTACGATCAATCACGATTTTTCGGGAACATTAGAAGTTACTTATACGGTTCCGACTCGTAGAAATTCGGACGAATCGCTGATTAAATTTCTTCCCACCCGTAAGGATGAGATTTTGGGAAGACTCAATAAGGGTTTTTTTTCCAAGAATATTTCTCTCAAAGATTTTAACTTTCAAAAAATAGTCACACCGGAAACGGATCCGAGTTTGTTTCGGGAAAAAGCAAAGGTCTATTACAAGGTGGAATTTCAGGATCTTTCTCAAATTGAAGACGCGATCCTGGGAAAGGTTCAGGTTCGTAAAAAGGGAAATACGATTTATGTCAAAAGAGAAATTCCTTCGATCAGCAGAGCTCCGGATACTTTGAAAAAAGACGGAGAGAAAAAAATCTATTCCGAAACGCTCCGACTTTTGCGTACGAGCTCGATCTTATTTAAAGTGAACTTTCCGATCGCTTCGATTTGCAGATCCAATCGGGGAGACGTAAATCTGGGCAAATTGAGTTACCGCTTACCGTTAGCCGAAACTATCGAAAAAACCGGAAACAATTCTTGGGATTATAGAATCACGGTCATTTACTAAGGTTTTAAGTGAAAGAATCAAAAGAAAAAGTTCGAAATCACGGAGACAAATCGCTCTTTCCTTTCGGGATTTTTCTTCTTGTCTTTTTTACGAATCTGCTGCTCCCCATCAGTCCGATCTCCGACACGGTTTGGAACATTCCGACCGGAATGAGTCTTTTGCTTTCCGGGGACTTCAATCTCGACGAATATTCGGATCTCAAAAAAGAATACAACCATTACGGAATATCCGAAAGCAAGGGACATTCCTATAACTATTTTCCGCCCGGAGTTTCCATATTAGCGATTCCTCAACTGTTTGTTTTGACTCAGATCAACGGATCCCGTGAGATTTTAAATCATTCCGCGGAAGCGGGTCGTTTTGTAGCCGCGGGTTGGATGGCGGTTGCAGCTTTGTTTTTGTTTTATGCCTTTCGAAGAAAATTCGGGGAAGAATTTGCGATCGGGTTTTCGCTTTTGTTTGCGTTTTGCACACCGGCTTTGTCGACCGGTGGAAGAGCCCTTTGGCAGCAGAGCGGTGTTTTACTTTTGAATTCCGCTTTGTTTTGGATTTTAACAAAGGATTTTTTAAAAAGAGCCGAACTGCTTTGGATCGGTGCGATCTGCGGTTTTGCAATTTGGGTGAGACCGACAACCGTGATCACTTCGATTTGTATCTTTTTATATTTGTTAAAAACGATTCGGATTCGCGCGTTTACGATTTTGATACCTGCTGTCTCGTTCTTGATTCTTTTTCTGATTTTCAATTGGAATTTATTTGATTCTCCGCTTCCTACTTATTATGGAGAACATTCTCATCGAATTTCGTCTTTCGGAATGTTTTTACACGGATTTTTGGGAAATCTTTTCAGTCCTTCGAGAGGGCTTATAATTTGGTCCCCGTTTTTGATTTTGTCTTTTTACGGTTTTTATCGTTCTTTTCGCAAAAAGGAATCTTTATCTTCTATATCCACGTTATTTGCCTTTATTGTTCTATTTCATCTGTGTATCATTAGCGGATACAATATGTGGTGGGGAGGGCATTCGATCGGTCCTCGATTTTGGACGGAAATGATTCCGTTCTTTTTATGGTTTTGTGCAAAAGGATTTAGAGATTTAAATTTGTTAAACGAAAAGGTTCTTTTGTTTAGAAGAATTTGGATTTTTCTTTGTGTCCTGAGTTTTGCGATTCATTTGAGGGCTTCGGTCGACGCAGGTCCGACTCTTTGGAATCGATATCCTGTCGATGTGGATCAGGATCCGAGCCGTATCTGGGATTGGAAGGATCCTCAGTTTTTAAGAGGGGATCACGGCGTCCGATTCTTTTTATGAGGTTGTAGGCTTTATCGTTCGATTCTTTCGTTTTAAAAGTCGATACTCTTCCGTGATTTTATCTGGGGACGGACTTTAAGTCCGAGTCAATCAATTTTTTAGTGTAATCGTTTGTCGGGCCAATTGCAGACGGGTTTTGCCCGAGTCAAAGCTCTTTTAAATCAGATTGAAAATCATTAGGAATTTCGAGTCGATTTGAAAATTTTAATCCAATCGCATTCTAAAAACGTTATGCTTTTTTGAGGTTTTAAGCGTCTGCATCCGATTTTTTCCATCTTAAAAGAAAAGCCAGTTCAGGACTGATTTTTTTAAGACCCCCGGATTTTGGATCCACACCAGCATAAATCAATTCTCCGGAACAAAGAAGAAAGTCTTCTTTAAAAATCGCAAGATTCCAAAACACTTTTACCCCGGAATAGTTTGCTTTGACGTGGATCTGAATTTCATCGTCGAACCTCGCCGGAGATTTGTAATCGATATTGCAATGGACGACGTGAAAATCGATTTCATGGCGTAAGGCGAGGTCTCCGTAAGGATGGCCCATCGCTCTGAAGTATTCGGTAATCGCCACGTCGAAATAGGTGAGATAGTTTGCGTTGAATACGATACCTTGAGGATCCGATTCCGCATAACGCACTCTGAGAGTATGAAAAAAATCGAATTCTTTTTTATTTATTTTTTTTGTCATCGTTCTTTTACAAAAGATTTAACGTTTTGCACTTCTCCCCGAACAAAAGAAATCCTTTCCGATCCTCTTCGGTGACTTTGTAGTGAAGTTCTTTGGTCAGATATTCCCTCACGACCGTCTCCTGAAGTCGTAATTCGTGAGAAATGATTTCTTCTATGTGAGAAATTCCATATTCTAAAGATTGAATGAACGCGGAATTCTCCACCTCCAGAGGTTTTTTACTCGCCCAAAGTGCAAAGATAAAGCCGAGCCCGGTGATACCGTTCCACCACTGAGCGAGATCTTTTACCTCGTATAAATTCGAATCCCATTTCGCCAAAAGGGCGTTGTCTCCGAAAAGCATATGAGATCCGATTCCCTTTGCGATTTGATCCTGTATGATTTTAGAATCTGTCGGTTTGACTTCCGGTACAATTCCGCTTTCTTCGTGAATCAATACTCGAACAAGCGCGACGCTTGTTTTGGATCCGCTGTCCGTCAGGATGATTCCGGGTGGAAATTCTTCTTTTCGATTTTTAAAAAAGAGAATGGAGCGGACCTTGTCTCTCGCACAAACTCCGGTCGCATAGTATGTGTTTAAAATTTGTCGGTTTCGGATACATTCGATCGAAGAAATGAGGCCTAAGTCGATTTCTCCGTTTAATAGAAGATCCTTTAGAACGGCTGGATTGTCCGGAACGATTTCGTGATTCGTATCTTTTTCAAATCCCCATGTCAGCGGTCTCGCATTGAGATGTTTAACGATTCCTATTTTCAATGATGCTCTCTTTCTAAAAACTCTTTTAAAATGGGATAATCGATATCCCTCATGTAGAGGATTGCTTGGTGACCTGTTGCCGGAACGGCCGCGCCTTCCAAAAAAAACAATTCTTCACCGATTACAAAATAATGAATTTCATTCGCGTCCAAATATGATTTTACGATGGAAAGAAGAATCGGATCCGAGGTTTCAAATCGGGCGAAAAATTCCTCTCCATCATTCTGTTCTTTTTTTTCAAAAGGTTCCATTGAGTGCGCAAAAATATTACGATTGAATTCTATTTTTATAACGTCTAATTTTAACAATGGTTTTCAATGAGAAAGTTTATGTAACTCTAAAATTGAAAGCCTTGACTACGGATCATGAGGAACTTAGAAAATATCTCAATTCGTTTTTAGAAAAAAAAACCTCTTGTATCGTGCTGGATTTTGCGGAGATCGACGTGATTACTTCGGTTGTCCTCGGTGTCCTTGTGGGTTTTTCCAATCGTGTTCGAAGTTTCGGGATCGAGGTCGAGATCATCAACATTTCCACCCGTCTGAAACAAATTCTGAGACTTGTATCTCTTGACAGAGTATTCGGCTTTTTGTAAAACAATCCTTACAATGACAGACTTTCAGTCCAGCATGAATACAATTTCCGATGAGGAATTCCAATTTGTGAAATCTCTTATGTATAAGGAGACAGGAATTTTTCTTGCGGATCATAAAAAGGTTATGGTTCAATCCCGTCTCAACGGAAGAGCGAGACATTTCGCACTCAAGTCGGTTTCCGAATACATCGGTAGACTCAGAGCCGATCGCGAATTTTTCGCCAGCGAACTCACCGAACTGATCAATCGGATCACCACGAACAAAACCGATTTTTATCGGGAGAATCATCATTTTGATTTTTTAAAAGACACATTCTTTCCTTCGGTGGAAGAGAGAGCCTCAAAAAACGGCAAAAAGATTTTAAGAATTTGGTCCAGCGCCTGTTCGACGGGAGAGGAACCTTACACGATTGCGATGACTTGTCTCGAATACTTTACGTTCAAACCCGGATGGGATATCAAAATCTACGCTTCCGATATAGATACAAACGTGATCAATACCGCAAAGGAAGGATTGTATAAGGAAGAACGTCTTTTGCCCGTGGATGAAAAACTAAAGCATAAGTATTTTATCAAACGCAAGGAATCAGAAAGAGGTGAGATTTCCTACGAGGCAAAACCGGAACTCAAAGCTCTGATCGATTTTCGCAAGGTCAATCTTTTGGAAACTCCGTATCCGATTTCGGAAAAGATGGATTGTGTATTTTGTCGTAATGTGATCATTTATTTTGATAAACAGACTCAGAAAAAGATCTTTGAGAATTTTGAAAAGGTTTTAAAGGATCGAGGATTGCTCGTGATCGGACATTCGGAAACTTTGTTTGGAATTTCGGAAAGTTATAAGTTTCTCGGTCATACGATCTATCAAAAAAAGCCAGTGATCTGAGGCGAGAACCGTATGGAGCCGTTTGCCGAGTTTATATCTTCGACCAACAAACTCAGCAAAATTTCGGAGGATTGTAGTAGTTCCTACAAAGATCGAAAAATAATTTTGTTTGACTGTATGCGATTTTTCTGATAGAGAAAAATCGCTTCTGATTCCCACCGAGCGACCCATAGGAAGCGAGGTGTTGAGTTTGAACCCGCCTCCACCTCCCAATTTCGGGCGGGGCTTTTTACGAGCAGATTTCGGGAACTCCTACAAAATCTTTTTGTCCATTTCTTGGTTTTACAAAGAGATTTCGATCGTGATCGGCTATTCGCAGCTTGCTCCCTAAAATGCGCGATTCAAATCAAGAAAATTCGCTCCAGATCCGGATCCATTCCTTCTGCATTTCGTAGGGTTCATATATTACAATTCTTGAATTTGCTAATACGTCTAAAAAACCCGCCTCGTTCGGAAATCTTGGAACGATGTGCTGGTGGATATGAGGGATCGATCCTCCCGAATTTTTACCGAGATTGTATCCGAGATTGAACCCTTGTACGTTCCAAAGTTTTTTTAGAATGTTGATTGCTTTGGTCGTGCCCTCGTGAATTTCCAGAGCTTCTTCGGTTGTGAGTTCTTCGTAGGAAAGAATATGGCGTTTTGGAAAGATGATGAGATGTCCTGGATTGTAAGGATAAAGATTTACGGAAACGATCGTGAGTTTTGTTTCCGTGATCGTAAGGTTCGGAACTTCCGGATCCTGTCTACAGATTCCGCAAAGAATACAATCCACCGCGGGTCGTTTGCCTTTCGCATACTCGAGTTTATGAATTGAAAAAAGATTTTTTCTAGGGGCATCCCATTGAGTAGAATCGAATTCTTCCATAGGTCCTAAAATATTCCGCAGTCCGGCGTTGTCAAAAGAATCTCCTTGCAGAACCCGCACTTTGGAAAAGAATGGAGACAGTTTGGAACCGGTTCATTATTCAGTTCAGGGAAATGAAATTCTTCAAATCTTTCGGGAGAATTTTTCTAAAGAAGATGCCGTTCTATTTTTAGATGGAACCGCTGGAGAGGGTGGACACAGCCTTTTATTCTTACAAGAATTTCCGAACTCAAAAGTGATCCTCTGCGACCGCGACCCTGTGATGTTGTCCAGGGCTCTCGCAAGACTCGACGAATTTAAGAATCGAGTGGTTCCGATCGAAATCAATTTTTCAGAGATTGACTCCGATCTTTTGTCTTCTTACGGAGTGACCGATGCTCCACAAGGCATTTTATTGGATCTTGGAATTTCCACGTTTCATCTTCTCCATTCGGGAAGGGGTTTTAGTTTTCGAGAATCGGAACCTTTGGACATGAGACTTTCTCCCGATTCCGGTTTGAGCGCGAAAGACGTTCTCAATACGTATTCCAAAGACAAACTGATGCAGATTTTTTATAAATACGGCGAGGAACGTTGGTCCAAAAAAATCGCGGAAGTGATTGTAGATCGCAGAAAGCTGAATTCCATTTTTTATACTTCCGAATTGGCGGATCTGGTTTCTAAAATTATTCCGCGTAAGTTTTGGCCCCCGGGAAGACATCCCGCAACTAGAATCTTTCAAGCGCTTCGGATCGAAGTCAATCAAGAGCTGGCTCATATCGAAACGGGTTTGATTTCTCTTTTAAATCTTCTGCGTTTAGACGGAGTGATTCAGGTCATCTCGTTTCATTCACTGGAAGATAGAATCGTTAAAAATGCGTTTCGAGATTATGCGAAAGAGAAAGGATTTACCCTTCTCACAAAAAAACCGATTCTTCCCTCCGAAGAGGAGACAAAAATCAATCCCGCTTCTCGCTCCGCAAAATTGAGAGTTCTCAGAAAAACAAAATCGGTCGATAAGAAATACAGAAGGGAAGATTTCGAGGAAGAGGAAGAATCAGATGTCTAAGATCGGTTCGTTTCTGAGTCAGCCGACATGGAAGGACTTGGGAATTTTGTTTTTCAATTTGGGTAAGGTGGTTTTGTTTCTGAGTTTGTTCTTTCTTTATGTCTGGCAGAACGTTCAGGTGGCGAGACTTAACCGAGAGATCAGTATCGCCACCGGCGAAAAAATAAAACAAATCAAAAAGAACGACGACCTAAAAATCGGAGTCGCCACTTATACTTCCGCGAGAAGAATCGAAACGCTTTATCGAAAAACATACAACTATCTTCCCATCACTGTGGGAGATAGAATCATAACGTTAAACTTACCTCCGGAAAAAAACGAAGATGAAATTTCAACTAACAACTCTTCTCCGTGAATTCCCGGAACTCAAGTCGAGTTCGATTCCCCAAGGAACAAATCCCGATTTGATCTTAGTGGACTTTATTCAGTCCGATTCCCGAAAGGCGACCGAAAACGATATATTCTGCATTCCGGAATCTGCAAATATTAAAAAAGAAGAATATATTTCCAACACAAAGGCGAATGTAATCCTTATAAAAACCGGATTTTCTTTAAAGTCCGCGTCTTCTAAGATCATCTTAGAATGTGAAACGGATCCGGAACAACTCCAAGGACGGATCGCCTCCTTTTTACTCGGTCATCCCTCGAAGGATTTGGAAATCGTCGCTGTCACTGGAACAAACGGAAAAACTTCTCTTACCAACATTCTATTCGCATTGGCAAAAGACCAAGGACGGAACTGCGGTTTAATCGGTACGATCGGAGTTAAGTTTGGAGACAAACTCATCGACACGGGTTATACGACTCCGGATGCGTCTTCTCTCAATTTGATTCTCAAACAGATGAAGGACGACGGAGTGGATACCGTTTTTATGGAGGCGAGCTCGCATGGTCTCAAGCTCGGGAGAATAAACGGAATCTCCGTAAAAGCAGGTGTGTTTACCAATCTGACTCAAGATCATTTGGATTTTCATCCGGACATGAACGACTACTTTGAGAGTAAGTTTCGTCTTTTCGAACTCTTGGATCGAAATCGATCTCCGTTTGCGATCGTTGATTACGTGTCACCCGGAGGAAAGGAACTCTATGAAAAAATACGAAGCCGACTTCCCGATCTGCAAACTCACGCGTTAGACGGTCCTCGAGGGGAATGGAAGATCGCCGATCTTTCACTTTCATTGCGAGGGACTTCGTATTCGTTGAGCCGAGAACAACAAGTTGGGACTTGGAATCTGAAAACCAATCTGCTGGGATCTTTCAACGTCCGCAATACCGGGCTTGCATTTTTAACGGGAGCTGAACTCGGCTTGGACATCGAAACAATGTCGGATTCTTTGGCTCGGATTCCGCAGATTCCGGGACGGTTTCAGATCGTGTATAGTAAGGATCAATCTCGGATGGCCGTGATCGATTACGCGCATACCCCGGACGCTCTGGAAAATATCATTCGAAGCGTGCGGGATTCGCAACCGAAACGATTGATCACTCTTTTTGGTTGCGGAGGGGATCGGGATCGAGGGAAACGTCCAAAGATGGCGCGTATCGCGGAAGAACTTTCGGATCAAGTGATCCTGACTTCGGACAACCCTAGGACGGAGCACGCAGAATCGATTCTGGATGAAATCCAAACCGGTTTTTCACCCAGTTTTCGTTCTTTGTTCCGGGAGGTGGATCGGGCTAAGGCGATCGCAAAGGGTGTGGAAATTTTACCGGAAGGCGGTTGTCTCCTTGTGGCTGGAAAAGGCCATGAGGAATATCAAATCATCGGAAAAGAAAAACGACATTTCAGTGATGTGGAAGAGGTTCAAAAAGCGTTCGGCCTTTTTTAAAAATTTTCCGATACAAAAAAAGAACACTCCGTTTTTTTGAAAACAGGGCAGGCTATTTTATGTTTTATTATCTCTACGATCTTTATTTCAATCATCTCGATTCTCTTCGAATTTTTAGTTACGTAACGTTCCGGGCTTTGATGGCGGGTCTGACTTCGATGTTGGTCACTTTTTGGTTCGGTCATAGGATCATCGATTTTTTATACGGACTTAAGTTCAGGGAATCGGTTCGGGACGATGGTCCGAAATCCCACGAGACGAAAAAAGGAACCCCGACTATGGGCGGGCTTTTGATCATCGGCGCGCTTCTTCTTTCGGTTCTTCTCTGGGGTAATTTAAAAAATCCGAATATAGTGATGCTCGCAGTGTTTTCTCTTTTCTTTTCTGCTCTGGGTTTTGCGGATGATTATATGAAGTCCGTAAAAAAGATCAAGGGGGGAATGAGAGCTCGCACAAAGTTTGTCCTTTCGATTTTGATCTCTCTCGCGTTTTGTATCCTTTTCTTTTATTATACGGGTGTGACTCCGATCGGTCATTCGGGAAAGATTCTGTTCGAATTGACGGATCTGTTTTTTCCGTTTGTCAAAGGACCGGTCCTCGCGTTAGGAATCATTGCGATTCCTTTTTCCATACTTGTCATCATCGGATCTTCTCACGCGGTCAATCTCACGGACGGATTGGACGGACTCGCAACGGGAACCGTGGCTATCGCGGTCGTTACGTTAGGCATTATCGCATACTTTTCTGGAACTCCCGTTGTGGCAAACTATCTGAACATCCCGTATCTTCCGGGTGCCCACGAATATTCGGTTTTTCTTTCGGCTCTTGCGGGAGCGCTTTTGGGTTTTCTCTGGTTTAACGCGCATCCCGCTCAGATTTTTATGGGGGACACTGGTTCCTTGTTTTTAGGCGCAACTCTGGGAATGGTCGTTATCCTTTTAAAAAAGGAAATTCTTCTTTTGATCCTGGGAGCGATTTTTGTTTCCGAAGCGCTTTCCGTGATTTTGCAAGTGGGTTCCTTTAAACTCAGGGGAAAAAGGATTTTTAAGATGGCTCCGCTGCATCATCACTTTGAATTGGGCGGAGTTAAGGAAACCAAGATTGTGATTCGTTTTTGGATCATCGCGGTCATTCTTGCGATCATATCCCTTTCGACTTTGAAAATTCAATGATCGATTTTTTGACGAGGAAATGGAGAGAATTCTGGATTCCGGGAAAATCCTCTTTGGATCCTGTTCTCATCGTCACGATCTTTGTCCTTTTATTGGCCGGACTCTGCGTTATGTATTCTTCTTCGAGCATTACGGCTTGGAGGGAATTTAAGGATTCGGAATACTTTCTCAAAAAACAATCGGTCTGGTCCTGTATCGGACTTGTTTTCTTTTTTTTCTTTTCCATATTCCCGTATCAAAGACTGGAAAAGCTCGCTTCCTTCGGAATGATCGTATCGATCGGACTTTTGATTTTGGTATTTATTCCCGGTATCGGAAAGTCGGTTTCCACATATTACGGAAGAAACTTTCACAGATGGATCGCGATCGGACCGTATCAGCTTCAACCTTCGGAAGTTGCAAAGGTCGCGGTTCTTATTTATCTCGCTTCCCTTTTTCCAAAATTAAAACTGGAATCCACCCCCGATTACAAAAAACTTCTCGTTCCTTCCGCGTTGCTTTTGACGGTGATCGTTTTGATCCTTATCGAGCCGGCGTTCGGAACCACATTAGAAATTCTTTTTGTGATTTTAGGTTTCATATTTTTATTCGGGTTTCCGTTTCGAAATCTTTTGGTTGTGGGAATCGTATCTTTGCCTTTGATCTATATTTTAATTGATCGGGTCGGTTATAGAAAAAAGAGAGTGGAAGTTTGGCTGGATCCGTATCGATATCGGTTTGACGAAGGACATCAGCTTGTGACCTCCTTCCGCGCGTTTTTAGACGGGGGTTGGTTTGGAAATAAATTGGCGTCCGGTTACGCACATCGTTATCTCACTTATAGTCATACGGACTTCGTACTAGCGACGTTTGTCGAGGATTTCGGTTTTTTTGGATTTTCAATTTTTATCTTTTTGATATTCCTTTTGTTGTTTCGCGCGTTTTATTTGGTCCAAAAGGTTAAGGATCCGTTCGGTTTTTATCTCGGGGCGGGAATTTTGATCATCTTGGGAACACAATTTATCATCAACATGTTTGTAGTCACCGGTATTTTTCCGATCACAGGAATCAGTTTGCCCTTTGTGAGTTACGGAGGCTCTTCGATTCTCATTGTACTCGTTTCTCTCGGAATTCTTGTCAATATTACGCGAAAGGAAAACCTAGGTCTATGAGATCGATTGTAATCGCTGCCGGCGGGACCGGCGGACATATTTCGCCGGGAGTGGCCCTTGCGGAAACGATCACGGATTTAAAAGAGCAAATCGGATTTGAAAATTTGTATCTCTATTCGTTGGTTCGCAATTTCAACAATCCCGATCTGGAGCAGGCCCCGTGTCCCGTGTTGTGGCACAATCTTCCTCCTTTATCGAGTAATCTTCTTTTGTTTCCCTTCCGTTATACATATCATCTTTTTCGAACCTTTTTTCTGTTTTATAAACTAAAAGTGGACGTTGTCATCGCGATGGGCGGATATTCCACGGTGTCTTCGATTCTTTATGCGCTTCTTTTTAAAAAGAAAGTCTATCTTTGCGAACAGAACTGTATTCCCGGAAATGTAAATCGTTTGTTTTTTCGTTTTGCAAATAAGGCCGCGTTTAGTTTTCCACCCATCGATCATTCGATTCCTTGTGATTGGACGATTCTGGGAAACCCGCTTCGAAAAAAGACTCTTCCGAAAATGTCTTTGAAATTTTCCGAAAAATACGATACCAAAAAGAAAAAGCAGTTTAACGTGCTTGTGATGGGTGGAAGTCAGGGTGCAAGACAGATCAATAATATAGTGGTGCGATTGATGGACCACGAAGAGATCAACAAACAATTCCGATTTCGTTTACTGACCGGTTCCGCATTGTATGAGGAAGTCTCTCAAAAGACAAAGAAGGACGCGGAGCTGATTTCTTATACCGATAATATGAAGGAACAATATGAGTGGGCCAATTTTGTGATTGCTCGTTCCGGCTCCGGGGTTCTTTCGGAATGTGCCGCGTTTGCATTGCCAATGGTTCTGATTCCTTATCCGTATGCAAAGGACGATCATCAGATGGCCAACGCCAAGTATTTTGAGCTCAACGGAGCGGCGGTTGTTTTAGATCAAAAGGACGAGGATGAATCGCATCTTTTTAGAATTTTGGATCAAATGGCAAATGACGTGTCTTTGTTAAACGACATGTCTATCAAATCTCTACAGTGTTCGCATGTAGACGCGTCCAGAGACACGGTAAAATATCTTTTTTCCCTCGACTGATCGATGCAAGCGGACTGGGAATCCTTTCAAAAACCTTTCTTTCTCGGAATCGGCGGTTCCGGTATGTCCTCTCTCGCTTTTTTGCTTTTGGAAAAGGGACTCAAAGTCGGCGGTTACGACGGAAAACATTCCCCTGTTGTGGAGAAATTAATTTCCAAAGGCGCGATTGTTCTTAGCAAAGCGGACGTATTGGAAGCGGAATGTTACGATCTTGCGATTTATTCCTCCGCGATTCGTTTGGATTCTCACCCGCTGGTCAAAAAATTCAAAGACAAAGGAATCGCATTGGTTCATCGTTCGGAACTTCTTCATCAGATCATGTCCGAAAAAAAGCAAATCTCCGTCGCGGGTTCTCACGGCAAAACGACAACAACCGCGATGACCGCGTTTTTACTGGAACGTTGCGGTTATTCTCCTTCCGTGATGGTCGGCGGAGAAGTCGCGTTTTTAGATGGAAAGGGAGGGGCTTGGGGAAAGGGGGAATGGGCCGTTTTCGAGTCCGACGAGTCCGACGGTACATTCAATAATCATAATGCACAGGTTCGGGTTTTGACAAACGTAGACGAAGACCATCTGGACTATTATCAAACGAGGGAGAATCTTCTATCGGCCTTTGCCAGATATATGGACCGTACTTCGCAGCGATTGATTCTCAACCTGGACGATATTGGGATCCGGGACGCTCTTCCTCTCTTTCAGGATCATTCTAAAATTCTCGGATTTGCAAAAAAAAACGGGAATTCGGAGGACCGATTCTTAAAAAGTTTGAAGTTAGAAAATTCTAAAATTGCATTTTATTCGATCGAGTCCAATCAGCTTCGGTTTCAATTTCAGAAAAAGGAATATTCGTTTTCTCTAAAATATCCGGGAGAACATTATTTGAAAAACGCTCTCGCGGGAATTTTAGCCTGTCACGAGATCGGTGTTCCGATTGCCGATTTAGCAAAACAAATCCCTGAGTATTCCGGTGTAAGTCGTAGGTTGGAATATCTCGGGAGTAAAGACGGGATCGCCGTATACGACGACTACGGACATCATCCCACAGAAATCAAGGCTGTGATCCAGTCTATGGAAGGATTGAAAGACGGGGGACGAGCGGTCATCTTATTTCAACCGCACCGATATACGAGAACTCAAAATCTATGTAAGGAATTTGCGGAAAGTTTGGATACGGGAGAGGTTGTGTTTTTGCTACCGATTTATTCCGCCGGAGAGGATCCGATTTCCGGAGTGGAAACAGAACGGATCGCCGAAGCGATGAAACGTCCGGCCTCGATTCTTCCTAAAGAAATTGAAAACGGAGTTTCCCTTTTGAAAAACACTCTTAAACCGGGAGACAAACTTGTGACTCTCGGAGCCGGAAACGTTCGAGATTGGGGCATTTCTTTTTTAAAGAATTAAGGTTTTCTAATTTAATAAATCGATTCTGAGTTGAAGATCTTTTTTTTCATCCGGATCGCTCGTAAGTTCGAGGGCCTTTTTGTAATCCGACTTTGCCTCCTCTTTTTGATTCGATTCCTCGTAAGCGTTTGCACGATAGAATAGGACGGACGCAGTGTCTCCGTTCGGATATTTTTCGAGATACAAGTTAAAAGTTTCTATCGACGATTTAAAGTTTCCGACTTCAAGATACGAAATTCCCAAATTAAAAATTGCGTCGTGTTTTTTGTCAGTATTTTTGGGATCTGTGCTTTCGATTACCTTTTTGAAGTGTTGGATCGCCTTGGGATATTCCCTTGCTTCGAAATAATAAACGCCTGTCTGGAAATTGGTCTTGATCCCGTTCGGGTCCTTGGATAATTTTTCGAGATATTCTTTCTCCAGATTTCTACGCGAATAGGCGGTCTTGATGGATTTGAGCATCATCTTTGCATCCGGCATTCCCGTGATTTTGTCGATCAGACTTCCGTTTTGATCTAGGAATAACATGGATGGATAACCCTTGATTCCGTATTTTCGTTTTAAATTCGGAAAGGTATCCCCGTCCAAAGAGATAGTGACGAATTTGGAAAGCTCTTGTTGTATTTCTTTTTGAGGATAAATTTCATTCTTCAGAGTTTTGCAGTAAGTGCACCAATCCGCATAAACGTCTATAAAGATCGGTTTTCCGTTTGTCTTTGCTTTTTCAAAGACAGTCTTTACCGATTTTTCCCATTGGATTTCGGCTTT
Source organism: Leptospira sp. WS92.C1 (assembly GCF_040833975.1). Taxonomy (NCBI): domain Bacteria; kingdom Pseudomonadati; phylum Spirochaetota; class Leptospiria; order Leptospirales; family Leptospiraceae; genus Leptospira; species Leptospira gorisiae. Next base: position 1,009,272 of record NZ_CP162130.1, read on the forward strand.
GAGACCGGAGTGGAATAGGACGGCAATAAGCACGCAGATAGAACACAATAGATTCTTCATTCTCTATCATCAGACTCCTTGGCGAATTCTTTAGCCAGCGTTTTCTTTGTTCGAATTCTTAAAAATACGGTTGTCGCCGAATCGGAGCCTGGGAAAACTAGGGGCAGATTTTGCAAAGGAAGCCTCCGATTCATGGAATTTTTATTACAACTGGAAACGATTCTTAAAAAAAGAAAACAGGAACTTCCTGATAAATCCTATACTGCGGATTTATTTCGCGGAGGAGTGGATCGGATTTTAAAAAAAGTCGGGGAAGAGGCGGGAGAAGTGATCATCGCCGCAAAAAATGCGGACAAAAAAGAACTTACTCACGAAGTCGCGGATTTGCTTTTTCATCTGCAGGTTTTGCTCGTTGCGCAGGGAATTTCTCTGCAAGACATTGTGGAAGAACTTCGCAAACGACATTCTTAAATTATGGATTTCCCGGAGAAAAACTTTTTCAAAAGGGCTTCCGGGAAAATCTCCTTCGGTATTTTTTTCTTTCTTTTTTATACGTTTTTATTTTATCACAGCGCCTGGCTTTCCGACGATTCGTTTATCACGTTTCGGGTCGTTGATAATTTTCTAAACGGATTCGGACTGAGATGGAATCCTCTAGAAAGGGTTCAGGTCTACACACATCCTCTCTGGCTTTTTCTGCTCATTCCGCTTCAAGCGGCGGTTCGGGAAATTTCGATCTCCGCCTACCTTCTTTCCTTTGTCTGCGGAATTTCCTTTTTGTCCGTTTGGATCCTTACATTTGTAAGGTCGTCTAACGCAGTTAGATGGATTGTTTTTTCACTTTTGATTTTGTTCTCTTCTAAAATTTTTATCGATTATAATAGTTCCGGTTTGGAAAATCCACTTTCGTTTTTGCTTTTTTTGCTTTTTTTTGTACAATTGAATTTGATCCAAGAAGACCCCGATCATCCCAATTCCAATTTGAGAATTTTGACAATCGGTTTTTTGACCTCTTTGATTCTTTTGACTCGTCTGGATCTTGTCTTATTGTTAATCTACCCCTTATCGATATTATTTTTTAAAACCTTCCAAGGATCAAAAATTCGTTTTTTACAATATTTCAGTATCGGAATGTTGCTTTGGGTCTTGTATCTCGGATTCTCGCTTGTTTATTTTGGCTCATTCTTTCCGAACACATTTTACGCAAAAACAAACGTGATTTCAGATCCCATCGATCGAATGATCGCGGGATGGAATTATATCCGAATCAGTCTCAAGTGGGATCCGATCGGCATTTTCATTTTGACGTCTCATTTGTTTTGGTTTTTTCTTGGCACATTTGGAAAACGAATTCTAAAATTAGAATGGAGTCCATCCGATTCAAAAAAACAAGCGCTGCAAATCGGAATTGGATCGATCGTTCCCGTCTTTGTATATCTATTTTGGATCGGTGGCGATTTTATGGCCGGCCGATTTATCGGTGTTTGTTTGGTCATATCTTTATTTTCTCAAATGAGATTTTGGATTTTTTTTAGCGAAGTAAATTTGGTCCAAACTCGATATGTTTGGAGAATTTTTTTTGGAATCGTTTGTGTTTACTTTTTAATTTCTCCGTCTTCTCCGATACGATATGCGTTTCAGAGGCAACCGGTTCGAGTGGAAAAAGGAATCGTGGATGAAAGAGCGTCTTACCAGGATAATGTTTCTTTAAAGAGTTGGATTCAAGGGAACGGTCCCGAATCGCATCCTTGGTCTCAGTATGCGATTGGAATCGTATTGGAGAAACATTCCAGGTCGGTTTTATCACATATTCAAAACTCGCAATCCCTGCCGATCGTATCGGAAGTTAGGGTCACCACCAACGTCGGTTTAGCGGGATACTATGGAGGGGCGTTCATTCATTGGATCGATCTTTTGGGAATCACGGATCCGTTTTTAGCGCGATTGCCCGGAAAGGGGTTTCCGGGGCACTATATCCGTCTGCTTCCCAAAGGGTATAAGGAATTCTTGGAGGAAACCGCGTCCGTTTTGCCGAGTCCGGAGATGGATCGTTTTTATTATGAAATTAGAATGTTAACTGAAGGGGAAATTGGGTCCCGGGAGCGATGGAAAATCATCCTTGATTTTTTGATCTTTGGAAAAGGGAATTTTAAGACAAGATTTGAAACAGGATTTCGATACGCTTATGTTATCGACGAGTATCGAAAGACTCTTTACGGGATTCCATTTGAGAATTGGAAGAAGGAAGACGTAGAAGCTGCGTTGATTCGAGAATATTTTGGTAACTAAGTCGTCTGTTTTGTGGGAGTTCCTACAAATTGAATCGAGAATTTTTAGTTGCATGAATGCAGTTTTTGTGATAGAGAAAAATTTCACAATTCTTCCCTGCGATACGACCCATAGGGAGTATCGCATTGAGTTTTTCAGCCCCCTCCTCCACCCAGATGTAACTCAATGTTCCGCTCTCTACGGATCGCGTCACAGGGTGGGGCGCGAATGTTTTACGAAGGATTGTAGGAACTACTACAAGTTTGATAAAACTTCAGATTTTAAGACACTATGCTTCGCATTAGCGTTCTATAAAATTCTAAAAACTTAATATTCAAAACGAAGGATGGACTTTGCGGGTGTGATCACTTGGAAGAAATTTTTTCCCCGAGAATTCGGATTGAGATTTTCTTTTTGAAATCGGACCAAAAAACGATAGATATGTTCTGTTTCGGCGGTCACATCCGAGTCATACAGGATCGAACCCGACGGATACACTCCCGGAGGTGCGGTGTAATACGGATACGCAAAAATTCCATAAGCGGGCAGAGCGGAAAAACGGGAATTCCTGATTCTCGCAGTAAATGTCTGAACATAATAATTCCAATTTTTTTCGGCGGGTTTATCGTTAAACGAAAATTCAAAGTTTAAAAATTCAGGTAGAACGCGAGTTTCGGGTACAATTTGAAATAAAATGTAAATCCCTTCGGAACCGTTTAGATTGGAAATTTCTTTCCACCTTTCGAGCCTGTCTTTAGGAACTCTGGTAGATAATTCGTTTTTTAAATCCTTTCGAATTTCTTCTAAGTCGTCTTTATCGATTTTAGAGGCAGTAACATAAAAACCAGATCCGTAATAAGGAACCTCAGGGAGTTTTCGCAATTCCCCTTGGAGTTTTAGATTTTTGCCGGTGCAGGAAATGAATAATAAAAGGACCGTAAAAAAAAGGAGAAAAACAAAAACGTTCTTTAACCAAACCTCCGTTAGACGATCAGTTTGGTTCCGCAAGATGGACAAAACTTTGCTCCGTAAATTTCGATTTTAAATCCGCATTCATGGCAGTATTTCGGAAGAATCTCGGAGGAACTCGGACTTGGGGTTTGTTGTTTCGGAATGTTCCGCGCGATTGTCCGAATCTGATTATCAAATTCTTCCAGATCCTTTACGATTCCCGTGGAAATAGAATGAAACTCGGGCTCAGTAAGTTTTCCGGTATCGAATTCTATCTTGATGTCTCTTAAGTTCTCTAAGACGACTTCTCTTCGGTTGATCAGCTCTTGCTTTGCAGATTCCGTTTCGGAAACTTTTTGGTTCACTGCAAAGCGAACGTATAAGAAAGGGGCGATGATGATCGCAGCAAGAGCGATATAAAATGGAATGAGTAAAAGATCCATTATTTTTGTTTTTCCTCTATTTCCGAAAGATACTTGTGGAAAGAATCTTCTTCTTTTTTTGCGGAATGAGTCGAAGAGAGCTCCGAAGTCTCGGGTCCTTTCCGTTTGATATATAAGTAGATGAATAAAATCCCGAGAGCGCCCGCGAAAGCCAAACTCAGGTTGATCCAGGTTGAGTCCGGTGTAGCTAAAATATTCTCACCGAATCCGTAAACAACCGAGTTTGCCATTCCGGTATTTCCCGCTTCCACAAACTTTTGAATCACCGGATCCTGTAGAGCTTCTTCTCCGAATCCGTGAACCATTTTGTTGATGATGACTTGGGCGCTTTCGCCCTTGGCGATCCGATTTTCTATAAAAATTTTGAGTTTGGCCGAAACTGTACAATTGTTAAACGAACAACTTTTGATCGTGATCGAAGGAATGCAAATGCAACGAATCTTAGAAGTCACTTCGTGAAAGGTGCGGATCTGATCGGGTTCACTCAGGTTTGTAAACGTAGAATCTCCGAAGACAGGAACAAACGCGACAAACAATAAAAATAAAAAAGAAAGAGAGAGAAACTTTTGGAAACGAGTTTTCAATTTCTGGATTCTCCTATAGGAAGAAGGATCAAAAGTCCGGAAAAGAAAAATAAAAGTGAGCCCGCCCAAATAAATTTCACAAGAGGATTGACCCAGACTTCCAGGTTCGCCACGATTTGTCTTGGAAAACGATTGAAGTTTTCGAGTTTACGAACGGGTTGATTTTCATTCGTGAAAAGATAGTTCATAAACAGTAGCGGAAGATCCGGATTTTCATCCGAAAGATCCGAATGTTCGATCGCTCCCAATTGGATGTAAAGATCCTCTTTCGGGGTAGAAGTGATCGCGGGCTCGCTTGTAGGAATGTGGGTTTCAAAGTCACCGGTTAAATGAGAGATCTGCGGATAAAATCTGCGTTCCGTAACCATCGTTGAAAATTCCTTGAGATGACGTTTGACTTGAAAGGTCGCTTCGTGAGATACAATCACGTTCTGAATGTTCAATCCGTTTTTTGCGTCTCCGTTTACGAGGGGTTTGATCTTGAGAGTGCTCGCGGAGATTTGATAGTTTCCAAGAACTCCCGTGTCCTGACTCGAATAGATGATTTCATTTTTTTCCGGAGCGTTTAAAAAGTAGAAAAACTTAATGGATGTGTTTTGTTTAAACGCGTTTCCCGCAAACCCGATAAACAAGATCACCATGGCCAAGTGAACGAGATAACCGCCGTATCTTCGTTTGTTTTTCATCAGCATTCTAAAACCGGCAAAGAAATAATTTTCCGAAGGATACGAAACCTTTCTCGCGGTGATTCCTCTGTGATATTCCTGGGCGATTCCCGCGATCGTAAAAATTCCGAGACCGACCGCCACCACCGAATACACTTCTCCGAGAACGTCGCCGAGGCTGTAATCACTGATCGTAAAATTCTGAGTATAAAAAAGAATATAAGCGCCTGCACCGGCGATTCCGACTAACAGAGGTTTGAAAAGAGTGGAAAAGAAAATCTTATCCGCCCCCTTTCTCCATGCGAGCAAAGGCGCCGAACCCATGAGAAGAATCAGAAGAATTCCCGCGGGAACACCCCAGGAGTTAAACCAAGGCGCCTTGAATTCTCTTCCATACAAAAGAGGCGAGAACACTCCGAGAAGAATCGCAAGCGTGGCGATCACGAGAAGGAAATTGTTAAAAAGAAAACTTCCTTCCTTGGATGTCATGGCTTCCAGATTTCTTTCGGGTTTGAGAGCGTCTTTTCGATAGATCAGAAAAACGATAAAGAATACAAAGCTGATTCCTATATAGATGATAAAAGGGGTTCCGATGGTGGATTTTGAAAAACTATGAGGTCCTTCCAAAACTCCGCTTCGTGTGATCCAGGTTCCCAATAAACAAAAATGAAACGCGAGGATGATCAAAAATAAATTCCAAAACTTTAACATTCCTCTTCGTTCTTGGATGATCATGGAATGAAGAAACGCCGTCGATAGCAGCCAAGGCATCAATGACGCGTTTTCGACCGGATCCCAAGCCCAGTAACCGCCCCATCCCAATTCCTCATACGCCCATTTGGATCCGAGAAGGATTCCGGTTCCGAGAAAAAACCAGGAGAAGATTGTCCATCGTCTTACAAAACGAAACCAGTTTTCCGAAAGATGCCCCGTGATCAATGCGGACGCAGCGATCGCAAACGGAATCGCGAAACTTACGTAACCCACGTAAAGGATCGGAGGATGAATGATCATCGCCCAGTGTTGTAAAAGCGGATTGAGTCCTCTGCCCGCGATCGCCGCGGGTTGAAACTCACGAAAGGGCTGTGCGTCCGGATAAAAAACGGCGAGATAAGAAAAAAATCCTGTGATCACAGTGAGAGTCAGATTCATCACGGGAATTCTATCGTGAACGAGATCTCTTGTCTGCCAAAGAGCGACAAACGTAAACGTAGAAAGTAAAAGATTCCAAAAAAGAAGAGAACCGGAAGAGCCGGACCAAATTCCAGTTAGGCGGTAAAATAAGGGAAGGTGTTCGTTGGAATGCATCACAACATAATAGTTGGAAAGATCGGTTCTAAAAAGTTGAACGAGTAACACGATAAAGGCGAGAAGGATCACGGCGGAGTTTGCCATGAGAGTATATCTTCCGAGTTCTACGGCTTGTTTGTCTTGTTTCCAAATTCCATAAGAGGTTTGAAGAGCCGAGAAAAGGAGGATCGCAAAAGAGGCGATTATGCAGAGGGCGCCGAAATCATTCATATCAGAAAGTCCATGGTCCTTTCGCTTTACAGCGATGTAGAAAAGTTAAATTATTTATTTTCTTCCGAATAGTCGGCTTCGTATTTGGACGCGCATTTCGCTTCGACATGATCGGAGATCAACACTCCATCCTTCATATAACCGTCCACTCGCGCGCGGGTGCCTTCTTTAAAAGCGTCCGGAAGCAGTGTTTCACCGGTAAAAAATACCGGGATTTGTTTCTCATTGAATTCTAAGATAAATTTTGCGGTCTTACCTTCCCGAACTACGGATCCCAATTTTACAAAACCTCTGACTCTCAAAAGGTCGTCTTGGTATTTTGCAGGAGCAGCTGCGAGTTCGGAAGCGTCCAATAAAGTATAGGAAGTTTCCTTAGAGGAAAAATAAGCGATGGAGCCGAGGGAAAGTAGAATGATCCCTGCGAGGACCGTAAATTTGATATTCATCGTAAAAGTTCCGATCTAGTTTTTGTTTTAGACCATGAAAACAGATCCGACGGTCGGAGAAAAGTGGAATTATCGACATTTTGCCTCATTCTATATGTCGTTTAGGAATGGCGAATTTTATAAACGAGAATCCCGATCCATTCCTTGATCGAAATCGTGGAGTTTTCCAAACAAAATGTAGAAGGAAAGAAATTGTCCAGTGTAAGAACCGCCTTCTGGGCACGAAAGTCGGTAGGATAGGGAATGAGTTGAATTCCCTTTCCTTGAAAAATTTCTACGGAACGTTTCATATGAAAGGAAGAAGTGACCAGGATGACGGATTTCCAACCGCGTTCTCTTAACAATTCCAGAGTATAAGCGACATTTTCGGAAGTGTTGCGACTTTTACTTTCCAAGATCAAAGAAGAATCGGGTATCCCCATTTGTCTCAAAAATCTTCCCGCGGGTTCCGATTCGGGAACTTCCTGATAAAATAGATTTCCCGATCCCCCGGAAAATAGAATTTTCGGAGCCTTTTGAGCCCGATAGAGTCTTACGGTTTCTGTAAGTCTTTCCGCGGTGTTGTAGAGCTCCACCGGTTCATCGTGTTTGCTCAGGGTCGAAACCATTCCGCCTAACACGAGTATTACGTCCGCTTTTGGAACCCGATCCAGGGTCACCGGTGGATAATAAATTTCCAAGGATTGGACTAACTTTTGAGAAACGGTGCTCGTGGAAAAAATCCAGAGAATGACAACAGGTATCCAGATCGAAAATTTTTCCTTCCATCGTTTGAGTTTTCCACCCGCGATTAAAAGGAGCAGGAGAATCAATGGAAGAGGGAATAAGATTAAGGTCGCGAGTTTTGAAATTGAAAATAAAACTGTGGACATAGTGCCGGGACTTCAAGTCCCCCTCCTAAACGATTGTACAGAAAAGTCGAGCGGTTTTGAAAAAAGGAAAAATAAATTCTTAAAAATTATGTCTTTGGACAAGAAATAGACGCAAAGGAATCATCCTATTCTAAGAGTTTACCGCCCGCGGCCCAATTTTCCCGCGATACTTCGTCGATCACGATGTAGGTGACTGCCGGAGGTTTTCCCGCGACTCTGTGTAAGGTTTCGGTAAATTCTTTTACGATTTCTTCTTTTTGTTTCCGAGTGAGAGGACCGGCTACTTGCAAGTTTACATAAGGCATACGTTAGGTAGGCTCCGCGTTAGTGTCGAACCGAAAGTTCGATAGTAAATTCTAAACTTCATTTCTACAGTCCGGCCCGATTTGTAAACAGGTTTGTGATCCGAAAAATGAAAAATAAAACTTTCAAAAACAAAAGTCAAATCGAAAGGATTCGGTTTCAAAACGGTATTTTGAATTTTGAAGAAACGTTTGAAATTCGGGGAAATAAGAATTTCTTTTTATACGATGATACTGGAAATAAATTGCGCATTTGTAAGAAACTGAAATAATAAAATCGAAATACAATCAAGGAGAAAAGGAAATGGAAGAAATCGATTTTTATGACAAAGTCGGTCAACCTATCGCTTACTCGCAGGATGGTGTTCATATTTATACGTTTCCCGGCGCGCTCGTAGCCTATTTGGATCGAGGTTGTGTGTATTCTTATTCTGGAAAATGTCTGGGATGGTTCGAAGACGGGTGGATTCGAGATACTTCGGGAGAATGTGTTTTTTATACTCAACATACGCAAAGTGGTCCGATTCAGCCCGAGAAGATCGTAAGTCCGATGAAGGCGATTAAAAGTGTGGAACCGATCAAAGCGGAACGATCGGTGCCGCCGATCAAACCGATTCGATCCTCTACTTGGTCCAAGATTTCCGGTATGGAATTTTTTAAACGATAGAATCCAACTTTAAAAAACGATTTTAAGACGGACCTCACGAATCATTCTAAATTCCGTCCGGAGTAAAGGCGGCTCTGTAGGCTTCGAGAGGACACGTAAGATACGAACAGGATTTCGCGCCCATGGTATTCGGATCTTCTGTCCAAGTTCCCTTGGAGGTCAACTCTTCGCAAGATATCTTGATCGAATTCGATTTTTGACGTCCGGTGGAATAACCCTCACAACTCCAAACGGGAATGTTCGTATGACAAGTGCAGTTTCCCTGAAACGCTTGTGTGTCCGTGCAATAAACGCAATCCGAGCGGGTTTGATTAAAGGCGCTCGCGAGCAGGCGATTGAGCTGATCCTTTTCGGAATCTTCCTTGTCTTTTTGACAAAATAAAATCGGAATAATGAATAAAAAAAGAATGTATTGTTTCATGATGAATTCCTAATCGATTACCGTAAACGGGAATGAAATTTTTAAGATCGCGTTCACGCCCGGATTGAGGGCGTATTCCTTGTATCTGCTCAAGTGATCCACATAAGAAACATTGAATGCATTTTGAACGCTTAAATCCAATACAGGTTTGGAAGTCCCGTCTCCGAAATTGGGCAGTTCGAAACCCAATCCTATATCCGTGAGATGATAACCCTTGGTGGGAGTTTCTTTCGGATCGACTCGATATTGAGAATCGTAAAATCTTTCATTGATTGAAACGTAAAAATTCTTTATTCCCCAAATGGAATCCTCCGTCCATCGGAGCCCGGCTCTGGCTCTGTTTGGCGTGGTTCTTGGAAGAGGATTTGTATCGTTTTGATTTCTTGCATGCACGATATCGATTCCCCCTGAAAGAATTAATTTCTTAGTCACTTCGGCTTGTAGGGAAAATTCGCCCCCTCGTAAGATCGCTTCTCCTTGTTTGTATTGGAATTTGGGCAGACCTGAGTCCGGATCGATTTCGGCGATGCTTGAAGAGTAGATAAAATTTTGAACGTGATTTCGAAATACGCTGATCTCCGCTTGAATTCTGGAAGACGCGTATCTCAAAGAGAAATCAAGATTATTGGAATATTCGGGTTTTAATTCGTTTTTTCCGATTTCAAATCTGCCGGTTCCTTCGTGAACTCCGTTTGAAAAAAGTTCGAAAGGAGTGGGTGCTCGAAACCCTCTGCCGTAATTGAGGATCGTGGAAAAGGATTTATCGATCCTCCAGACCAAACTCGTGGAACCAGTTGTTGCATAATAATTCTTGGTTTGTTCGTTGATTCCGAGGGTCGCGTTGTTGCGAATATCCGTCGATCTTTTGTCGTTTCTGATTCCCGCGCTCAAGGTCACCGAACCCAATTTGAGTTCCTCTAAAAAATAGGCTGCAACGTTGATAATTCCGTAAGAAGGGATCAGCGGTTCCGAACCGATGGTTTTGTTGGTCTGTTGAAACCCGGAGATTCCCACGGTTCCTTTCAAAATGTTGAATATAGGTTTGTGATGAAATTTTGCGTCCGCGGTTGCCGTATCCAAATACAGATTTAGACCTTGATGTTTGTCCCGAACCGTCGCTTGATAGTATTGAAACGCTTTTTCAAAATCGCTTATGGAGTTGTCCAACAAAGTGTCTTTGATCGGAAGAATTCTATTTTTGGATTCGATTTCTCTTCGGTTGTTACGCTGATAAGAAACATCCAGTTCCAGATTTCCCGCGGGCAAAATCAAAAAAGAATGAAAATGAGATTTCTCGTGCAGAAGTTTCTGATAGACGGTTGCACTCGGATTTTCGTTCGGATTGTCAAAAAGATCCTGGATTTGTTCTCTTCGAAACGAATCCATATAGAAGTTCCCCCATTTTCCGTCCAAGCCGATGGAGACGTTCTGGTTTTTTTCGATCATTCCCGTATTCGGAATCGTACCGTTCGGGGTTGTGATCCTTCCGGCCTTTCTCGTGTTAGCACTGGCACGATAACCGAAACCGTTGATATTGCCGTAAATAGCGAAGTTCCCCGCGTCTTGTTTGTTATTGGAATAACTATTGGAATTGAAAATGCCAGCCAGTTTCGGAACCCCTTCTCCCGAAAGAGGTGCTTTGTCTCGAATCACGTTTACAACCCCGCCGAGTGCGTCCGATCCGTATAACAAACTTCCTGGCCCTCTTATAATTTCAATTTTTTGAATATTAAAAGCGTCTAATTCGACGGTGTGATCGTCTCCGAATTGTTGTTCCTCCTGGCGAACGCCGTCCGTCATCACAAGAACTCGTTGTCCGGTTAGACCTCGAATGATCGGTTTCGAGGTTCCCGCTCCGGTTGTCAGATTGGAAACACCTGGTGTGTTGTTGATCGCGGACATTGCCGTTTCCCCTCGTTGCCGATCCAATTGTCTGCCCGAAAGCACGGTGATCGGCTGTGGAGAAGTTAAAAAATCCGAAATCGTGGATTTCGCAGTGACATTGATCGCAAATTCATCCAACGAACTTTTTGTTAATACAAAGTTGATTTTTTCGTCCTTTTCGCCAAAGGAGATGGAACTCGTTTCGGATTGATATCCTCTCGCGGATGCGATCAGAGTGTATTTTCCCGGAAGAATGTGATCTAAGATAAATTCCCCATTTTCGTCGGAAAGAACAGTCTTCCTAGATTCCTGTAATAAAATTCTCGCGTTGGAAATCGGATTCCCTTCCTTGTCTTTTACAACCCCGGATAGTGCGACGTCCAAGGCATAGACAGAAAGAGGCGAGATAAAAATAGAGAATATGAATATTCTAAAATAAGAATGTGATTGCTTTTTCAAGCGAAACTCCCGGACAAAAGTCCTTAAAATCGAAACAAAATCGGAAATGATTGTTTAAGAATTAAGGAGTGAAACGGGGGGAGCACGGCCGACTTTGATCTGATAAAAAAGCGAGCGCGGAAAAAAAACGGCGATGAAATCAAAAGACTCAAGCTGAGAAAGCACAAAGCACACTTTGATTAAAAAGTTCGGGTTCCAAAGAGAGGGATTTGTCGTATGAAACTGACAAATCCGACACCAAACGGAAGGGATGGTTTCGGAATCCGAAGATGAAATTTGAGTTTGTATCGATGACTGCGGAGCATTCGTTTCCGAATGAAAGTGAATTTCCCCAACGAGAATGCCTAAAAGCAAAAACAGAAAAAGGTAGATACGAAATCGAGACATCTTCATGTATTTAAATGGTAATGATAATCCAATATTAATAAGATCAATTTTTGTGTAAAATCTTTTCTGTGTCTGATTTAATTTTCCGACCGATTCTTTAGTTGAAAGTTGGGAGAATGAAAAATTTAAAATTCAATCTTTGAGATAGGGAAAGCGAAAACTTGAGAATTTCCAGTTTGGAATTAAGAAATCGAAGAATTTTAGCGGAAGTTCCAATCGAAAATTGAGTCGTTTGACGATCTCGACTCTACTTTTATAAATTGGTTTTGCGAATATTTTTCTTGCAAATGTTACGGAATTATTTCCGTAAAGTCGTAATTTCTCGGATGGAATCTTTGTGAAACCGAATCAATCCGGATTGAACCGAATAGACGGAATAAAATTCTCCGATTTCGATCAGATACCCTTCTTCCGTATTTCCGTTGTTGCTTTTAATTTTAACATACGGTTGGCTTGACCACTGCTCAAATTTTTGAAAATTTTGAATCCGTCCGATATCGGATTTAGAATAAACCGAGGTCTGATCGTTCTTATGGATTTTTTCCATCGAATCAAATTGAGATTGAAGAATGGAATCCTCAAGCGGAGAGATTTTGTTTATCTGAATCTTTTCCTCTTCGTTCAGATCCGGATTTTTTATTTCGGCAACATAACCACTTTTTAATATACTTCCTTTCGGATCTTTTTCCGCATCCGTAATCACCTGAATTTCACCCTCGATAAGAACGACTTTTTCGTTTTCCGGAGAAACCGCAATAAAGAGCGAGGTCCCTAAAAGTTGGGATCGGATATGAGGTCCGTTGACCTGCACTCCAACTCCTTCTTTTTTTGTTATGGAAGAAAACAGAAACGATCCTGCTTGAATTTTCAATTCGATGAGATTTTGACTCGAAACGATTTGCAAATTTGTATTCGGAAAAATTCGCATTTTAAATTCACCCGATCCTTTCAGAAGAAAATCGCAATACGAATTTTCCTGGGTTTTAATTTCGATAAAATAAAAGGAAACCGCATTTTGTTCACAATTTCCGCTTGTCGCTTTGGGCTGAGCGATAATATCTTCCGGTTGTGAGCGTTTTTGGTAAAATAGAAAAGAGCCAAAAACGAGGATAAGGCAAGCCGCGGCCAAAAAGAACGTCCCGGTTGTTTTCCAATAATTGGTTTTTTTATTTTCCGCAATCGGAAATTCCAAGGCGTCCAAAGATCCCAAAAGAGTTTTGATTCTTATTAATTCAAAGTATTCTCTTTGCAAATCGGGATCCTCCTGTAATAACGTTTCCAAGTCTTTTGTATCTATATTTTTAGAAAATAAGCGAAGTAAGTTTTGTTTTTGATTGTTTTTCATTACTTCACTCCCTCTAACCAAGTTTTATCCACACCTAACGACTTTAATTCTTCTCTTAAAAGAGTTAACGCTGAGACCAATCTTCTACTGATCGTCCTTTGGGCGATTCCGGTTTGAAGCGATGTTTCGGCGATTGACTTCCCGCGTATACAATGCAGCACAACGATCGACTTTTCAGGTTCTTTTAGAAGGTGAATCGATTTATTCAATTTTTCCAGTAAAATTCTTTCTTCTTCTTGTCTTGTGATCGAAGCATCGTAAGAAGAGGTCAAAGTATCCCAGGATCCGATTTCAATGGAATTTACATTTTTAGCATTTTTTCTAAAAAAATCCGTAAGTTCGTTTCTTGCAATGGCATAAACCCACGAGTTTTCGGATCCTTTGACGGAATCATACTTATCGCGATTGTTATATACTTTTATAAAAGTTTCCTGACAAAGTTCCTCTGCAACGTCCATTGTGATCCCGGACTTTAGGAAGAAAAACTTGAGTTTATTATAGTAACTTTTATATAGGTATTCAACGTTGTTTAAATTCAAAGTCATCTTTAAAAATGTACTTCCGCTCTTTATTACGGTATCAGGTTCAAATGTTCGCCAAAAAAAAAATATTTAGTAGCCAAAAGCTGAGATTTATTTCGGTAGCAATGTTCTGTTTCTTTTTTTCCAAAGACATCTTATCTGACGTAATTATTTTAAAAAACGGTCAAAAGATCAAAGCGGATCGTATCGAGATGAAAAAAGGGAAGGTCAAAATTCAAATCGGAGTCGAAACCAAAATGATCGATTTTTCGGCTGTGAAGACAATTTTACCGGAAAATCTTTCAAAAAAGAAGGAAACTGAACTCTCTGACCTGAAGAAGGAACCCGAATTCCAATTGGAGCCACCGCTTGCACCGGCAGAAGAAAAACGTCCACCCGCGGTCAGTCCTAAGACTTTACGTTCTTTATCGGCACTGATTCCGGGTTGGTCTCCTCTGTTTTTTTCCGATGACAGAAAAATACAAATGACGGGTGGAATGATCGCCCTTTCCGAGTTGTATATCCTTTATCAGGGGTTGGAATTTTTTATGAAACCGGATTCGTATAGTGAATCTTCCAGACCGGAGAGAGCATTGAATTCTACTGCCATTCTCGCCACCAACAATCAATCACTTTTTGTCTACTATCATTGGAAAAATCTCGAGATGGTAGTTACACAAAGAGGGAATATTATGGATGAATCCGAGTTTTATGAGCAAGGACGATTTTATGGATTTGCATTGCTTGCGATTCTATCCATCGATTTCTATATAAGCCGCTCCGAATTGTTCAGCGGTAGTCTGAAAAGTATTCGTTTGTCAACGACCGATGGAGGAAAAACTTCTTTTCTTTCGGTTTCTTGGGTCTTTTAAAAAAGAAGGCGTAACTGTAAAAAAAATCCGTATCAAATGTAGTTTTATCAGATGAGGTATCTTATGAACCCGTTGCGAATCTATGTTGTGACCGTAATTTTAATTTTTGGCGCTATCTATCTTTTTGACACTACGATTTCGGATTTCGTTTTGAAAATCGGAGATATGGGAATCACCTTTGAAACTACTTTCTCCGATAAAAACAAAACCGTTAATTTAGCTTTGTAATTTTCTTTCCATTCTTCGATCAAAAAAGTATTTTTGTTTTTCAAATTCATTTTATGTTTTGATAATGGGATCGATGAAAAGACGTCATTTGAGTCTTCTCATCGATTTTTTTAAAGATACGATTTTGATATCTTCTTTTTAAATTTAAAATGATTTCTTATTTTACACGATTCATAGTCGGATTCGTATTCTATAAATATATCTACTTTTTTGTCTCTCAATAAAAACGACATGAAGATCTTGCATCGTTTTAGTAAAAGTATAAAATCAATTTTCGCAATCATGAAGAATTGAATATTTTGTTCAATTTCATAATTCATATAAATAAAAACGGATTTAAGGATATCGTGTTCAAGTTTTTTATGGGAGAATCGCAGACAATGAATGGACTTTATTTAAAGATATTTGTATTTATTTTTTCCTTTGCAACGATAGGCTGTGATAAAATCGAAGAATCTGATTCGGAGTTTTATCTTGGCTTATTTGTAAAACAACCTTCACTGATGTTAGTCGGCGATAGTATTTCCGCATTTTGGCCAACAGAATTGTTAGAACCATTTGTGGCAACAAAAACCGCGTTTCCGAACCGGACCACCGCGCAAATCATAGAAGCAACTCAAAATTTAGAGGGTCATTATCGCGCCTGTACATATAATGGAGGGGCTAACGATTATCTGTCCATTTTATTACCCGTCGAAGATTCTCTTATAGAAGCCACGGTTCAAAGACAAAAACAAGCAATCGCTCTTATGAAATCGAAATGTGATTCGATCGTTGTTATCGGGATTTGGAACGTAGAATCACCGTGGCCGATTTTTCCCACCAAACAAGTGAACGATAAAATGAAATCAGAAATTACTGATGTATTTGTTTTCGATCCGACCATCGTAATTACTTCGGATATGCTCTTTGACGGTGGTCACTTGACTTATAGAGGGTATCAGACCATGTCCGAATTGATAAAGGATATCTTTCAAGTTCAGGGAATCTTAATTCGATGAGTATCAAATTGGTCTATCTTGTTATTTTTTTAACCTCTGTGATCGAACTTTTTGGAGAATCTTTATATCTAAATTCTCCTGAACCTAAAAACAGATTCGCATTTGCATTTCAAAAGCAACAGCAAGAAACATTAAGTTCAAAAAAAGAAACGACGAACGCATTCGCTCAGTTAGAAAAAACAATCGGAAATTCCGTTTCCTTATACGCAATTCTGCCCTATACGAGAGTGCAGCAGTCCGGCGAAGGGTTAAAAGAACATTTAAATAACCAACAGATCGGGTTAAAAGTGTTTCTTCCCATTGTCGGTGATCTTATTTTTGTCAGCGGATTCAGTTATTTCTTTGCAACTGGAAAAGAAAATCTTGGAATCGGATCTGAAAAATTTGGCAAAGTGGAATTTTACGGAGGTTTGTTTGTTCGTAAGGGTTCTTGGGGAATTTTTTCAGTCGCGCGTTGGAGCTCGCAAGTAACCCCTCATTTATGGGAAAGAGCTGGGGAACAGTTTGAGAAAACCTGGTATTTCGACGTTTGGATTTCCTATACGAATACAAAAAAATCTTTTGAAGCGATTCTTGAAATGAGTCGTGTGATCCGTTATGATCCCGAAAAAGAGAATCTGTATTCTACCGTCGTTGCTCCGGGTTTTCTCATTCATCTCGAATCGATCAGCTTGGGGCTTTCGGTTCCGATCACGGTTACCGCTTCGCGTACATACTTGCCGGATGGAACTCTTGCTGATCTGAAACCAACGTTTGTGCGGGAAGATTTTGATCGCAGTTTTTTAGCAAAGGCGTTTCAATATTTTTAAGGGAAAGGAACGGATCGATTTTGATTTTGTTGATTTCTTCTTTTACTCTTTTGTATATTCAAAATAAAGAATGGAATGAACCAACCGGATTTTAAGCGAAGAAAAACTCGCTTCTCAATGAAAGTTTAAAAAAGAAGCAAAAAATCAGTATTTTTTACGCAATCGTGAGTCGTTTAAAAGATCCAAATTGAGTCCGTTTTGATCACAGATTGCATTTCCACAATTTTGCCGAATCATTTTTCTTTGAGTAGCATACAGTGGCTTTTCGTAAGTAGATGAAAGATGAACAATAGAATGATTCCGATTGGAATCGCATAAAGGAATCAATAGCCATATTTCGCACTCTTAGGAGGGATAAAACTTGGAGCTATCATCCTTAAAAAAAGTGAATCAAATACATACTTAAAAATACATAGAAAGATTCTTTCTTTCATGGAAGTGCAAACAAAATGTTTATGGTATCGGCTTGTACAGTCTTATGCCATACGATTTTGTAAAAAAAGTATAAATTGATAGTGTTTCGTCGATAATCACTGATCGGAAGCAGGAAACGGTTTTTGTTTTTCAAATTCATTTTATGTTTTGTAAGAATTACACGGATTTGTGAAAGTCAAAGGACTTTTAGAATTCGATTGAGCGTTTTTTCTTTTTCTTCAAAAGGGAAAAAATGTGTGGTGCCCGGCCAAATTTCAAAACTCGACCTCGGATTGCCTCGTTGGATTTTTTTTGCCTCCGCAGGAGAACATACTTCATGCGGCTTGGGAATCGTGATATGTGTCTCGATTTTGATTCTCCCAAATTGAAACAAACTGAGATAACTTACGGAATCGAATATTTTCGCCTCCACTTCCGGGGTACAGCGTAAAATCGCTTCTTTTTTTGCCCCGATTTTAAAACAGCTTAGAATATAATCCTCATAGATTTCTTTGTCCCATCGAGCGAAGGAGGGAGTTCTTTTATAAATTTTACGAACCGTTTCCAGATCTTTGAATTCTCTTCTACGTTTGATTGCGACCTTTGCCAGCGGATTGTGTGCAATTCGGGAAAGAGTTACTTTCAAAAAATCTAATACGACAGGATCGTTTGCGATCACTTTTCGAAATCTTTCGGGAGCTTTGTAAGAAGCCAAAAGAAGACTCGCTCCCCCCAAAGAATGTCCGATTCCGATGATGTCTTTCAGATTTTCGATTTCGATCAATGCCAATACCTGATCTCTGAAAAAATACCAATTTCTAAAATCCAGACTTGTCTCCGATTCTCCATGGCCTGCAAAGTCAAGTGCGAGAACTCTATGTGTTTTTTGGAGAGATTCTATATAAAATCGATAGGTTAAAGCGCTATAGCCGTTTGCATGGCAGAGAAGTATCACCGGTTTTGTTTGCGAATCCGGATTTGTATCGATATAGGAGAGAATGAGTCCGCGAAAAGATAATGTTTTTCTGAACATGATGAATAGATTTGACCTTGATCTTTCCAACTCCTTCGGTGAACTGGTTTTCGTAAAGCCAAAACCGGAGCCAGTCATGCAGATCCAAGTCCTTATCGTTTTTATCATCGCTCTTGCATTCAATGCTCTGGCAAACATTCTGATCAAAGCGAGTTCTATGGGAGACACAACTTTCAAACCGGAAGGAGTTCAAGGAATTTTGCAGATCATTTTGAATCCGATCTTTATCGGCGGACTGGCTTCCTTTGGCTTTGCTCTTTTGGGATATCGTTTTGTTTTAGGAAAAGGCCTCAAACTTTCTCTTGCATATCCGGTATTTACAAGTGCGGGTTTTATCATCGTATTGATCGTTTCCTCCTTTGCGTTTAAGGAAAGATTGAGCTGGACTCAATGGGCGGGAATCGTTCTCATCCTAGCGGGAGTTTGGCTTTGTGCTGCGAACATGTTCGAAGCGAAGTCTTAGATCTTAGAAAAAACCGAGTTTTTATTTGTCAAAAATTTTTGTTCGGCATGTCAACCCGATTCGTTTCGTTATCTATCTAAAAGATCCGATTTGTACCAGACTCGACCCGGAAAAATATCCGAATCGTAAATCGCACTTTGAAAATAGGAAAGATAAACTGAAGTCAATCAAAGAATACGATGATACGTTTTAGTTATTCCATAAAAAGAGATCAATTTTAGAATTATTAAACACGATTAACGTTACGGTTTTAGGATTGGGGAAAATAGTAAAAAATATCTGGATCTAATTCCTATTAAGAGTTGGAAATAAAAAAATGATTAAAATTGCGGTTTTCGGAAGATTTAAAAAAACGTATGGATGAACGAATCGTTTTTATCTTTTTTTATGTTGCAAACCTTGGGATCGATTTCGAAAGAATCCCGTAAAAAGTTGTATCTCAAAATTTTCTTTTTTACTATATGGAAGAAGATTATTTTTAAGAGGTGTTTGCAAAAATGAACGAAGGTCCACTTTCCGGAGTTAAGGTAATCGATTTAAGTCTTCTTCTTCCAGGCCCGCTTTGCTCGATGTATTTAGGCGATATGGGAGCCGATGTAATCAAAATCGAGAACCCGAGAGCGATGGATGCGACTCGGGTTATGTTTAGAAAAGTAAACGGAGCGCCGTCTCTTTTTTTGATGCTCAATCGAAATAAAAAGGCGATCACTCTCAATCTTAAGAAAGAAAAATCCAAAGAAATTTTATTTAAACTATTAGAGAATTCTGATATACTTTTGGAAGGTTTTCGTCCCGACGGACTCTCCAAAATGGGCTTGGGATACGATGATCTTAAGGAACGTTTCCCTCGATTGATCTACTGCGGAATTTACGGTTATGGCACGGAAGGAAAATATAGAGATTTTGCCGGACATGATGTTAACTATCTTTCTCTTTCTGGAGTTCTTTCTCAAAGCGGTAAGACGCCTCAGATTCCGGGATACCAACTTGCGGATATCGGAGGAGGAACGATGACAGCACTTGCTTCCATCTTGGCTGCTCTTTATTCAAGAGAGAAGACGGGGAAAGGGCAAAAAATTGCGATATCCATGATGGACTCGTCTCTGCCGTTTTTGTCTTTATACGGTGGAATTTTCGCCGCTACCGGAAAAAATCCGGAGGGCGGTAACGAGCTTCTTTCGGGTAAATTGCCGAATTATAATGTATATCAAACGAAGGAAGGAAGATGGGTTGCTTTGGGTGCGTTGGAAGATATGTTTTTTAAAACATTCCTACGTCAATCGGGTTTGGACAAACATCTCGAAGAATTCCCCGCTGAAGAAAAAAATTTCGAAAAATGGAAAGAGATACTCACTTCTTATTTCGCATCTAAGACTTACTCCGATTTAAATTTTCTTTTTGAAAATCAAGATTCTTGTTTAACCCCGGTAAAAACCATGGAAGAAGCCACAAATGATTCCGTTCTCAAAGAGAGGGGGATGATCTTGGATAAAACACACCCCGAATACGGCGACTACTTTCAGTTCGGAGCGCCTTTTCCGTTTTCTGAAACGCCGGTAACGTATCGTCTGGATCCTCCAAATCACGGGGAACATAATACGCCGATTTATCAATCTCTTGGGTATTCTCTGGAAGAAATCGAAACAATGAAAAAAGAAAAAGTGATCTGAACGGGCTTTGAAACATTCAGGACATCGGAATATTTTTCCTAAAACGGTTTGATTGATTCTTAAAACAGAACGTTCGTTCTTTAAAATTGTAAGCTATGTTTGTTTTGGTATGCGAATATGAAGCTTCGATTTTGGACTCGGAAGATTCTTTTAAAAAAAATAATAAAAAAGGAGGAAACAAGTCGATACTCGTTTTTTCGTCTCATATTTTGGTTTGATCTAATCGCTGTGAAAAAAAAAGTAGGATCAGAACACTCTCGTAAGAAGGGAAAAAACCGATGTATCAGGAATATACCGAACAGCAGCTTGAAATCAGGGACCAGATCCGCAGCTTCGTGAAAAAAGAAATTACTCACGAAGTGGCAATTCACTGGGACGAAGAAAATAAACATCCCGAAGAACTCATCAATCGTATGAGAAGAGAATTGGGAGTCAACGGTCTAACCATTCCTGAAGAATACGGTGGTTGGGGACTTGGTTCCGTTGAGCAGTGTCTTGTTACTGAAGAGCTTTCCAGAGGATGCTTGGGTATTTCTCTTTGTTTTGGATATACCGGTCTTGGTATTCTTCCTATTTTGAAAGGAGCTTCTCACGAGCAAAAGAAAAAGTGGCTTCCACCTGTTGTTGACGGAGAGCTCGGCGTTTCTTTCTGTCTTTCCGAACCTGGCGCCGGTTCGGATGTTCCTGGTATGAGCACCACTGCCGTTAAAAAAGGCGATAAGTGGGTGATCAACGGAACTAAACAGTGGATCACCGGCGGTGGTAACGCTGGTGCTTATACAGTATTTGCATATACCGATAAAGGAAGAGGAACCAGAGGGGTTAGTTGTTTCTACGTTAAGAGAGACACCCCGGGTTTAACGGTTGGTAAAAAAGAGGATAAGCTGGGAATTCGTGCTTCCGATACTCGTCAGATTATCTTTGAAGATTGTGCGGTTGAAGAAGTGAACATGATCGGAAAGGAAAACTTAGGTTTTATTTACGCACTGCAAACTTTGAACGCTTCTCGTCCTTATGTTGCCGCAATGGGTGTCGGTGTCGCTCAAGCTGCTCTTGATTACGCTTCCAAGTATGCAAGACAAAGGGAGCAGTTTGGATCCAAGATTTCCAGTTTTCAAGCGGTTCAACACATGCTTGCCGATATGTCCATCAATCTTGAAACTTCTCGCCAAGTTACTTATCTTGCCGCAAGAATGTCCGATGCGGATGATCCAAGACTTCCAAAGTATTCCGCAATTGCAAAAGCTCACGCTTCCGAGGCTGCTATGAAATGCGCTCTGGATGCGGTTCAGATTTTTGGAGGATATGGCTACACTAAAGAATATCCTGTTGAAAAACTGATGAGAGATGCAAAAATTCTTTGTATCTTCGAAGGAACCACTCAGATTCAGAAAAACGAGATTGCTGCTTACGTAATTCGCGAGGCTGCTTCCGCAAAATAATTTCATCGAGCGATCCATAGAAAGCGAGATGCTGAGTTTCCCGAGCGATCCAGTAAAACTAATGAACGCTTCTCTATGGATCAGCGTTCAAAAGCGAGATGCTGAGTTTCCGATTCTCACAGGCAGGGCCAGAAGAAGGGCCTGTTTGTGAGAATCGCTTGCGGGAATTAGAGATTTTTTTAATTCAAAATTAAATATTCTATTTTTTGCATGTGTTAGATGAAGAAGACGTCTGCCTTTTTGTATCAATCACTTGAATTGCCGTTCCGATTGATATCTTTTATACGAAGTCCAAAATTAACATCTTTTAAAATTCGTTTTCAATCATACCAACTTATCTTTCATCATATTTCTGGATGAAAAGCCGAACATTATTTAAATCTTCTTGCCGAACCTTTTAGGATGTCATCAGATGAACCAAAGGAGTAAAAATGAAGCTAAATCGTATTTTAGGAAATTTACTTTTTGCCCTGTATTTTTTTGTAAACGGAATTCATGGAGGAGCGCATTTATTTCATAACGTGCCGCTCGGACCCGCGCAATATGGTTTTATTCTGATCTTTTTTATCTTATTCCCGATTTGGGCTTTGTGGAAATATCATCGCGGTCAGGAAAAATTTGCGTTTTTGATTTTGTTGATCTCCATGATTCCCGCATCAGTTTTTGCGTTTACTTATCATTTTGTTCTTATAACTCCCGATAACGTTTGTATGTTTGGGAATAGTCTCGCGGATTTATGGTTTGTAGTTTCTGCCTATATGGTTTCGATTGTGAATTTTATACTGATCGTTTTTTCAGCGTATGTGTTTTTAAAATCCGATGTAAAAGGAAATTGATCTGTTTTCAGAATTTTTCAAGTAATACGCTCATTTACTTTTTCCGAGCGATTGCCCAACGTACCAATTTTAGAATGGGTTTGCTCCAAACGGGAGGAGTTGGGTTGTTCAGTGACGTTTTTGGAAATAAAAGAAAAAATTCCAAAGGAATGATGATCTTTTTTCTAAGCAATTTTTCTTTGTTTCTATACGCATTCAGCTTTTCATCATTTAATATCGTATAGATGGAGCTGATTCCGTTTCCGTCCATAAGATAACTTCTGATATAAATCGGTTTGTTTTCCTTATAAACGAGTATGCTTCCGGCTCCGTTACTTTCCGTAAAATAAAGTTCGGTTTGGTTAAAAACGACATTTTTTGAAGTGCGGATCAGGAAGGCGGCCACTCGTTCTTTCCCAAAAAGCGGAATTCTCGCAGCGTGAACCTTGCCGCCTCCATCGGACCATAAAACGATTTCCTCTTTTAAGAATGGAAGAAGAAGTTCGGGTTGTCCTTTGGAGGATGCGAGTAAAAAAGTATGAAGAAGTTTTCTTTTTGTTTCTAGATTCGGAGAAAATTTTTTTCTTTCGGATTTAAGCGAGTCTTTGGCTCTTTTGAGTGCCTGTCTACAGTTCTCCTGCGTTTTGCCGACGGCTTCGGAGATCAGTTTATAGTCTAGATCAAAGGATTCCCTTAAAATAAAAACGGCTCTCTCTATAGGATTCAACTTTTCTAATAAATGGAGAAAGGCCAGATCCAGGGTCGCCGGATCCGGCTCTATGATATCGGGAGATGTGGGAACGGGTTCCGGTAACCAGGGACCGATATATGTTTCTCTTTTGTTTTTCGCTTTTCGGAGAGTATCCAGAGACAGGCGTGTGGCAATCGTGGATAAAAACGCTTTGGCCGAACGGATCGGTGTTGATGCCGATTTTTCCCAGCGCAGAAATGATTCCTGCACGATATCTTCCGCGTCACTTACACTTCCGGTCATTCTGTAAGCGATTCCGAAAACGATAGGTTTGTGTTCTAAAAATTGTCCGAGCCTGTCCAAGTTTATTTCTCCGATTGGGTCACCCAATGTTCGGCTTTTAATTTTTCTCCACTTTCAGGAAACGATTTCCAGAAATAAAAATCGAACCATTTTTCGAGTCTGAAAGAAAGTATAGTGAATTTGCAAATCAATTCTTTGATCCAAACGGCGTTTCGATTTGTCCAAATTTTTTCTTTTGGAGAATCGTTCGGTTCCGATTCCTGAATTATTCCGTCTCTTCTGCCGAGGCTGACGTTTTTTCCGAGATACGCTAAGGAAAACGGCCGGCTTCCTTTTTTGGACGAGAAGCCTAATTGAAAAACTAGTCTTTCGGCTGCGTAAATTCCCATGGGAATCGCAGTGGCACAGGCCATTCTCAAATGATCATAACCGGATGAAACCACTTGGACACAATCACCGGCACCGATGATTTCAGGATTTCCCTCCACTTCCAAGAATTGATTTACGTGGACCTGGCCTTTTCGGTTTGTTCTTAGACCCGAAAGAAAGCCGATCTCGGAAGCGGATAATCCGTTTGCCAGAACACAAACGTCGTGCTTTATTTTTTGACCCTGAGTAGAAATCAGACCGTCGTTCGTATACTTAATAACTTCATAATTCTCTAATATTTTAACATTGTTTTTTGATAAAAAATCCTTTATCTTGTTTTGTGCTTTCTGAGAAAAGCCGTTTCCAAGGCGGTTGGAGTCTATGATTGTGATTTTTGTCTCCGGGAATTCGTTCGCCAATTCGGAAGCGGTTTCGATTCCGCTCAAACCGGCTCCCAAAACGGTAATCTTTGCGGATTTGTTTTTTAAAAGAATGTCGTGCATTCTTGCTGAATCGTTTACGTCCGCGATTTGAACGTATGTTTCTGGATTTTTAGAACGAATATTTCCCTGCACTCCGAGAGAATAGATCAGATGATCGTAAGAGAGAATCGATTTGTCCTCTAAAAGAAGTTGTTTGTTTTGTTTTTCTATTTTTTCGATTCTTCCAATGATCAGCTTCACTTTTTTGTGAAGAAGGGACCTGACTGTATACGTATTTTTCAAAGTTCCCGCGAGAAGCTGATGATTTCTGATTCTTTCCTGAAATTTTTCATGAACAGTTATCAGAACGACATTGATCGGTAGATTTTTTCTAACCAATCGGTTGGCTGCGATGATCCCGGCGTATCCACCGCCCGCGATCAAAACCGTTTTTATTTGCGACATGTTGGCCTCCGTTGTTAGAAAAAAGACGCGGATGGGCACCCGCTTGTGACAGCCGGTAGTGGTTTTTTATTTTTTTAGAATGTGGGAACTACCCGTTTTTTCAAAAAAAGTGGAAGCTTTCCTTTTCGGAATCTGTAATTAGAATTGTTCTAAATTCGAATTGACAGAAGAACTTTCCCTTCCAAACTTTGACCCAAGATGGTCCACATGGCACGGGTTTTATCCATTTTCCTATTGACCCTTTTTCTTTGGAGTTTGAGTTTCTGTAAGGAACCCGTTCAGAAACCCGAATTGGAAGGTTTTGTAGTTAAGAATGTAATTCATCCCAACAACAATCCTTACAATCAGGACAAGGTGGAATTAGGAAAACTCCTTTACTTTGACAAACGTCTTTCTCTAAAAGGGGATACAAACTGCGCGATCTGTCATTCTGTGGAAATTCAAAATTCCGAAGTTGTCTCCGCTCCGAGAAATAAAATTCATAAATCCGTAGCTCCGCCATTGACCAACGTTGCACTTTATAAGGACGTTTTTACGGACCCACAGGCAAACGATCTGGAGGAGATCGTAAAAGAAAGAGTTCATACCGCAATCATGCTCAAGGATGAAAAGACGATCGTAGCACGGCTCAGTCAAGTTCCGGAATACAGAGAGTTATTTGAAAAATCATTCGGTTCTCCCGGAATTACTATGGATCGAATCGTAAAGGCGATCTCCACTTTTGAAAGAACGATTATATCAAAAAATTCTAAATTTGATCGATATGTGATGGGGGAAGAATCCGCTTTGTCTCCGTCCCAAAAACGCGGTCTTGACGTTTTTATGAATAAGGCGAAATGTACACAGTGTCATAAAGGGCCTAACTTTTCGGATTCGGAACAACATACAACGGGACTAAAGGGCATCACACAAAAGATTCGAACTCCGAGTTTACGAGACGTAAGTAAAAAAAGCGAGTTCATGCACAATGGAGAATTTACAAAACTCGAAGACGTGGTAAATCATTTTGTAAAGGGCGGTTCCAAGGGATCGATTTCCGATCCTCTTCTCAAGCCATCCGCGATTTCGGAGGAAGAAAAAAAGGATTTGATCGAATTTCTGAGGTCTTTAGAAGGAGAATCGCATCCTTTGGAAATGCCTAAGATTCCGAGAGCGTAGAGGATTTCTAATTTTCCGTCCGATGAGATGAATTTTAATCCGGCGATCTTTAAGGAAGAATTTCGAAAACAAATCTATAAAACTAAAGCCTGAGAAAGTAAAAGATCGCTTTTTTTGAAAAATGGTTTGTCCGAAGTTTGAGGGAAAAGCGATCCTTGCTAAAAGATTGTTTACTTTTGTGAAGCTTCCGCGGCCGCGGAAAGTTCTTTTGGATCGGCCATTTTCATAAGACGATCGATGATTTCTTGAGGATCGACTCCGAACTTTTCAAAGATATGATTTTTTGCGAGTTCGTAGCGCAAGATATCGATGTTGAATTGAATCTTAGTTTGCGCCACTTGAAGTTCAGCTTGGATCAGACTGTCCAAAGCCGTTTTTACCGCAACTGCGGTAAATCTTCCCTGATGAAAACGTTCCGAAAGACCTCTGTAGAATTTGCTGGCTTCCTCTTTTCTTCTTTTTGCGCCTTCAAAAATGTTTTTTCCGGTTACGATCGCCGCATAACGGTTGTCCAGTTCTTCTTTGATCGAAAGCCTGAGTTCGGCTTCCTTTTTTTCTAAATTTTCAACGTCCAGTTTTGCGTTCCGAATGTCGGCTTTGATTCCCTTATCCCAGAGAGGATATGAAAATTGAAACGCGGCATACGCTTCCGGATATTTGAAAGAGGCGATTCCACGATTGGTATCCGTAACGTTTTGCTGAGGGGATTGAATGTTTTGTCCTCGGGTCGAATAAGCCCCCGAGATCTTTAGGGAAGGCATATCTTCCGCTTCTTTGATTCTAAGATTGAGTTCGGCGATTTCCCTTTGTTTGCGCAGATTTTTCAGATCGGTTCTGTGTTCCAATGCGTAGAGATAATCCTTTTCCACATTGAATTCGGCCGGAACGTTTTCTTGAAGATCGGTGACACCTTCGATTTTGGAATTCGGATTTGCGTTTAAAATCCGAATCAAAGTTCTTTCGGCCTCTCTTCGAGAGACCCTTGCTTTTTCCAAATTCCCCGCAGTTTGTGAAAGAATCGAACTCCACAGGTTTACTTCAAATCCTTCGGAGAGACCTAAATTTCTTTTTCTTGCGGTTAAATCCCGGATGTTTCTCGTATTCGATTCTAAATCCTCTAACGTCTTTACGTTGGAATCATAGATATTCAAACTCCAGTACTGAACTAGGGTTTGAACCACGAGTTGAGATAATGTATAAATCAGTTCTTCGCGTTTGATGACCGTATTTTGTCTTAAAATTGCGTCTTTGTCTTTTTGAGTTTTGCCAAAGCTGTATTTCAAAAGTTCCTGGCTTAGAGTAATGGTAAGGGCACTCGTGTATTGAGGAGGGATAGCGAGTGCAGCCAAACTGGACGGAGTGGTCGCAGGGTCTTCAAAGGCACTCGTATCAAAACGAGTTGTGCTTCCTTCGAGTTTTGCATAGGTTCCGGTTCGAAAATTTTTCTCGATCCCTACGCTGATTTTATCCTGACTTTGTCTGGTTCCAAAAAAGATGTTGTTTCGGTTGTTTGGAAGAGTCGTTTTGAAAACGGTGATTCCTCCGATCAAATTCCAAGTGAACTGAGATTCGTTTTTTAACTCGGATCCATCCGCTTTGATGTATTCCATCTTTGCGTTTTGAATCGTAATGTTTTTTTCCAAGACGTGATTGACCGCTTCTTTTAGCGTAAGACGAAGTATCTTTTTAGAATCGGGTTGGTTCCCCGTGGGAGATTTTTTTTCTTCTTCCAAAACCAGATCGCCGGAATTTAGTTCCTGAGCAGCAGTAGGTTGAAGCGAGGAAAAAAGGAGAGTTCCGGAAATGAGAATGTTTCTGAATTTTCTGCGAGTCCTTTCCTTTTTAAGATACATGTAAGTGCCTACTTAATGGACATGGTTGAATCTTGGAAGTTTTTTACAAATCGAAAAATGGATTTTCTGGGTCTAAAATGAGAACAATTGAATGAAATCAAACCAACACAAACCAAACCGTCTTTTACAGGAAAAGAGTCCTTATCTTCAACAGCACGCATACAATCCTGTGGATTGGTTTGCCTGGGGAATCGAAGCATTTACAAAAGCAAAGAAGGAAGACAAATTGATTTTTTTATCCATCGGTTATGCAACCTGTCATTGGTGTCATGTGATGGAAAGAGAGTCCTTTGAAAATCAGACGATTGCGGATTTTCTCAATGCTCACTTTGTTTCCATCAAAGTAGATCGGGAAGAAAGACCCGATATTGATCGGATATATATGGATGCGTTACACGCAATGGATCAACAGGGCGGTTGGCCTCTGAATCTTTTTTTGACACCTGAAGGCAAGCCGATTACCGGCGGAACTTATTTTCCACCCGAACCTAAATATGGAAGAAAGAGCTTTTTAGAAGTTTTGAATATTCTTTGGAAAGTTTGGGGAGACAAACGCCAGGAATTGATCGCGGCTTCCTCCGAACTGTCGCAATATTTGAAAGAATCCAGTGAGAGCCGTGCCGGCGGTGTATTGGAAGGTCTACTTCCCGAAGATGCTAGTTTTGATTCCGGATTTGCGTTGTATGACGGTTATTACGATTCCCAATTTGCGGGATTTAAGACCAATCATACCAATAAATTTCCTCCGAGTATGGGGCTTTTGTTTTTGTTGCGATATCATCATTCTTCCGGAAATCAGCGCGCGTTAGAGATGGTGGAAAACACACTTCTTGCGATGAAACAAGGAGGGATTTACGATCAGGTCGGTGGTGGGCTTTGCCGTTACTCCACGGATCATCATTGGTTGGTTCCTCATTTCGAAAAGATGCTCTATGACAATTCTTTATTTTTGGAAGCTTTAGTGGAATGTTCTCAGGTTTCCGAAAAAATCGATTCTACTTTCTTTGCGTTGGATGTGATCGAATACATTCACAGAGATATGAGAATTCCGGGCGGCGGAATTTGTAGCGCCGAGGACGCGGATTCGGAAGGGGAAGAAGGTCTTTTTTATATCTGGGATTTGGAAGAGTTTCGAGAAGTCTGCGGTGAAGATTCTCCCTTACTGGAAAAATTTTGGAATGTGACTGCAACCGGAAACTTTGAAGGAAAGAATATTCTATATGAAAGTTTTCCGAGCACCGCAAAACTCACGGAAGACGAACTCAAAAAGATCGATTCCGCGCTGGAAAGAGGAAAGAAAAAACTCTTAGCAAGAAGAAGTAGACGGATTCGTCCTTTGAGAGACGATAAAATTCTTACTTCTTGGAACGGTTTGTATATCAAGGCTCTTGTAAAAGCCGGAGCCGTTTTTGAAAAAGAAGATTTTTTGGATCTCGCAGAAGAGACGTATTCTTTTATCGAGAAAAAATTGATCACGGATGAGGGGAGAATCCTACGTCGATTTCGAGACGGAGAATCTGGTATATTAGGATATAGTAATGATTATGCGGAGATGATCGCTTCTTCGATCGTTTTGTTTGAGGCGGGGCGCGGAATAAAATATCTCAAAAACGCGGTCGTATGGATGGAAGAGGCGATTCGTTTGTTTCGTTCGCCCGCCGGCGTTTTTTATGATACGGGGATAGACGGAGAAACATTACTTCGAAGAAGCGTGGATGGATACGACGGAGTCGAACCTTCGGCGAACAGTTCTCTCGCATATTCTCTCGTAAAGTTATCCGCGTTAGGAGTCGATGCGGATCGTTACAGGGAAATTGCGGAATCCATTTTTATTTATTTTGCAAAAGAACTTTCCACACACGCTTTGAGTTATTCGTATCTGCTTTCCGCGTATTGGTTTTATAAAAATCATTCTCGGGAAATCGTTTTGATTCGTAAGGATGGCAATACCGGGCGTGATTTACTTTCGGCGATTCGGAAAAAATTTCTTCCGGGCGCTGTAGTCGCGATCGCAAACGAAGACGAGCTGGAAGAAGCAAGAAAACTTTCCTCTCTTTTTGAGGGGAGAAACGCCGGAAATTCTTCGTTGGTTTATGTTTGTGAGAATTTTGTCTGTAAGTTGCCGGTTGGGACTGTAGCCGAGTTGGAGGCACAACTTTAAGATTTGGATCGTATGACAATTTTATAATGTGGATTCCCCGTGATTTTATCCTGGGGCGGACTTTAAGTCCGTTTCAAGCAGAATTTACGGGAAAGCGGTTTGTCGGAGCAAATTTTGGTTTAGCCAGAATACTTTTAAAACGGGCATAGACATACCTAAGAATATCCGTATTCTCCTTTAGAGTTCCATTCTTTTGGCATCCCGCCAGAGTCTGTCTAAATTATAATATTCTCTTTTTTCAGGCGTCATGATATGAATGATGATTTCTCCAAAATCCAAAAGCGTCCAACCGGAAGTCGTGGAGGTTCCGGTTTTATCCGCTTCTTTGTGAGCTAGTTTGAATTCTTTTAATGTCTTTCTAACTTCTCTGGCGACCGCGTTTGCCTGCACTGCAGAATTGACTGTACAGATGACGAAATAACTTAGATAACTATTGACGGTTTCCAGGTTTAAAATGCTGATGTCTTCGCATTTTTTATCTACCATGATGTCGTGGATGATCTGTAAAATTTCTTTGATTTGTGGTGTTGGTTTGGGAACGGGATTCATGAATCTTTATTTTCTCGGTTCGTAATCGGAACCTACGACGACCGTTGCGTCGAGGCCTTCATCCTTTCTCAGTACGTGGTGCACTTCCGCTTTTTCCAATACTGTGGAGATTCTATCCATGATCGCCGTATTGCCTGAGCGGTCTATCACAACGGTCTTTGGAAACCCTTTTTTCCAGGCGTTATCCGCCGCTAAAACCTTGATCCGTTTATCGGAAAGAATGCTTCTTACGTCTTTTGCAAGACCTGCGACCTCAGTTCCGTTCAAAACTTCGGTTCTTCCGAATTCGGCGTCCGCAAATACGTCCGAATTGATATCCTTTGAAAATTTGCGAAAGGCGATTCTCGCTCTTGCGATATCCGTTTTGAGATATACTTTTTTTGTTTTCGGATCGTTCTGGGGTTCGCCGGGTAGTTCGGAAATTCCGAACTGGATTCTTCTGGAGTTGATAAACTTGATCAGGCTGACAAAGTCCTCTTTGGAAAGATCGGATTCGATCAGGCTGTGGGCGAAGATCAGAAGTGGAGTGGTTAAAAATTCCTTTCTTTGATTGAGGGTTTCGTACAAGGTCAGAACGATGCTTTCCTCTCGACTGATTCTTTGCAGATAGTCCAAGGTTTCCTTTTTATCCATCTTGACCGCGTAATCGTATACGTCTTGGCCCGACATGGTATAAACGCCGTCCTGCCGATTGTATTCCGCGGAGTTTCGAACGGTCTTATCGTCCATATAAATGCTGAGTCCGCCAAGGAGGTCGACGATCCGAATCCAATTGGAAGCGGATAAGGAAATCGTGTAATGAGGTTTGCTGCCGATGAGATCCGTAACGGAACTTTTGACCGAAGACTTGGCCCCCGATTTGAGAAGATCCAACGAATCGTCCGGATCGTCAAAGGAAGTGATCGGGTGAATGAAATAAAGAGCGCATCGATTGTTGGATGGAAATAATGTCGCCAGAAGTCCGAATTCGTATTCTTCCGAATCACCTACCGCGTGAAAGAGAAAATAAATCGGTTTGCCCGCTGCGATTTTTTCTTCCAAACCCGTTCTGTTGAATTTACTGATAAGAAAGATGAGCGCTGAAAATAAAAGAATTCCGGCCGCGATATACAGCAACCAGCCCGATGTTTTTTTAGAAGAATCTTTTGACTCCAAACGTGTGCCCCGATTCCATTTCAAACCGGAAAAGCTGTCTGTCAAACGGTTATTTTATCGGATTCTTTCGTGGTGGAAAGAAGGAAGGATTCTTTCCATTCTATCGATTTTCTTTGAACTTTTCATTGACGAACTTCTCTGAGAATCGTAAAATTCCGTTCTTACCAATCGATATCGAATCGGCTTATTACCCGGGAGAATTTTATGAAATCGACAATGATGAATTATCAACTTACCATTCCCGCTATTTTACAAAGGGCAAAAGAAATTCATCCTGAAAAACAGATCGTGACAAAGATGAACGACGAGTCGATTCATCGATATTCGTATGGGGAATTTTATACTCGAGTCAGAAGGTTGATGGACGCGCTTCAAAAGGCGGGGATCAAACCGGGGGATCGGGTCGCGACGTTCGGAATGAATCACTATCGGCATCTCGAGGTGTATTTCGCGGCCCCGTCGATGGGAGCGGTGCTTCATACGTTGAACGTTCGACTGTTTCCGGAACAACTCGTCTATATCGTCAACGACGCAGAAGATTCTATCATCTTTGTGGATAAGAGTCTGAGTAAGACTCTCAGTGACTTACTTTCCCAGTTTAAAAAAAAGCCGAAGTTTGTGATCATGGACGACCTTGAGGCGATGGAAGCGGCTCCGCTTGCGGATGCGATCGATTATGAGGAATTCTTAAAGAACGGAAACGATTCTTCTTTGCCCTTGCCGGAAGTGGATGAGAACAAAGCATCGGGGATGTGTTATACTTCGGGGACGACTGGAAATCCAAAGGGTGTGGTTTACAGTCATCGCTCTGTTTATCTTCACAGCATGTCGATTTGTATGTCGGACAGTTTGGGGGTTTGCGAAAAAGAAACCGTTCTTCCGGTTGTTCCAATGTTTCACGCGAACGCATGGGGAATTCCTTTTGCCTGCGTGATGACGGGGGCCACGCTTGTATTTCCCGGCAAACATTTGTTAGGTCATGCGTTAGCCTCTTTGTTAGAACAGGAAAAAGTGAGTATCGCCGCCGGAGTTCCCACAATCTGGAACGTACTCTATCAACATCTGAAAAAGAATTCGTACGATCTCAGTAAGTTACACACGATGATTGTGGGAGGGTCTGCGGCTCCGCTTTCGATGATCGAAGGGTTTAAAAAAGATTTCGGGATTCAAATTCTTCATGCATGGGGAATGACTGAACTTTCCCCCGTGGGGACCGTATGCAGACTTCGAACTACGATGAAAGATTGGAACGAATCGGAAAAGATGCATTTTCTCGCTAAACAAGGACCAGCGGTTGCGGGAGTGGAACTCAGGGGAATCGACGATCAGGGAAGGGACATTCCCAAAGATGGAAAAACTCCGGGCGAATTGATCGTAAGGGGACCCTGGGTTACTGTGGAATATTACGGAAATCCGAGTCAGGAATCCTTTACGGAAGACGGATGGTTTAAAACCGGCGACGTAGTCACGATCGACGAACACAGTTATATTCAGATCACGGATCGAAAAAAGGATTTGATCAAAACGAGGGGCGAATGGATTTCCAGCGTGGAAATGGAAAGTCAAGTTCTCAAAGCCTCGGGAGTTTTGGAAGCGGCAGTCGTCGCAAAACCGGATGAGATTCGGGGAGAGGTTCCGGTCGTGTTTGTGGTTCCGAAAGAAGGAGAAAGCATTGATAAGAAATCGGTTCTTGGAGTTTTAAAGGAGAATTTTGCGAACTGGCAGTTGCCGAATTTGGAAGATATCCAGGTGATTGACGTGATTCCGAAAACGAGTGTAGGAAAGTTTGATAAAAAGGTCCTGCGCACGAGGTTTTGAATTCTTAAGCGTTCAAAAGCACGCGACGATTTTGATTTGCGGAATCGGAAATTTTGATTTGTCGGATCGACGATGCAAAACGGGAACGATTCGAAATAAAAAAGAAGAAAATTTTTAAAAAGAGTTTTCGGGCGTGCCTCTCGCGGAGCTCTCCATAGAGAGCGACGCGTTTACGTTTCTGTGGAGCTACTTTTGAAAAAAAGCTCGAGTCGCGTGCCTTCGGGCTCGCGGATTCCCGCTCGTCCTCTTCGAGGACGCTCACGCGCCCTGCGGCCCGCTCACGCAAAAATCAAATGTTGGAGAATGCCGATCGGAATCGATCGGCACGATTTGAAAAATTCTTTTTTATGATGAAAATGAATTTTTAGGGAGGTTCTGAGAACCGTATTCGGTATGGGATACTTGTTGTTAAATGAAGATCATGAGATTCATTCTCCGCTCCAGAAAGATCGTTTGGAAACGGTTACTTTGTTGATTCCGGAAGCAACTCTACTTCGATTTAGCGAAGGGAATGTGAGAGCGCTTCCGAAAAAAATTCCCGGATTGTTGCGAACCTATGGAAAGTATCTGACCACGACGAAGCGTCTTGGAAATCAGGCAGGAAAGACATTGTATCAGCCGAGCCCCGGAAAGCAGAAAATGAAACGAATCAACGTTCGGCTGAGCACCGGAAGTTGGACGTTTTTAGGAACGCTTGCGCAGGCACATGGAGTATCCCGCTGTTATCTTTTTAATTATCTTCTCTGGTTGGAAGAATTGGGAGTCGGAGATTCTATCGTGGAAACCATGAATGCGGGAGTTCCCACTTTTCACAGATATTACAGTTATATCCTCCACCTCGACTTGATTCACAATCGAGTTTCCCGTAAACTCAAATGCGAACCGGATTCCTTATTCTACACTTTAGATTATCGAGATTGGTTTTCCCGCTAAAATCAAACGTTCGCTTTGACAAAAAAGAAAAGTTCGGTCAGTGTATGCCCTTACAAACAACAAATTTTTGATGTTGATTCTAAATCATCAAACGATTTCAAAATTATTTCAGACAACGAACGCCTGCATAATTTCCCAAATGATCCCAGCGAATTTCACCCTTATAGACGTCTAGATTGTATGCTCCGTTTTCCCCCATGGAAATTGTAGAAGACCAATACCGCTTATCTTTATCGTTTGAAATCCAAGATTCCGTTTCTCCGCTTTCATAAGAATTTTCTAATTCTTCGATCGTGGGGAGTCTGAGATCTCTGGAACTACAAATCTGATTCGCCTGATACCAGTTATAACTACCTTCGGAAGAATCCCAAAATGGATTGGCCGGCAAGGATTGATTTTTGATTTTCTTTTTTTCAAACGCTGGTTTGGAAATGGTAGAAGGCTGAGGTTTGACTTTTTCGCGGATCGCGGGGGTGGAAATTTCCTCACGAAAATGAATCGTAAACAGTTTTTTAAATTCTCCGTTCGGATTGGAACGCTTTACGGCGGTTTCTAAGAGCTCTTTGAGTTTGGATTTTGCGGAACCCCAAAAAAGTCCTGTTTTAGAATCCCAATCCGCCCCGAGTCGATGACTGTTGAGAATCTGCGTAGGATTTTTGGTTTCGAGTCCTTCGTGTAAAAGATGGTCCAACTGTTCTTGAATCGAGATAGGATTGTTTAACTTTTGATTGATTCGTTTGATTTCTCTTTTGATTCGTTCCATTTGAGAAGGAGTCGAAAATTCGGACTTTGCCAACGTTAGAATTCCTTCTTGAAATGTTTGGTGAATTCGATTTTCATGTTCCTCTTTTTCGTCTTCCGTCGGACTCAATGCTTCGGCGGTGAATTCTTTTTCGATCAGAAGATAGAGGGTTTCCAATCGATTGGTCAAATGAGATCGCCCTGTTTTTTCGGATGCTTCCGCCTTTTTCTCGATCGTTTCTCTGAGGATTTGATAAGAGGTTCCGGTTTTCGAGATGAGTTCGTTTAATAAATTCCGATAAAGTTTGGAAGAAAGAGAAAAATCGAAATTGGAATATGCCTGATCCGCTTCCCTTTCTTTTAAGGAAAATAAAGCCAATTCCACCTTATCCTTTCTTTCCTGAATGCTCTGTTGGATTTGAATCTGTTTGTGTTTTTCCGGAACATTTTTGAAATATTCTTCTCCAAGAAAAATATAATCGTGGAGGTTCTTTTCCATATCCGTAGGGTTCTGGCTATCGGATTCGAAAAGATTTCGATCAAGGTCATTTATCTTTTCCTTATATTCCAAACTGTAATTGTTTGTGATGCTTGTTTGGATTTTCTTGACGAAGGGTTCTAATTTTTTGAGGGATTCTTCCGAAAGCCGATCAGTAAACGCTTTTAGGATTCGATCATAGATCTTAGTCGATTCCGAATAATCCTTTGAAAGCGTAAGTTTTCCTGCCTGATCCAACTCGTCCCTGATCTCTTCCAGAACACCCTCTAGTATTTTGTCCGAGGTTTTGAATTCCATAGAATTGAGATTGGTACCCGGAATCGGTTTGATTTTTAAAAATGCGACGCTCATATTTCCCGTCGTGGAAGCGGGAGCTTGACTTAAATCCAAATTGTATCTTGGATCCAGAAGTTTTTTTCCGGATTCACCGGCGTAATAGTCCAAAAGAAATTCAGGAAATTCCATTTGAAACGTGGATTTGATCGAATAGAGCAATGTTTTCGAATCTCTGGTTTGATTTCGGAGAGAAATATAGATGAGGCCGTTTTTAGAAGAGATGTTTCCGGAGATCACTTCGTTTGCGTCGATTGCGTCCGCGATTTGTTTGATACAAATTTCATCCGAACAACTTATCTTTTGAAGCGCTTCCACTTGTTTGTAGAGAATCGCCAGGGATTCGTCATCCGCGATCGCATATTTTCCTTCGAAATTTTTCAGGATCGAATTGATGATTCCGTTTCGAAAACGGTTTTCCAAACCCGCGTTGAAATTTCCTTGCACGGCGAGTTTGTGAACGTAAATTTTAGAAGGTTTATTCTGCGAAAAAATCAAGGATGGAATCCATAAAAAAAAGAAAATGAAGGGAACCCAACCGCGCATTTTTTGTTATCCTATCTAAAAAAGTCAGACCCGGAAAATATAAAAAGTAAACAATTATTTTATATCTTTGAAATTCGTCCTAAAATGAAATACAAAATAGAGTATATCCTAACGTTTCGATTTTTATGAAACAAATTCTAAACAAAGTCTTAATTTTCAAGCGGGAATCGGGAACGATGAAGCGATTTCTTTTTATTTTTTCGATTTTTATTTTTTCTTTGGGAACCTCTTGTTCCGAAACAGTTTCTAATTTTGCATTTTTTAATCTTAGAGAGAAGAGAATGATACTTTCCGAGTCTTTAAAAGAATTTTCCAAAGACGATATTCTTATTTTGAATTTCACGGGATCCACTTGTAAACCTTGTAAGGAACAGGTCCCGATTCTTTTAAATTTGACACAGAAATCAAATTCTTCCCCTACTCAAAAAGGTCGGGTTTTTTTATGGATCATTTTTGTAGGAGACGACTTTCAAACCGGAAGGGAATATTCTCATTTTCTAAATTTAGAGAAACACGCCGAAGTTTTGGTGGATCCTTTGTCTTCGAGTTATTCCCAGGCCGGAATCATAGGTCTTCCTACTGTTCTAATTATCAATTCGAAACAAGAAATCATTTTTAAAACGGAGGGATATAACGAACCCGGGACGGAAGCGTTCCGTAATTTTATGACTTCTTTTTTTAAAAACGGTAAGTGATAAAATGAGATTGTCGCGATCGTTCTGCTTGTTATCTTCAGAAAATCAAAGATTGTTCTAATATTGTTCGGAACGGTAAAATCGAATTCATTCTAACTTTTTCTTTTTTTTCCTCCAAATAAGAATGCCAGAGAAACATCGTCGCGATCGAACGATAGGGCTTCCATTTTTCAGAAAGTTTTAAAATTCTCTCCTGAGAATTTTCTGCTGGAAGTCGTTTTACTTTTTTTAGGGAATTGATCATCGCCAAATCTCCGATCGGAAAAATATCAGTCCGATGCAGCGCCATGAGAAGATAAACGTCCACCGTCCAGTTTCCGATTCCCTTGATCTTTGTGAGCCGTTCCCGAACGAGATCGTCGGAGAGGGCGTTTAACTTAGAAAAGACGATTTGTTTCGTGAGAACCGCCTCCGCGAGACTTCTCGCGTAGGCGGTTTTTTGTCTGCTAAAATAACATTCCCTGAGTTCCTTGTCGCTTAACAAAATCACCCTTTTGGCTGTGATCGGACCGATCTTTTTTTTGAGTTTTTCCAGAGCGGCCTTTGCGGAAGATAGAGATACTTGTTGTTCTAGAATGATATGAATGAGGGTTTCAAAATTGGGTTTACGACTCCAAAAGGGCGGATATCCGTATTTTAGAAATATGGAATGTAATTCCTTGTCTTTTTCCATAAGCCGATCGCAAAGAGAATGCAATTGATGTCGATCAAAACTGTTTTCGATTTTTTCAAAATTTGATTCCTCTTTTTCGATCGTAAAAGTTTTTATTTTTGATTGTTTTTTAGTTGCAAGCTTGCTTATTGTTTGTTTAGTGGTCATGTATGAATTCTCAGCGTCCCGCCGCGTTAGGCTTTATCTTTGTCACCATACTCATAGACGTTATCGGTTTTGGAATCATCATTCCTGTTTTGCCGAAATTGATTCAAGAATTGACTCATGGAACCTTGAGCGAGGCCGCGTGGTACGGCGGTTTATTGATGTTCGCGTATTCTTTGGTTCAATTTGTATGCGCGCCCTTTGTGGGTGGTTTGAGTGATCGTTTTGGAAGAAGGCCGATTTTATTGGCGTCTTTGTTCGGATTTACTCTGGATTATTTGTTTTTAGCATTTGCTCCCACCATTTTTTGGCTTTTCGTAGGTCGTGTTATCGCGGGAATTATGGGGGCGAGTTTTACTACGGGTTACGCTTATATCGCGGATATCAGCCCTCCGGAAAAAAGGGCTCAGAATTTTGGAATCCTGGGTGCCGCCTTCGGTCTCGGGTTTATCATCGGACCTGTGATCGGAGGAACCTTGGGACAATTTGGTCCCAGAGCTCCCTTTTTAGCGGCCGGTGCACTGACTCTGATCAATTGGATGTTCGGATTTTTTATTCTCCCGGAATCCCTATCTCAGGAAAACCGCAGAAAGTTTGAATGGAAAAAGGCGAATCCGATCGGATCCCTGCTCCAGCTAAAACGTTATCCTATGATCTTAGGTCTGGTAGTTGCATTTTTTCTAATTAACACTGCGGCTCACGCAGTTCAGGGAACTTGGAATTACTATACTATGGAAAAATTTCAATGGGATGAGGCGATGGTCGGTTATTCTCTGGGAGTGGTCGGTCTTGTGTATGCCATTACACAAGGCGGTTTGATTCGAGTGATTCTTCCTGTTCTCGGTCAGAATCGAAGTATCTATTTAGGACTGGCTCTGAGCGCCATCGGTTACGCGTTGTTCGCCGTTTCAACTCAGAGTTGGATGATGTATTTATCGATTATTCCTTATTGTTTTGGGGGAATTGCGATGCCTCCTTTACAAGGAATCATGTCCTCACAGGTTCCTGCCAACGAACAGGGAGAATTGCAGGGTGCTCTTACGAGTTTGATCAGTGTGACCGCGATCATTGGTCCGATTTTTATGACTTGGCTTTTTTCTTATTTTACGGCGCAAGGAGCTCCTGTTTATTCTCCCGAAGCCCCGCTGTGGGTGGGCACGTTTCTTACGATGTTGAGTCTATGGATTGCCGCGGGGGCTTTGAGAAAACATCATTCTTAATTTAGGAACGGCGAAAATCAATTTCGAAATTTCAATTCGGTTTTTTATGCCAGTGTGGTTTCCGTATTTTTGTAAAAACGAATTGAAAGAAATAAAAATAGAATCTTCTTTATTAAAAAACTCTCGAGACAAAGTCTAAGTTCTATCGTATGAAAATCATTTCCGGTATTACCAAGGATCTCGGTGACAATTTCCAGGTTCGTAGAATCCTTCCTTCGATTGAGGCTCGTCAGGTCGGGCCTTTTGTTTTTGTGGATCATATGGGTCCGGTTTCGATCACAACCGGAAAGGAACTTACGGTTCGTTCTCATCCTCATATCGGACTCGCAACGATTACGTATTTGTATGACGGAGTGATTTTGCATCGTGACAGTCTTGGAACGGAGATGCCGATCCGTCCTTTCGAAGCCAACTGGATGACCGCAGGTTCCGGGATTGCACACAGCGAGCGATCCCAATTGGATTCTCAGTATTCTTTTATGGAAGGAATTCAAACCTGGGTCGCCCTTCCCAAAGAATCGGAAGAGGTGAATCCTGAATTTTTTCATCTTGATCGTGAACAAATCCCGATTTTTACCGGAAATCTCTGGGAGCTCCGACTTGTGGCGGGGGAATTTTTGGGGAAACGTTCTCCGGTAAAAATTTATTCTTCTTTATTTTACGCGGACCTGGAGGCGATACCGGGAGCGACTGGGGAATGGAAAATTCCTGTCGATCAAGAATCCGCGTTGTATGTCGCGAGAGGAAGCGTCGAAGTCCATGGCCAGAAAGTGCAAGTGGGACAAATGGCAGTTTTTGAATTGGGGGAAGCGGTTTCATTCTCTTCTTCGGAAGGGAGCCGGGCTGTTCTTCTCGGAGGAGTTCCTCTTCCGGAACGCCGTTATCTTTGGTGGAATTTTGTTTCCACTTCTTTGGAGCGAATCGAAAGGGCCAAGTTGGAATGGAAAGAAGAGCTTTTTCCGTCCGTGCCCGGCGAAACGGATCGGATTCCATTGCCGGGGTGAATTTTAGAAAATGTAGGATCTCCTACATTTTTGGGGTTTTCGAAAGAGCGTTTTTTTGTGCGGTCGATTTTCAATCTGCTGATCCTTGTGGGATCTCACACACCGATTCAAGTTCCTCTCGGAAAAGCGAGCGTGAATTTTACGAAGGAGTTCCTACTTTGAAATGAAAAAGTAGGTACTCATACTTTTCAAAAATCCAATCCGCTTCAAAAGTGTATCATTGTTTTCGAATGCTTACGGGAATTCCGCTAAAAGCAGCATTCCCCGAAAGTTCATCGATTG
This sequence comes from Leptospira sp. WS92.C1, assembly GCF_040833975.1. Taxonomy (NCBI): domain Bacteria; kingdom Pseudomonadati; phylum Spirochaetota; class Leptospiria; order Leptospirales; family Leptospiraceae; genus Leptospira; species Leptospira gorisiae. The sequence continues at coordinate 1,049,769 of NZ_CP162130.1, forward strand.
ATTTCTCATCGGTGAGATCGTTGATACTGACTCCCGCGAATTGTTTCGCCACTTTGAGATGAATCCCATTCTTTGCATGACCAAAACCGTGAGGAATGCTCACGACTCCTTTCATAATTTCATCGGTGATTTCGGTCGGAATGAGAATTTTACCGACCCTGGATTCCACCTGAACTTCCTCTTCTTCACCAATCCCGAGCGATTCTGCATCTTCCGGATGAATCATTAAAGTACATCGATTTTTTCCGGTCATGAGCTTGGGCATGTTGTGCATCCAAGAATTATTATTTCGAAGATGTCGTCTTCCAATGAGAAGAAACTGGTTTTCGTTTTTTACGGACCATTCCTCAAACTTTTTTTTCAAACGAGAAAGATCGTCAATCACGGGTTGCGGAAGAAGATGAATTTTTTTGTCCGGGGTCAAAAGTCTTTCCGGAAAACAGGAGGCGAGGGGGCCGAGATCGATTCCGTGAGGATTGTCTTTTAACAATTGAATGTTGAGCATTCGATTGTGTTTTCCTTTTTCTCCGTATGGCCCAGTCCTGAGTGCGAAATCGATAATCGAAGCGGGATCGAGTTTTGTGGTGATTAATGTTTCCGGTAGAGGTTTTCCGCTTCTCAACAATTCGAGTCGTTTTGTGAGATCGGTGAAAATCTCCCAGTCGTGGAGCATTCCCGGTTGCGGTTCAAAAATGGGTTGCGCATACTTTGTCGTATTACGAACCGCGAATACGTTAAAAATCAAATCGTAGTGATCGTGTTCCAAAGCGGAGGTTGGCGGAAGAATGTAGTGAGCGTGTTGCGTGGTTTCGTTGATATAAAAATCGATAGAGACCATGAATTCGAGACCCTTGAGACCTTCTTCGAGTTTTAAGCCGTTCGGAGTGGAAAGGACGGGATTTCCCGCAGAGCTGACAAAGGCTTTGATCTGACCTTCCCCCGGAGTCAACATCTCTTCGGAAAGTGCGGAGACGGGAAGTTCTTCGCCGAATTCTGGAAGTTTTCTCACGCGTGTCTGAAAAGAATTAAAACTCCCCGGTGAACTTTTGAGAGCGCCTTTGGGATCGATCGGATCGACTGCGGGGAGTGTGAACATCGCCCCGCCGGTTTTATCCAGATTCCCGCTGAAGATATTTACAAGATTGATCAACCACTGACAGAGTGCGCCGAAAGGTTGCGTGGAAACTCCGATTCTTCCGTAACAAACCGCATTTTTAGCAGAAGAAAACTCAAGAGCTATCCTCTCGATGGTCAATGCGGAAACTCCGGTAACTGTTTCCACATTGATCGGGGAATACTGAGAAGCAAGTTCCGCGATGAATTTCAATTCTTTCGGATCGTATAGATCGGAAGGTTTGATCAGATTCTTTTCAAAAAACACATTCAAAATCGCTAATAAAAAGAAAGCGTCCGCACCGGGGCGGATAAATACGTGTTCGTCCGCATGAGTCGCCGTTTCCGTTTTTCTCGGGTCGACAACCACATATTTTCCGCCTCGCTCTTGAAGTTCCTTTAGTCTTTTTTTCACGTCGGGGACGGTCATCAGACTTCCGTTAGAGGCGAACGGATTTCCGCCGAGAATGAGAAAATACATAGTGTGATCGATGTCGGGGATTGGAATCAAAAGTTGATGGCCGAACATCCAATACGAAAGAAGTTGATGAGGAAGTTGATCCACGGAAGTCGCGGAATAATGATTTTTGGTTTTGAGACGATTGGAAAATCTCTGACCGAAGAGCATGGAACCGTAGTTATGAACGCTCGGATTTCCATTGTAGACTGCAACAGAATCTTTCCCGTATTTGTTTTGAATTTCAAAAAGTGCTTTTGCAGTCGCAGAAAGAGCCTCCACCCAACTAACTTGGACCCAGCCATTTTCCGTTTTCTTGACGGGGAATTTGAGGCGATCCGGATCTTCGTAGAGATTTTTGAGTTCGGGACCTTTGGCGCAAAGATGGCCTCTGCTAAAAGGGTCGTCTTTGTCGCCGCGGATGGCGGAAATGATTCCGTCTTCGACTTCGATTCTCAGACCACACATTGCTTCGCAAAGCATGCACGAACGATAGTGGGTTTGTTGACTCATGATTTGATTTCCCTCTTACACGAATTCGATCGGATCTTGGATTGGAAATTCAGCAAGGATTTTATCAGTTCCGACAAAGATAGGAAGAAATTTTGGAATGAGACTCGAAAGATGTGAGAACTCCTTCGAATTTGTTTTATAACAAAACATTCTTTTCAATTCATTCTGGCCGCATCCCCGCTGAATATCCATAGGGGGTAACGTTCAGCGGGGACCGGGCCATTCCAGGCTCGCGGATTCCCGCTCGGTCCTGAGTGCGGTATAAAGATGAGAAATTCACAGTCATTTGCGGACCAAGCCTTTCATGTCCCTTGCGGAGAGATGTGGGAACTCTTACAAAATCTCGATTCAAGATCAAGGTCGGAGCTCCGGACAGATCTTTGAGGAATCGAGACGATTGAAATGAAATCGGAATGAAAGTTGCAGTTCCCACTTTTTCCGATAATCCGGTAAAACTCGAAAAATGTGGGAACTCCCTCTTTTTCAAAAGACTTTTCTTCTTAGAAGGAATTCTAAATTCTTTCCTTATGTCCTTCGGGTTCGATCCGAATCAAAATTTGCAGAACGATTTCGCGGAAGCATTCTATTCCGAATTTAAAGAATTCTTTGGAGAGGAAACCGATTTAGGGTATGAACTTTATTTTCTCGGAGGCGCGGAATCCGGGCCCAAAGGAAGTTGGGCTACCTTTACGATTCGGAATCCGTTTTCCTCGCGTGCGCTTGTGTTTCGATACGATCCTACAAGTGGATCCTTTTATGCGATGTTGAAAATTCAGGTGCTTCCGGGTGAAGAAGACTGGGATTTGGATTCCCTATTTCGAAGAAAGGGTTATCCCGTTTCTGAGTTTGGAGATTCTCAAACCGCGGGCGGGGAGTGGATCTTTCATTCGGTCGCTCGTCATTACTTTGGAACGATCTTTCGCTTTTGCCCAAGAATTTTGGAGCCGGATTTTTTGCCGGAGGAATAAAATTACTTTCAAACTTGGAAAATGTGGGAACTCCTATATTGTTTGAAAAAAAATCCAAATTCCTCTTTAAGATTCTGAAAAATGTGGGAACTCTTACAAATTCTCAGTGTACATGCTCTTTCCGAAAAGGATGAAAAAGTAGGAACTCCTATTCTTTCAAAAAAGTCTTTCGATTGAAAAAGAAGTTTCCGTTTGGAACTGCAAAGCTTCGCTCCGGTTGGATTTCATTTTTTGAGGAGTTCCCGCATCCAGAAATACCTCAATTCTTAGAAAAAATGCATTCTTAAAAAATTGACAAAAAACCGGGTTTACACCAGGAGGCTTCCGAAATTTTTGGTCTTAGAATGGAAATCCGCAATATCGCTATTATCGCCCACGTAGACCATGGGAAAACCACCCTTTTGGACGGAATCCTCCGTCAGACAGGAGCTGTCACCGCTAAAGAAGACACAGATCGGATCATGGACTCCAATGACCTGGAAAAGGAAAAAGGAATTACGATCAAGGCTAAGAATACGGCCGTCGTTTACAAAGGAACCAGAATTAACGTTGTTGATACCCCGGGACACGCGGATTTCGGCGGGGAAGTGGAGCGCGTTCTTTCTACTGCGGATTCTTGTCTTCTTCTCGTGGATGCATTTGACGGACCGATGCCCCAGACTCGTTTTGTTCTGGGCAAGTCGCTTCAACTCGGTCACAAGCCGATTCTCGTAATCAATAAAATCGATCGTCCCGGTGCAAGACCCGAAGCGGTTGTAGACATGGCATTTGATCTCTTTTCGGATCTCGGAGCCACCGACGAACAATTGGATTTCCCGATCGTTTATGCTTCTGCAAAACAAGGTTGGGCGGTTCATCGCTTGAGCGAATCTCCAGGCACAAACTTGGATCCTCTTTTGGATACGGTTCTTAGCCACGTTCCTCCCGTTCAAGCGGACAACGAAGCTCCGCTTCAATTCCAAGTTACTTCCTTGGATTACAACGACTATGTAGGAAGAATCGCAGTCGGTAAAATCTACGCGGGAAAGATGGCTTTGGGAATGAATGTGATTCAACTTGCGGCGAAGAAGACCGACACGTCGGCACCAGCCGATACGACTCTATTTCGAATTACAAAATTATACAATTTCGAAGGTCTGAAAAGAAACGAAGTAAATACTGCGGAAGCAGGCGATATCATCGCGATCGCGGGACTTCCCGATGTATTTATCGGAGATACGATTTGCGAACCGGGAAAACCCGCTCCAAGACCAGCAATCGAAGTGGAAGAACCGACGGTATCCATGTATTTTATGGTAAACAATTCTCCATTCGCCGGAAAGGAAGGAAAGTTTGTAACTACTCGGAATATCCGCGAACGTTTGGATCGCGAATTAGAAACCAACGTTGCGATGAGATTGGAAGAAACCGAAGACAAGGACCGTTTTAAGGTTCTTGGTCGTGGTGAACTTCACTTATCCGTTCTGATCGAAACGATGAGAAGAGAAGGATTTGAAATCCAAGTTTCTCGTCCAGAAGTTATCTTAAAGTCCAATGAACAAGGTCAGAAACTCGAGCCTTATGAGTATTTGGTAATGGACATCCCGGATCAGTTTACCGGTCAGATTATTTCCGAACTCAATCGCAGAAAGGGCGAACTGCAACTGATGGACGCACATCCGTCCGGAATGACCCGGGTGGAATTTGTGATCCCTACGCGCGGTATCATCGGGTTTAGAGGATACTTTATCTCCGAAACCCGCGGCGAAGGTGTGATGTCCTCTCGTTTTCTTCGCTTTGACGTTTATAAGGGTGATATCCCCGGTCGTAAAAACGGTGCTCTGATTTCTATGGACTCAGGTGAATCCACTGCATACGCTCTTTGGAAGATTCAGGAACGTGGAGAATTGGTCATCGGACCAAACACCGCAGTTTATCCCGGAATGATCATCGGAATTCACTCTCGTGAAAACGACCTCGAAGTCAATCCGGTGAAAGAGAAAAAGCTGAGTAACGTTCGCTCTTCCGGAGCCGACGAAGCGATTCGTTTGATTCCTCCGAGAAAATTTTCTTTGGAACAAAACATCGAATTCTTAGACGACGATGAACTTCTGGAAGTGACTCCTCAGAGTTTGCGTCTTCGCAAAAAATACCTCGATGCGAACATGCGTAAACGCAACAAGTAAAGTCGAAAACCGCAGATTATAAAGGTCTGCGGTTTTTGTTAACACGTTTTTTCCCTTTTTTCACCCCTCTTTTCTCTTCTTTGTCTCTCAAATATTAAAGCGGTTTTTTCTTTTTTCTAAACAATATTAGGCAAAGAATCATTTCTTTCTTGTCGAATCGCTGCGCTAATTCGTCTTAATTTCTTCAAAGTTATTTGTATATTCATTTTACTGAATATTATTTTAAAATATCAAAGATGTCGAGTAAGTATTCTAAGATATTCATGTCGTTTTAATATAAAAAATAAACCGATATCTGTTTAAATACAATCGTTTTGCTTTTTATGACTTTAAATTTTATTTTTTTAAACGGAAGTAAATTTTTTAAAAAAAATGGCTCACTTGAATATTCAAAACGTAATAAACGAAAAGGTCAAAGTTAGTATAGGCACGATGTTGATTTATTGACAGGAACTTTTTTGTTAAAAATTCAGATGATGAAATTGGGGAAGGCATGCAAGCGTTTATAAAAGATATTTGGTTTCATAGAGAATCGGAGATTCGATCTCTCAATGGACTTCGCGCTTTCGCAATCATTTTAGTGATCTTGAATCACTATGCGTTGGTTTGGGAAAAGTCAGAAACGTTCGATTCTAAATCTTTTTTCTGGTCGGGAGTCGATCTTTCGTTTGTTCTCAGCGGTTTCTTAATTTCTATGGGGTTATGGAAGGACTGGATAAGAAACGGTAAAATTAATTTTAAAAGCTTTTATCTCAAAAGGACTCTTCGTATTTTTCCGGCTTACTATGTTTTTCTCACGATCAGTCTTGTGTTCTGGGTTATCGTTTTTAAGATCGCTCAGAAAGCTGAAATGGTAGAGCAGGCAAATCGGGTGAGCATATCTTTAATGAATTCTTGGAGAGATTTTCTTTTTCTGGGTAACTATCTCCAAGGAATTAACAGTCACACTTGGTCTTTATCCATAGAAGAACAATTTTATCTAATTTTCCCATTTTTCTGCGCGTGGCTTTTGTTTAAAAAAGATTTCAAAGTGAGACAGTGCTTTTTATGGCTTCTTATTTTGATTCCAACCCTGGCTCGGTTTTGGATTTACATAAAAACGAGTAATCCTTCTTCTCCCGAATACTTTAACGAGATTTACTTTCCCTTTCATACTCGATTTGATTCTATCGTGATCGGGGTCGTCGCGATGGATATCTATATGAATCACAAAGGTATCGTGGAAAGGCTCAAACAAAGTGATCCCGTTTATTATTCTACCCTATTCTTTTTTCTGACTCTTTTGGTCGCTTCGAACTGGATTCACCAGGAGATGAATAATATTTTCACCCATACGGTTAGATACAATTTTTTGAATATAGGTTTTGCCGGCGTTTTGATGTTATCAATTGTTCGATTCGAAGGATTCTTACACAAATTCTTGAGTTTAAGATTGTTTGTTCCGATCGCAAGATTGAGCTTTACGATCTATCTCTGGCATTTGGCTTTGATCGGAGTCGCTATGTCTATTCTCGGAATCAAATCGGTACCGGAATCGTCCTGGGTATTTTTTTCCCAATTCATAGTAATATTTATTCTGATCATTCTACTTGCGGTTCCACTTTATATTCTGGTCGAATATCCGTTTCAGAGACTACGTTTCAAAATGTTATCAAAATAAGGGAGCGGGAGATAGGAAAATACTTGAACGATTATTTTTCGTTTTTCAGTTTTTCGATTTCTCGTATCAGTTCCTCTTTACTCACATTAGGATCGGATTTCAGTTTACGTATCAGTTCGTCGGCGGTCGCCCTTTTGTTGATCGCTTTTTTATCCACGTTTCCTTGTAATAAAACGGGTTCCCCTGCCGAAACCGTCAGCTCCTTTATCGTATCGACGGGTTCCAGACTTCCGGAATGTTGAAAAACTTCGATCAGCTTGCATGGAATTTTGTCTTTTCCCACGAGAAAGATCATACCCGGTTTTATAAAATCTGTTTTCGAAAAAATTGCGATGATCCGTCCCGCCGCTTTTTTGCCCGCTTTGTAAAACACGGCTCCGGCTATTTCATTGTCTATCGTTGATTTTTTTTGATTTACGTTTGTTGTGATTCTTCCGAGAAAAGGTTCACCGATTTTATAAAAGATTCGTTTGGAAAACTTGAAAGACTTTCCGTCCGGAGCGATCTCCCCCCATAGGTTGCCGCTGGATGTAACATTTCCGACTTCCCTGACCTTTCCGGCAGCTCCCATTTCGCTGAGTTTCCATTCTTTAGGATCCGATTCTCTAGCCCCCATGTGGAGCACGTGAAATTCTTGGTATAAGGATTCCTGCAAAACGATTTCGTTTTGACTGGTTACGATTCCGCCGGATCGAATTCTCCATTCCTCTCTATCATCGCTTGCGATAAAGGAGAGACGAACTATAATTTTTCTCTCAAAAGAGAGCTCTCCATTTCCTTTTGGGAAGATACTGAGAACTTCAATTTTGAGCTTGTCGTCTTTTTCCCATTCTTTTGTTTCGGAAGAAACATAAAA